>NZ_BAAAHH010000029.1:0-107221 GCF_039525175.1 Actinocorallia libanotica
CTCTGTGTCCGGGGGCGAATCCTCAACTCGCGATCATGCCGTGATCAAAGCCCTTCGCCGAGGATGAAAGAGGCTCAATCGGTACGACGGGGACGGAGCCGGTACCCAGGCCCTTGAACTGCCGGCCAATGCGCACAAGAATCTCAGCCGGATCAAAGTTTCACGCGATGGGACCTCGTTCGTCCCACGACCAGTGCGCCCAGATCCGGGACATGAGTGCGAACGCCCGCTACATCCTGATCCAGGGCTGCGTGTCGAACAATTATCGGGTCTTCCGCCGAGGCCGCCTCTACGGGGCGGTCCTCGGCGGCGCCAATACGAAAGAGGAGAACTTCATCACTCAGTTCGGCTTCTTCAACAGTGTGCTGCAGAAACGCATCGAGCAGACGTTGCAGAAGGCGCTCCAGGATCAGAAGAGGCGTGAACGACGTCCGAACCATCCGGGGAGCAGCGTCGCTTCCGAGACCGAAAGGATGTGAACCATGGCCGACCTCGCGTGGTTCCGTGAGCGGTTCGGGCCGTCCGAACGGGCTGAGCCGATCGATTGGGACGACGTCCACCGGAGGCTCGGGCTGGAGTTCCCGGCGCCCTACCGGGAGTTGATGGACGCTTACCCCTCCCTGTGGATCGACGAGTACCTGATGCTGCTCCATCCGCTGCGGCCCGCCGCGCGCGGGCTCGTCGAGAACTGGGAATTCCTTCTCCAGGAGCAGGCGCGGTTCGGAGGGCCGCGCCGAGTCGAGGAGTTCGACCCCGCCACGGGTGAGACCCGTGTGACGGACCGGCGCTACCCTTGCTACCCCGAGCCTGGAGGGCTGTTCCCCTGGGGGAGGACGGAATACCAGGTCCTGTGCTGGCTGACCGACCCGGATCCGGACAAGTGGACGGTGGTCGTCTGCGACTATGTGGCTCACTGGCGCTACATGGGCGGTGTCACCGACTTCCTGGCCGACGTCCTCTCCCACCGCCTGAGGTGTCCGCTCTTTGCGCGCGACTGGCCGGACCCGTCGCGTCCTTTCGAGATCGCCCAGTTCCCCGAGGGCTGACCGCCCTGCCCGGGACCCCGTCCACGGCGGGGGGACGGGTCGATCGGCACGGGGAGGCCGAATCCGTTTTGCGTTGTCCCTGGAACCCGGTAAGGTTAAGCCCGTTGGAGAGCCCGGCCGAGGAAGATACGGCCCGGTGCGCTGACGAAGTTCCCCTGATTCCATCCGGGGAGAGACGTGTCCTGCCTCCGTCGTCTAGTGGCCCAGGACGCCGCCCTCTCAAGGCGGTAGCGGCGGTTCGAATCCGCTCGGAGGTACTGTTCTTCACAACTCCATAGCTTGCCTCCGTCGTCTAGTGGCCCAGGACGCCGCCCTCTCAAGGCGGTAGCGGCGGTTCGAATCCGCTCGGAGGTACCGGAACGAAAGCCCTCTCCCGTTGATCGGGAGGGGGCTTTCGCCATTTCAGAGGGTGCCCGTCCCGCTCTTGTGATTTATGGCACCTAGTGCCACCATGGCTCCTGCCGAACGAGCAGGAGGTAGGAGCCATGGGTCGTCTGACGGGCAAGGTCGCGTTCATCACCGGAGCCGCACGCGGTCAGGGCAGGGCGGAGGCCGTACGGCTCGCGTCCGAGGGCGCGGACATCATCGCGGTGGACCTCGCCGAGGCGGCGAGCGCGTACGTGCGCTACGAGCCCGCCACGCAGGACGAGCTGGACGAGACCGTCAAGCTCGTGGAGGCCCAGGGGCGCCGGATCCTGGCCCGCAAGGCCGACGTGCGCGACCTGGCCGCGCTGGAGGCCGTGGTCAAGGAGGGCGTCGAGCTGTTCGGCAGGCTGGACATCGTGGTGGCCAACGCGGGCATCGTGAACTACGGCCGCACCTGGGAGCTCACCGAGGAGCAGTGGCAGGACACCATCGACGTCAACCTCACCGGCGCCTGGAAGACGGTCAAGGCGGCCGTGCCGACCCTCATCGAGCAGGGCCAGGGCGGCTCGGTCATCCTCATCAGCTCGGTCGCGGGCCTGAAGGGGCTGCCCTTCCTCGCCCACTACGCCAGCTCCAAGCACGGCGTCGTCGGCCTGGCCAAGGTCCTGGCCAACGAGCTGGGCGAGTTCGACATCCGGGTCAACACCATCCACCCGCACGGCGTGCGGTCGGGCATGTCCGACGGCTCGATGACCCAGTTCATCGAGAAGTCCCCGCTGCTCGGCCCCGTCTTCATGCCGACGCTGCCCTACCAGATGGTCGAGCCCGAGGACATCGCGAACATGGTGGCCTTCCTCGCCTCCGACGAGGCCAAGTACATCACCGGCGCGGAGATGAAGGTCGACCTCGGCGCGCTCAACCGCTGACGCGGCACGAGGCACGTAGAACACGGCCCCGCCACTCCCCGGCGGGGCCGCACGTTCTTCAGGAGGGGCGGGACTCCTCCAGGGCGCGGGCCAGGGAGTGGGCGTCGAAGGCTCCGGTGTGGCGGAGGCCGCCGACGAAGAAGGTGGGGGTGCCGCGGGCGCCGCTCGCCTCCGCGCTGGAGATGTCGGCGCGGACGCGGGCGCCGGCGCGCTCGTCGTCCAGGTCCCGCAGGAAGCGCTCGATGTCCAGGCCGAGCTCGGCGGCGTAGCCCGCGAGGTCCTCGAATTCCAGCTCGTCCTGGTGGGCGAACATCAGGTCGTGCATCTCCCAGAAGCGGTCCTGGTATCCGGCGGCGACGGCCGCGCGGGCGGCGAGCTCGGCGTGCGGGTGCACGTCGGCCAGGGGAAGGTGCCGGAAGACGTACCGCAGCTCGGACCCGAAGCGCTTGCGCAGGTCGCGGGTGACGCCCGTGGCCTTGGCGCAGAAGGGGCATTCGAAGTCGCCGTACTCCACCAGGGTCAGGGGCGCGTCGACGCGGCCCCTGATCTGGTCGGTCTCCGGGTCGACGGGCGGGTCGAGGAGGCGCGGGAGGTCGGCGTCGCCCTCGCCGAGGAACCGGGCGGAGACCTGGAAGAGGAGCCAGCCGAGCGCCGTGGCGAGGATCGCGGCGAGGAGGACGCCGACGACCACCTCGTCCTGCAGGACCCGGTCGTCGAAGGCGAGCCCGGCGATCAGGAGGGAGACGGTGAACCCGATGCCGGACAGGGCCGCGCCGCCCAGGATGTGGCCCTTGCCGACGCCCTGCGGGGGCCTGCCGGCGCCGAGCCGGAAGGACAGCAGGGAGGTGCCGCCCACGCCGGCCAGCTTGCCCAGGACCAGGGCGCAGACCACGCCCCAGGTGAGCGGGGAGGCCAGCGCCTCGCCCAGGACGCCGCCGCGCAGGTCGACGCCGGCGTTGGCCAGCGCGAACACCGGGACGACCACGTAGCCGGACCAGGGGTGCAGCCGCAGCTGCATCCGCTCGTTGATCGACACGGCCTGCTGCAGGTCCCGGTGCGCCGAGCGCCCCACCTCGACCCGGGGCGACTGCCAGAAGGCGCGGAAGGAGCGGGCCGCCCGCTCGACGGCGTCGCGGGCCGGCTCGTGCGCGGCGATGAGCAGCCCGCCCAGCATGCCGGCGATCGAGCCGTGCAGGCCCGCCTCGTAGGTGGCCAGCCACAGCCCCACCCCCGCCAGGACGTACGGGGGGCTGCGCCACACCCCCAGGCGGCTGAGCGACCAGAGCACCACGCACATGACGGCCATGGCGACCAGGGCCGGGGCGTGCAGCTCGTCGGAGTAGACCAGGCCGATCACGCTCACCGCCACGATGTCGTCGATGACGCTGAAGACCAGCAGGAAGATCCGCAACTGGGTGGAGAACCGGGGGCCGACCAGGGCCAGCGCGCCCAGCATGAACGCGGTGTCGGTGCCGATGACCACGCCCCAGCCCCCGGCCGCCTCGCCCGAGCGGTTGAAAGCCAGGTAGATCAGGGTGGGGACGACGATGCCGCCGAACGCCGCGAGCATGGGGACGGCGACGCGGCGCGGATCGGACAGCTCCCCGACGGAGAACTCGTGCCGGACCTCCAGGCCGACGACGAAGAAGAACACCGCCATCAGCCCGTCGTTGACCCAGTGTTCGAGGTCCATGGCCAGCGTGGCGTCGCCGAAGGACAGGGACGCCTCCAGCGCCCAGAGGGACTCGTACAGGTGCGACCAGGGTGAATTAGCCCACAGCAGGGCGAAGATCACGGAGGCGAGCAGGAGGCCGGCGCTGCCCGCCTCGGTGGACAGGAAGCGGCGCAGGGGTTCGGACAGCTGTTCCAGCAGCGCGCCTCTGCCGGCCCTCGTCTCGTCTCTCGTCACCATGGCACCGGGGGATTTACCCGGCTCGGCGGGGAAGATCACGGGAGGGAGCCGTGAACGGCTCAAATTACAAAAGTAGTATTCATCGGGAACCCGACCAGGTCATCCGGCGTTGACCCCAGACCTGACCGACCAGAGAGACACATGGACTGCGACCTACCTACCGGCCCTACCGGCACCCCCGCCCGTGACCCGTGGAAGGGGAACCGGTGATCACCGCGCTCTCCCTTCTGCTGGGCGTGGCCGTGGTGCTCGCGATCACCGCGCTGACGGGCTACTTCGTGGCCCAGGAATTCGCCTACATGGCCGTGGACCGCTCCCGGCTGCACGCCCGCGCGGACGCCGGCGACGGCTCCGCCTCCCGCGCGCTGAAGGTGACGCGGCGCACCTCCTTCATGCTGTCGGGGGCGCAGCTGGGCATCACCGTCACCGGGCTGCTCGTCGGCTACGTCGCCGAACCGCTGATCGGCGAGGCGTTCGGGGACATCCTCGGCGGCGTCGGCGTGCCCGCGGGCACCGGCATCGCCATCGGCACCGTGCTGGCGCTGGCGTTCTCCACGCTGGTGCAGATGCTGTTCGGCGAGCTGTTCCCCAAGAACCTCGCGATCGCCCGGCCCGAGCCCGTGGCCCGCGGCCTGGCGCGCTCCACCCTGATCTACCTGAGGCTGTTCGGCTGGCTGATCTGGGTGTTCGACCAGTCGTCCAACCTCCTGCTGCGGATGCTGCGCATCGAGCCCGTCCACGACGTGGAGCACTCGGCCACCGAGCGGGACCTGGCGCACATCGTCGCCGACTCGCGCCGCAGCGGCGACCTGCCGCCGGACCTGTCGATCCTGCTCGACCGCATCCTGGACTTCCCGCACCGCGACGTGGAGCACGCCATGATCCCGCGCTCCCAGGTCGGCACCGTCGACCACGACACGCCGATCGGCGAGGTGCGCCGCGAGATGAGCGCCGGGCACTCCCGCTACCCCGTGCTGGACGACGAGGAGCGCATCGCCGGCGTGGTCGACCTCGACGAGGTGCTGGCCGCCGCCGACCCGGCCCTTCCGGTGTCGACGATCATGCGGCCGCCGGTCGTCGTGCCGACCCTGATGACCCTGCCCGCGGTGCTGGACGAGCTGATCGAGCACCGGGTGCAGCTCGCCTGCGTCGTCGACGAGTTCGGCGGCTTCGCCGGGATCCTCACCCTGGAGGACCTCGCCGAGGAGCTGGTCGGCGAGATCACCGACGAGCACGACGCCGACGAGGAGGAGCCCACGGCCACCGCCGACGGGGAGGCCTGGATCATCCCGGGCACCTTCCACATCGACGAGGTCGAGCGGACCCTGGACCACCGGCTGCCCGAAGGCGACTACGAGACCGTCGCCGGGCTGGTCATCGCCTCCTACGGGGCGCTGCCCGAGCCCGGCACCGAACTGGAGATCGAACTGCCCGCGGATCCCGCGGACCTGGCGCACAGCGACGAGCCGCCGCGCCGCTTCGTCCGCGTCGAGGTGCTGGAGGTCGACAACCACGTGCCGTCGTCCATCCGGCTGGAGGTCGGCCGCGAGGTCGATGAGGACGCCCTGCGCGGGGAGGAGGAGCACTGATGGAGAACCCGTTGACCGTCGCGGTGGTGACGGTGGCGATCATCGTGCTGAGCGCCTTCTTCGTCGCCGTGGAGTTCGCGCTGATCGCGGCCAAGCGGCACCGGCTGGAGGACGCCGCGCACACCAGCAGGTCGGCGCGGGCGGCGCTGCGCAGCTCCTCGGAGCTGACCGTGCTGCTGGCCGGGTCGCAGCTGGGCATCACCGTGTGCACCCTGGCGCTCGGCGCGATCACCAAGCCCGCGGTGCACCACTGGCTCACGCCCCTGTTCACCTCCTGGGGCCTGGCCGCCTGGCCGGCCGACGCGGCGGGCTTCGTGCTCGCCCTGGTCATCGTGACGTTCCTGCACCTGGTCGTCGGGGAGATGGCGCCCAAGTCGTGGGCGATCGCGCACCCGGAGAAGTCGGCGACGCTCCTGGCGCTGCCGATGCGCGGCTTCATGTGGCTGACCAGGCCGCTGCTGCGCGCGCTCAACGAGGGCGCCAACCGGTGCCTGCGCAAGGTCGGCGTCGAGGCGGCCGACCAGGTCGCCGCCGGGCAGGACCCGGAGGCGCTGCGGCACCTGGTGGAGCACTCGGCCAACGTCGGCGCGCTCGACGCCCGCTACTCCGTCCAGCTCTCGGGCGCCCTGGCCCTGCAGGACCTGCGGCTGGGCGACCTGGTGAAGCGGGAGGCCAGGACCACCTCCGTGCCCCGCGGGGCCACCGTCGCCGACGTCCAGGCCGCCAGCCGCGCCTCGGGCCACCTGCGCATCCTGGTGACCGAGCCGGGCGCCGACTGGGGCGTCGTCCACGTCCGCGACACCCTCACCGAACCGGAGACCGCGGGCATCGCCCACCTGACCCGCCCGGCCCACCGGATGGCGGCCGACACCCCCGTCTACACCGCCCTCACCCGGATGCGCGAGACCAGCACCCAGCTGGCCCTGGTCACCGAGAACGGCGAGGTGGTCGGCGTCGTCACCATCATCGACATCCTCCGCCACCTGTTCCCCCGCAGCGAAGGCGGCCGGACTCCGCTCGCCGTCCGCTGACCGCCGTCCGGGCCCGTCAGCGGGCCCGGCGGCGCTTCGCCGCGTCGACCAGGGCGGCGAGGCGGCCGCGCGCGGGCGGGGGCGCGGGCCGGGGCGCGAGGGGGACGTCCACCAGGATCTCGTCGCCCAGGGCGTAGCCGTCGGCGAGGTCGAGGGAGTCCCCGCTCCAGAAGCGGCCCGGGTCGTACCAGTTGGGGCGCCTCTGCCGGGGCAGGAGGCCCATGGCGCCGTAGGTGAGGGCGACGACCTCGGCGCAGTAGGCGCTCTCCAGTGCCCGCTGCTCCTTGAGGAGGGGGATCCTGCCCTTGAACCAGCGGGTGGCCAGGCGGGCGGTCGAGGGGAAGGGCGTGCCGTCCAGGCGCGCGATCATGCGCAGGGCGGCGTCCTCCATCTCGCGGGTGACGGGGCGGTCGAGCTGGCGCAGCCAGGCGCGCTGGCCGTAGCGGGCCGCCCACTGGCAGACCGCGTCGTGCATGTCGTGCAGCTGGACGCCGCGGTGCCGGGTCCCCGACCACAGGTCGGGCAGGGACCTGCCCAGCTCGGCGTGCCACATCAGGGGCGGCAGGTCGTCGATGACCAGCGCCATGCCGACGTGGTTGACGGGGCTGTTGGTCAGTGTCTGGATCGCCCGGTCGGCAGGTGACCTGCCGCGGAAGACCCAGATGTCCCCTGTCCGGGTGATTTCGAGTGCTCTCTCCAGGCCGATCGCCGTCATGTCTCGTAGCCTAAGCGGATGCTGAAGCGTATGAACTGGTGGAAACTGCTCGGCTTGGCCGGACTGGCGGGAGTCGCCGCCACCGGCGCGGTCATCGTCCGCTCCGAACGCCGCCGCCGCGCCTACACCCCTGACGAGATCCGGGGACGCCTCCACGAGCGCCTCGCCGAGGCGGAGGACCGGTCGGCGGAACCGGGACGCTGAGCGGTCTCAGGCGGTCAGCGCCGCCCGCTCCGCGGGGCCGCGGCGTGGCGGGAGAGGAGGAAGCCGGCGTAGTCGACCAGGAAGTCCAGGCGGGCCTCCTCCACCTCCGGCTCGGGGGCGACGGTGCGGGAGATGGCCTCGCCGTCGAAGAGGTTGCGGACGGTGGAGACGATCAGGTGCAGCGCCTCGTCGGGGAGCGGGGCCAGGGCGGGGAGCTCGCGGGCCATCCCGGTGATGCCCGCGAAGAAGTCGCGGGCCACGGGGACGAGCCGGTCGCGCAGGTCGGCGTCGGCGCGGGCGGCGACCATGAGCTCGAACCAGACGGCGTTCTCGTCGTCGCGGTGGCGTTCGCGCATGAGGACCAGGGCGGCGCGCAGGTCGCCGGGAGGCGCGGCGGCCAGGCGCTCGCGGGCGAGGGCCAGGTGGCGGCGGGCGACCTCCTCGGCGGCGGCGATGACGAGCGCGAGCCGGGAGTCGAAGTGCCGGAACAGCCCGCCCTTGGAGACCCCCGACCGCGCGCAGACCTCCCCTATGGAGGTGCCCGCGTAACCGGCCTGCGCGATGGAGGCGATCGTCGCGTCGACGAGGCGGGCGACGGTCGCCTCCTTGCGCTCGCGCTGGGTCCGGCGTCTGGGGGCGGTCGGCTGTTCCGTGCTCACCTAGGTGAGAGTAGCGTCCGCGTTTCCCAGGGTGCGCGGGTCCACGGTGCCCGCGGGCTCGCCGACGCGGAGGTAGCGGCCGGTGCGGCGGCGGCCGAGGCCGGGGGAGTACTCGCCCTCGGCGAAGACGCGGTTGCCCGCGACGTAGGTGGCGGTGACGGTGGCGTCGTTGCGGTTGACCATGCGCATCATGCCGCCGAACGCCTCGACGGGGGCCTCCTTGATCTCGTCGAGGGTGGAGTCCAGGCGGGCGGGGTCGACGATGACGAGGTCGGCGCGGTCGCCCTCGCGCAGGTGGCCGGCGTCGAGGCCGTACCAGGAGGCGAGTTCGCCGGTGAGGCGGTGCACGGCGCGCTCGATCGTCATGAAGCCTTCGTCGCGGGCGCGGCGCAGGAGGCGCAGCGGGAAGTTGTAGAAGGCCATGTTGCGCAGGTGGGCTCCGGCGTCGGAGAAGCCCATCTGGACCTCGGGCAGGGCGCTGAGCTTGTTGAGGGCCTTGGGCCGGTGGTTGGAGATCGTGGTGTGCCAGCGGACCTTCGTGCCGTGCTCGACGACGAGGTCGAGGAAGGCGTCGACGGGGTGGACGCCGCGCTCGTCGCCGACCTGGCCGAACGACCTGCCGATGACGCTCTCGTCGGGGCAGTCGACGATGTGGGCGTCGTAGAAGTCGCGGTGCCACACGCGGGGCGAGAACTTGTTCTCGTACTCGCGGCGGAACCGGCGGCGGTACCCCTCGTCCCGGAGCAGCGCGTTGCGTTCGACCTGGTCCTTCAGGTGCAGGGCGGCGGCGCCCGCGCCGAGCTCCTCGAAGACGACGAGGTCGATGCCGTCGGCGTACACCTGGAACGGGACGGGCAGGTGCTGCCAGCGGAAGTCGGCGCCGAGCCGGTTCACCAGCCGGGCGACGGGGCCCATGATGTGCATGATCAGCGGGTTGGCCTTGACGTCGGCGGCGGTGAGGTAGCTGGTGCGCAGCCGCCTGCCCTCGGTCCAGCCGATCGCCGACCACAGCGCGGGGATCAGCGCGACGGGGAAGGAGAGGTTCGGCACGGACTGCAGGACGCGGCCGGAGCTGCGCAGGATCCGGTACAGGCGGCGGCGCTCGGCCCGGCCGGCGTGGGTGGAGGGCAGGGTGCGGGAGCGGTAGCGCTCGCCGTCGAGCTTGTCCCAGGGGTTGCGCATCTCCGACATGCCGAGCATGCCGGCGCGCAGGGCGTCCACCAGGAGCAGTTCCATCTTCCGGATCTCGGCGTCGGACGGCCGCGCCCCGCCGTCGGTGGACCGGCCCAGCCCCATCACCGCGGCCCGCAGGTCGGAGTGGCCGAGGAACGTGGCGACGTTGGGCCCCAGGGGCAGGTCTTCGAGCGCCGCGATGTACTCGCGGGCGCCGGTCCAGGTCTTCTTCTCCTCCAGCGTGGCCAGGACGTGCTCGCGCGGCACGGCCTCCACCCGGCTGAAGAGGTCGGCGGCGTCGAGCGGGCCGACGTGGACGGTGCTGAGCGAACAGGATCCGAAGACCACCGTCGTCACCCCGTGCCGCACCGACTCGCCGAGGCCCGGCTCGGAGAGGACCTCCGCGTCGTAGTGGGTGTGGATGTCGAGGAACCCCGGCATCACCCACTTGCCGGCGGCCTCGACGACCTCGGCCCCCTCGGCGTCGAGCTCGGCCGCCGAGACGGCGGCCACCCGCCCGTCCTTCAACCCCAGGTTCCGGACGGCCGAGGGCCCGCCCGTCCCGTCGAACCAGCGCGCGCCGCGAATGATGACGTCATAACCCATGCCAAGATAGAAACCGATCGGTCTCTATGTGTCAAGGCCCGGTGTCATCCCGCGGCGCGCTCCGCCAGGGGGCGCCTCCGCCGCGCCGCCTCCTTCAAGGACGGCGGGAGCCAGGCGCCGTCGGGCCGGTACAGGTCGGTCCCCGGGGGCACGATCTCGTCGATCCGGTCCAGGACCGCGTCGTCGAGGACGAGTGAGGCGCCCTTCAGCAGGTCCTCGAGCTGGTCCATGGTGCGCGGCCCGATGATCACGGAGGTGACGGCGGGATGCGCCGCGGGGAAGGCGACGGCCAGGTGCGGCAGCGAGCAGCCGATGTCCTCCGCGAGCGCGACGAGCTCCTCCACGGCGTCGAGCTTGCGGGCGTTCTCGGGGATCGAGGGGTCGAACCGCGCCGGGTTGAGCGCGGCGCGGCCGGTGGACAGGTCGATGCGCCGGTCCCTGCGGTGCCTGCCGGTCAGGAAGCCCGAGGCGAGCGGACTCCAGGTCAGCACCCCCATCCCGAGCCTCTGGCACACCGGGAGCAGGGACGCCTCGATGCCCCTGGCCATGAGCGAGTAGGGCGGCTGCTCGGTCCGGAAGCGCGCCAGGCCGCGGCGTCCGGCCACGTGGTGGGCCTCGACGATCTCGTCCGCCGGGAAGGTCGAGCAGCCGAAGGCGCGGATCTTCCCCTGTCGCACGAGGTCGTCCAGCGCCGAGAGGGTCTCCTCGATGTCGGTCCTGTGGTCGGGGCGGTGGACCTGGTAGAGGTCGATCCAGTCGGTCCGCAGCCGCCGCAGGCTCTCCTCGACCTCCTTGACGATCCAGCGCCGGGAGTTGCCGCTGCGGTTGAGTCCCTCGCCCATCTGGAAGTGCACCTTGGTGGCGAGCACGACGTCGTCGCGCCGGCCCTGGAGCGCCCTCCCCACGATCTCCTCGGACTCGCCCGCGGAGTACATGTCCGCGGTGTCGATGAAATTGACGCCCCGGTCGAGGGCGGCGTGGACGATGCGGACGCCCTCGTCGTGGTCGGGGTTGCCGACGGCGCCCAGCATCATGGTGCCCAGGCAGTGGGCGCTCACCTCGATGCCGGTGCCGCCGAGGACGCGGTAGCGCATGGTCGTGCTCCTTTGAAAAGACCGACTGTGCGCCGCACCCTAGGACTTCGAGTCGACTCTAGATCAAGTCCTATCTTGGAGGGCATGCCCGATAACGCACCGAGCCTGAGCATCGGACAGGTCGCCGACCGCACCGGTCTGAGCGTCCACACGCTGCGCTTCTACGAACGCGAAGGCGTCATGGTCAACCCCGTGCGGCGCGACGCCGGGGGGCGCCGCGTCTACAGCGAGGACGACGTGGGCTGGCTGACCCTGTGCACCATCCTCCGCGCCTCGGACATGCCGCTGCCCGTGCTCCGCGAGTACATGGAGCTCATCCGGCAGGGAGAGGGCAACGAGGAGGAGCGCCTCGCGCTGCTGCACCGGCACCGCCGGGACGTGGTCGCCCGGATCCGCAGGCTCACCGAGTGCCTGGACCTGGTCGACCACAAGGTCGGGGTGTACGAGGACATCATCGACCGGTCCGCCCCCGGCCACGGGTGCGGACCCCGGCCGGCCGGCGCGCGGGACGCCCGTCAGGAGTCGGTGTAGTTCGCGGGGCGGCGTTCCAGGAAGGAGGTGATCTGCTCGGACATGTCGCGGGTGTAGGAGGTGAGGATCTGGGTGCGGTTCTCCAGGTCGATGCCGGCCTGGAGGCTGGGGATCTCCAGCTGGCTCCAGGCGACCTCCTTGGTCATCCACACGCCCATGGGGCTGTTGGCGCTGATGAGGGCGGCGGTCTCCAGGGCGGCCTCCACGGTCTTGCCCTCGTCCACGACGCGGCTGACCAGGCCGATGCGCAGGGCTTCCTCGGCTTCGACGAAGCGGCCGGTGAGCAGGAGTTCGTGGGAGAGGCCCGCGCCGATGAGGCGGGGGAGCAGCCAGCTGACGCCGATGTCGCAGCCGGACAGGCCGATGCGGACGAAGGCGGCGTTGAACTTCGCCGTGGTGGAGGCGACGCGGACGTCGCTGGCCAGGGCGAGGGCGAAGCCGCCGCCGGAGGCCGGGCCGTTGACGGCGGAGATGACGGGCTGGCGCAGGTTGCGCAGCTTGGGGACGAGCGAGGCGATGGCCTGCTGGACGTGCATGCCCGCCTGGGGGCTCTTGCGCCAGGCGATCTCCTCCTCCGAGACCGGCTCGGAGGCGTCGCGGCGCGGCGGATCGTGCAGGTCCAGGCCGGCGCAGAACGCGCGTCCGGCGCCGGTGAGAACCACGACCCGGCAGGAGTCGTCCAGGGCGACGGCGTCGAGCGCGGCGTGCAGGTCCTTGATGAGCTCGCCGGACATCGCGTTGAGCCGCTCCGGCCGGTCGAGGGTGAGGAGGCGGACACCCGGCGAAGGCTCCTCCACCCGTACGGTCCTGCCCGAGGCGGGGGTGTCCCGCAGGTAGGCGTCAGAGTTGGTCAGCATGTGCGTTCTCCTTGGCGTACGGCCGGGTCGGGCTAGCGGGAGACGAGCCCGCCGTCGGCGAGCAGGACCTGGCCGGTGACGAAGCTGGCGGCGTCGGAGGCGAGGAACAGCGCCGGGCCGACCATCTCGTCCGGGTCCGCGATGCGCTTCTGGAGGCTGGCCTGGGCCATGTGCTCCTGGAACTCGGGCGGGTTGTTGCGGACCATGTCGGTGTCGACGGAGCCGGGCGCCAAGGCGTTGACGCGGATGCCGCGCGGCGCGAACTCCGCGGCCATGGAGCGCGTGTAGGCCACCATCGAGGCCTTCGCCGCCGCGTACATCGACACGTACGGCGAGAACATGAACGCCCCGGCGGAGACGACGTTGATGACCGAGGCGTGCGGGCTCTCGGTGAGGTGGCCGAGGGCGCGCTGCACGAGGAAGACGGGGCCGCGGACGTTGACGTCCTGGGACTTGGCGAACGCCTCGGGGGTCAGCGAGTCCAGCGGCAGGGCCAGCGCGTTGGCGGCGTTGTTGACCAGGACGTCGATCCCGCCGAAGGTCTCCACGGTGCGCGACACCAGGGCGTCGAGGGAGTCGAGGTCGCCCAGGTGCGTGGGGACGCCCAGCGCGGACCCGCCCATCGCCTTCAGGTGGGCCTCGGTCTCGGCGCAGGCGTCGGGCTTGCGGCTGGCCACCACGACGCTCGCCCCCGCCGCGGCGAACCCCTCGGCGATCGCCCGCCCGATGCCCCGGGTACCCCCGGTGACGACGGCGACCCGGCCCGTCAGATCGAACAGCGACCGCAAGCGCTCGGCGTCCATGTGCCCTCCTCAGTTCTCCGGCCGGGGACGCGGAAAGTGCCCGGCCACCTGCATTTCAGGACCCTCTAGTAAATGGGCACTGACTGTCAATATTCGGGCCGGGACGTCGTCCCGGCCCGGTGGGGCGGTCCGTCACTGGCAGGCGGGACACGGCGGACGGCACCGTGGGGAGCGTCGGGGGCGTCGCGAGAAGAGGGGAAACCATGAACGGTGCCGGGGTGGCGCAGAGCAGAACGACGAAGCCGGGCTCCCTGTGGGCCTGGGCGGGGGCGGCCGCCGGGCTCGCCGGAGTGGTCGCCGTGCAGGCGAGCAGCGGCATCACCGCGGCCTACGACAAGGAGACGGCCGGCGACGCGGACAAGGTCGCCCACGCGCTCCTCACGCAGACGGACTCGCTCCTGGTCCTGCACACGGCCCTGATGGTCGTGACGGTGCTGCTGCCGGTCTTCGCGGCGGGGCTGTGGCGGCGGCTGCGCACCGCGCTGCCCCAGGACAGCCTGCTGCCGGCCGTGGCGGCCTTCGGCCTGGTCCTGACGGCGACGGCGACCCTGCTCGGCAGCGGCCTGGACACCGAGCTGTACTTCGGGCTGATCGCCCCCGCGGGCAACCTCGCCCCGGAACTCGCCCTGATCGCGGCCCACTGGGTCGGCACGATCCCGTGGCTGTGGGTCGGCACGGGCATCACGGGCGTGGCCGTCGCCGCCGCGTCCCTCAAACACCGCGCGGTCCCGCGCTGGCTCGGCTGGACGAGCGCCGTGATCGGCGGCCTCACCCTCATCGCCGGGATCTCGCCCTTCCAGTACACGGCCGGGTACATCGGCCCGGTCTGGGTCCTGATCGCCGGCATCGGCCTCGCCCTGTCCCGCCCGGCGGCGCGCTGAGTGGGGATCTCCGACGAGCAGCGGCGGATGACGGAGCTGCTGCAGCTGATGCGGGGCTCCGGCGACGTCACCGGGCTCGCCGACCGGGCGGAGGCGCTCCTGTGGGACCTTCCCGACCCGCAGGAGGCCGCGCAGTCGGCGGCGAGCCTGGCCGTCCTCCTGGCCCCTTTCGACACCGCCCGGACCCGTGCGCTGGTCGAGTACGCGGAAGGCCTGCTCGACCACGCCGAACGCCTGCTTCCCTCGGCCCGCGACCCGGAACGGCCGGCCTGGGTCCTGGCGGAACTGGCGAAGGCGCTGGCGTTCCTGGGCTCCCCGGAGCAGGCGCGCATCCGCATCGACCTCGCCGCGGCACGCGTCCGCGGTTTCCCGGAGGACCGCGCCCTGCTGCTGTCGGAGCTGGTGGAGGCCGCCGCGGCGATCGGCGACCGGACCCGGGCCGATGACCTCCTCACCGAGGCCCGGGACCTGCTCGCCGCCGCCACCGACCTCTACCAGCGCTTCCTGACCACCCTGGAACTGGCCGAAACGGCACGGATCATCGGGGACGAGCGGCAGGCGGGCGCCCTCCTGGCCGAGGCCGAACGCCTCCTTCCCGCGATCCGCGACCCCGCCCAGCGGTCCCTGGCCCGGTCGGTGCTCCCGGGTAAGGGAACGGGTATGTCGGCCGAGAAATGACGATACTTTCTGATATGTCGCGGGTGTTCGACGACCCTCGGAAAAAGAACACTTTCTTTTCGGCTCTTCGTGATCTAGTTTGACGGCGGAAGCGAATTTTTCGTCGAAAGCCCGTGACGGCGGACGGGAGAGGGATGAGAATGTGCGGGAGGACCATTTCGGTCCTGGCCCGGACCCCGGTTCTGGCGCTGGGCGGCCAGGCCGCCCCGGCACTGGCCGCCACCACGACCTGGACGGTCGCCAACCCCAACGCCGACCAACTCTCTCCAGCACGGTATCCGGCCTGCTGACGGTGAAGAACAGCGCCGGGAGGACGCTCTTCACCTGCCAGAGCATCAACGCCACGAGTGAGATGTGCAGCAGGTCCATCCCCAGCGACGCCGGCCCCGTCCTGGGCTCCTCCACGTGAGCCAAGGCGAATTCGTGCGTGGACGGCGACGGCGTTGAATGGATCGGGATCCTGGGTGGGTCCTATGCTTTCCACTATTTCAACAAGGTCTAGTGGCGCGTCACGCAACCTTGGCCGGGTAACTGGTCCAGGAGCGGATCGGTGAGCTGGCCGCGAAGCTGACTTTCGGTCGGGCGTGCTGGTTGCGCCAGCGGATGTAGGCGCCGATCGCGGTGTTCTGCTCGTCATGGCTGCGGTGGTCGGTGCCGTTGAGGGCGAAGTAGCGCAGAGCGGCGAACTCGGATTCGATCCAGTTCAGCCAGGAGCCGTAGGTGGGCAGGAACACCAGCTCGACATCGTTGGCCGCAGCCCATGCCTTGACCTCGGCGCGTTTGTGCGGCGAGTAGTTGTCGCAGACCACATACAAGCGCTCGCCGGGCCAACGCTCGCGCAGGCTCTTGAGGAAGGACAAGAACTCGCGCCACCGCTTGCGGTGCCGGATGCGGTAGTAGAGCCTGCCGGTGGCCAGGTCCAGGGC
Organism: Actinocorallia libanotica; assembly: GCF_039525175.1. Taxonomy (NCBI): domain Bacteria; kingdom Bacillati; phylum Actinomycetota; class Actinomycetes; order Streptosporangiales; family Thermomonosporaceae; genus Actinocorallia; species Actinocorallia libanotica. The sequence continues at coordinate 15,998 of NZ_BAAAHH010000029.1, forward strand.
GCCGAGCAGGTGCCGGACCCCGTCGTTGCGGTGATAGGTCACCCGCAGCCGGGCCGGATGCCCCGTCGGCCGCCAGGCCTTGCCCTTGCGGGGCTGCAGGTTCAGCGGCCCGAACTCGTCCACGCAGATCACCCGACCGTCCTTGGGCGGGGTGTCGTAGAGGGCCAGGATCCGCTGCATCTTGACGATGAAGTCCGGATCATTCGAGCTCTTCCACGTGGTCGTGGTCTGCCACGACACCCCGCCGGCCTTCAGGATGCGGGCCAGGTGCTGGCGGCTGAGCGAGGTCACCAGGCCGATCTTCTCCAGGTGGGCCGCCAGCTTGGCCAGGCTCCAGGTCGAGAACGCGGTGATGCCCCATTCGGAGGGGGTCGTCCGGGCGATCAGGCAGATGCGCTCACGCACCCACTCACCGATCCTGCGCGGACGGCCCCCGCTCCATTTTGGGTCCAGTGCGTCGAACCCCCGATCGTTGAACGCGTGCACCACCGAGCGGACGTAGTCGTCGCTGACCTGCATCAACGACTTGATCGCCGACGTCGGCTGTCCTTGCGCGGACATCAGGACCACGATCGCCCGCCGCAGCTTGACCGGGTCCTTGGCCCGCCGGGTGATGCCCTGCAGCTTGCGGCCTTCCTCCATCGTCAACGCACGGACGAACACCTCGGGTCTGCGTGCCACGACCACCTCCCAGAACGACTCCGGGACCAGGCTGCCGGGCCCGCCTGCCGAGATCAAATCCCAGCAACGTTGGGAGACAAGCCACTAGCAAGGAATCCGGGCCGTTCAGGGCCGGGGGGAACTGCTCCTTGCGGAGCGCAGGTGGTGCGCCGATACCCCGCATCGTCGGTTGACGAGGGTCGAGATGGGGAGCTTGGGCGGATAGCGCACCAGGAGGTGCACGTGGTCGTCCTCGCCGCTCGACTCGCGGAGTTCTCCGCCGGGTTGGGCGCACGCGTCCCGCATGACCGCACAGGGGCCGCGCAGTGGGTGGGCAGGGCGTCTGTGAGGACACCACGCCGGTACTTGGCGACAAAGACAAAACAAATGGACATGCAGGTCGGAGACGGCGCTTCATCCCCCCCTTTGTGCATGCCGAGATACGAGAAACACTCTCAGTGCTGCAAAGGTGGCGTTACGTTAGGGTCGTGAGGCTGGTGGTGCAGGTGAAGTTGCTCCCGGATGAGGCCACTGCGGTGGTTCTCCGGGAGACGCTGCATGCCTGTAACCGGGCCGCCGACCATGCCTCCCGACGTGCGTTCGAGACCGGTACGACGAGCAAGCAGTCACTTCAGCGGTTGGTGTACGGGGAGGTGAAGGCGATGGGTCTGTCCGCCCAGCCCGCCCTCCAAGTGATCTGCAAAGTCGCCGGGGCTTATGCCGCTTTGAAGGCGAACTTGAAGGCCGGGAACTATGGCCCTGAGGGCTCCAAACGGCGCAAGGCGGTGGAGTCCAGGCCGGTCCGCTTCCGTAAGGACGCCGCCCAGCCGTTCGACGACCGGTGCCTGTCCTGGCAGCCAGATGCCCGTACCGTCTCGATCTGGACCGTCTGCGGTCGCGTGAAGGGCATCGCGTTCCAGTGCTCGCCCGCTCAGTGGAAGATGCTCACCGAGCATCGGCGCGGGGAGTCCGATCTGGTGTCCCGGGGCGGGAGCTGGTACCTGTACGCCACCTGCGACGTCCCTGAGCCCGGCCTGCTCGATCCGGCCGGGTTCCTGGGTGTGGATCTGGGCATCGTGAACATCGCCACCACCAGCGACGGCGACCGGTATGCAGGCAAGCACCTCAACCAGGTCCGCCACCGGCACCGGCGGCTGCGCGCCAAGCTGCAGAAGAAGGGCACCAAGTCCGCCAAACGGTTGCTGCGCAGGCTGTCGGGCCGGGAGGCGCGTTTTGCGGCCGACACCAATCACCGCGTCGCCAAGAAGATCGTGGCCGAGGCTCAACGCACCTGCCGCGGTATCGCCCTGGAAGATCTGGGCGGTATCCGCGACAGGGTACGGCTCCGCAAGCCCCAGCGGGTCACGCTGCATTCCTGGTCGTTCGCGCAACTGGGCGCCTTCGTTTCCTACAAGGCCGCGTGGGCGGGGGTGGCGGTGGTGTTCGTCGATCCCCGCCACACCTCGCAGGAGTGCAGCCGCTGCCACCACATCAGCCGGAAGAACCGGCCTGATCAATCCACCTTTCTTTGCACGTCGTGTGGCTTCGCTGAGCACGCCGATGTGAACGCAGGCTGCACCATCGCCCAGCGCGGTGAGGCGGTCTGGGCAGTGAGTCACGCTGCCGACGACGCGGCCTGAACCACACCCGCCAGGCGTGGTGAAGAGCTGCGAGCTCGGCCCTTCAGAGCCGAGAAGCTGACGGGAATGGCCTACACGAACGCCACCTCCACCTTGAAGACCACGAAGGCGGAGGTCGTGCTGGGCGGCGACGCTTCGGGCACCTCCTGCGAGGGCCTGCTCAGCCAGGGCGAGACCATCACGTTCACCACCGAGTACAAGTTCACACCCGCGATCAAGATCACCGCGACGAGTTGACCCGCCCGTGCGGAGGCGCACCGCCTCCGCACCACCGGCCTCCGGTGAACTGATAAAACTCCAGCAAGCCGCGCCGGGCCCCGTAGGCGGGGGGACGGGCGGCACCCGACAATGCGGAACCATGCGCGCCGCTTACATCGAGGAGTACGGTCCTCCCTCCGTCATCCGCTACGGGGAGCTGCCCGACCCCCGCCCGGGTCCCACGGACGTCCTCGTCGACGTGGACGCCGTCGCCGTCGACCCCGTCGACACGTTCGTCCGCTCCGGCGCCTGGCGCACCCCGCTGACGTTCCCCTTCGTCATCGGCCGCGACCTCGTCGGCACCGTGGCCGAGGCGGGCCCCGGAACCCCCGGTTTCGCGCCGGGCGACCGCGTGTGGAGCCTCAGCATGGGGCACGAGGGCCGTCAGGGCCCCTCCGCCGAGCGCGCCGTCGTCCCCGCCGACCGGCTCTACCGCCTCCCCGACGACACCGACCCGCTCGACCTGCTCGCCATGGCCCACCCCGCCGCGACCGCCCACCTCGCCCTCTTCACCCACGGCCGCCTCCGCCCGGGCGAGACCGTCGTCGTCCATGGCGCCGCCGGAAACGTCGGCGGCGCCATGGTCGTCATGGCCGCGAACGCCGGAGCCCGGGTCGTCGCGGTGGCGAGCGGCGCCGACGCCGCCTACTGCCGCGACCTCGGCGCCGTCCGCACCGTCGACTACCGCGCCCCCGACGTCCCGGCGCGGATCGCCGCCGCCTGCGGTGACGGAGCCGACCTCATCCTCGACGCCTCGGGCCGCAACGACCTGGAACAGGCGGTGAACCTCCTGGCCCGCCGCGGCCGCATCATCGTCCTCTCCGGCATGACGGCCCGCCCCGTCCTCCCCGTGGCCGCCCTCTACCAGCAGGACCGCTCCATCACCGGCTTCGCCATCTCCCACGCCACCACCACCGAACTCGCCGAAGCCGCCCACCACGTCGCCCACCTCACCGCCACCGGCCTCCTCCGCCCCCGCCACCGCACCACCCTCCCCCTGAGCGAGGCCGCCGAAGCCCACCACCGCCTCGAATCCGGTGAGGGCTCCGGCCACAGATTCCTCCTCCAAACACCCACCCCGTCCGCCCCTTGACGTGAAGACCGCCGCCCGATGGGCCTCACCACGTTCGGTCAGCGGCTGGGGAACGCCTTGGCCTGGGTCGTGGTGTAGAGGTGGGTCGGGTCCGTGCGGAGGTCGGAGGCCAGGGCTCCGGGGAGGTGCGGAAGCGGGCCGATGAAGGCGTGCAGCGCGGTGAAGACCCCGGTCGCGTCGGAGGGACGGTCTTGAGGGTCTTCAAGAAGCAAGGCGTCTACGAGAGAGACGAGGGCGCTGGGGACGTCGTACCGCTCCTCTCCCAGGAGCTCCTCTAGAAGGCGGCCGACCGCGTACAGGTCGGAGGAAGGGCCCGCGGAGACGCCTTCGTAGAGCTCGGGGGCGACGTAGCGGGCGGTTCCGGGAACCTGTCCGGTCTGGGTTATCCGGGAGAACTGGGGGAGGCCGGGGGCGGCGGCCGCGCCGAAGTCGATGACCTTGACGGCGCCGTGCCGGGTGAGCAGCAGATTGCTCGGTTTGATGTCGCGGTGGACGAGGCCGCCCGCGTGGGCGGCGGCCAGCACCGAGCAGGCCTGTGCGGCGAGGTAGGCCGCCCAGGGGACCGGCAGCGGCGACTCCTCGGCGATCAGGTCGGAGACGGTCTGGCCCTCGATGTACTCCATCGCGACGAACAACTCGTCATCGGCGTTGCCGAAGTCGTAGACGGCGGGCACGCCGGGGTGGCTCATCCGGGCGGTGATGCGGGCCTCGCGGTGGAAGCGGCGTACCGCCTCCTGCGCGTTCGCCAGATCCGCCCTGTGGATGAGCTTCACCGCGATCCGCCGGTTGAGGCGCAGGTCGGAACCTTCCCAGACCTGTCCCATGCCACCGCGGCCGAGCGGGCCGACCAGGCGGTACCGATCGGCGATCGTTCTCATGGGCGGGTTCCTCACGGCAGGAAGCGGCTCGGCTCGCCGTGCCAGGTGATGCGCACGGTGTCGCGGGCGCGGGTGACGGCGACGAACAGCAGCGAGCGGGCCTGCTTCTCCTCGCGCCGGTAGCGCAACGGGTCGCTGTCGGCGTACTGCTCGATGCGCGCCGCGGGAACGAGCCCCTCCGACACCCCGGCAATGATCATCCGCTGGTATTCCAGGCCCTTGAACCGGTGCATCGTTCCCACATGGACGGCCTCGTGCACCTTCGGCCCGTCGGGCCCGATGGAGGCGGCCATGATCCTGGCTCGGCCGAGCCGGTTCTCGACCTCGGCGACCATGTGCCGTTCCGGCACGCACACCGCGATCGCGGCGGGGGCGATGTCGTCCCACTCGCGGATCTGCTCGACGATCCCGTCGAGTTCGGCGTCCCAGGTCGCATACCCCTGCAGCGCGGGGCGGGCACCGTGCAGGACGGAGCGGTAGCCGGTCAGGTCGTCGCGGCCGTCGTCGAGGTCGTCCCACTCGCCGTCGCCGAGCACGCCCTGGGCGGCGCGCAGGATCTCCCGGGTGGTGCGGTAGCTGAGCGTCAGCTTGTGGGAGCGGCCCCGGATGTTGATGCCGAGGCTGCCGAGCGACACCTGGTTGCCGTAGATCCGCTGGTGGCTGTCGCCGGCGATGAACAGGTCGTCGGGGCCTTCGGGGATCATCGCGCGGAGCATCTTCCAGTGCGCGGCACTGAGGTCTTGGGCTTCGTCGACGACGATGTGCTTGTAGCGGGGGTGGTGTGAGATGCCGGACTCGCGGTGCAGTTTCTCGGAGCTGACCTGCGCGGCCTCGAAGGCCTCCCGCTTCAGCTTGCGGTCCAGCTCCAGCCGGGCGGCGCGTTCGGCGACCTGACGGTAGGTCCACACCCCCATCGTGTCGAGCCGCTTCACATACCGCTCGACGAGCTGCCAGATCGCGGCCCGGTCGGCGCGGCTGATGTTGCGGCCCCGGCCCGCGCGGCGGGCGCGGAAGTAGTCGGCTCGGGTGGCGATGGCCATGCCGAGGATGACGTGGGACCACTCGGCGTGCAGGAACTCCGCGTCCCAGCGCCGCTCGTCCAGCTCGTCCAGCATGGCCTGCCATTCCTGGACGGCGCGGGCGTCGTCGATCCAGCGGCGCCTGTCGCCGTCCGCGGCCTGGGCGACGATCTGGGTGGCGAGCTTGTCGATGTTGACGATCTCGACGCGTTTGGCGACGTCGGGCCCGGCCAGGTCGAGCAGCCGCCGGCGCAGGTCGGCAGCGAGGTTCTTGTTGAAGGTGGTGAGCAGGACGTCCTTGCTCTCACCGGACCGCAGCCGCTCCACCAGGTGCCGGACGCGGTGCAGCGCGACGATGGTCTTGCCGGTGCCGGGGCCGCCGGTCACCCGGGCGGGGCCCGAGTAGGGGCGGTGCTCGGCGATCTTCAGCTGGGTGGGGTGCAGGAAGATCTTCCAGCGCCAGAAGTCGTCCTCCAGGACCTCGCGCAGGTCGGTGTCCTCGGTGGTGACCTGGGTGGCGGGACGGGCCAGCGCGGTGGCGTAGTCGGTGGTGTCGACCTCGTCCTCGGCGGCGACCGGAGTGGTGATCTGGTCGAGGACCTCCTCGACGCTCCTGCCGTCGTGGAGGGCGAGCAGGACGTCCCCGGTGAGCTGAGGGGCGTGGTCGGTGAGGACGAGCAGCTCCTCCTCTGTGTTGATCTTCCAGATCAGGCCGAGCAGTGCCTCGCTCACGCCGAGATCCAGCAGCTGTTCGCGGGTGAAGGCGGTGAACAGGCTGGAAGGGGGCGCAACGGGCACAGGCGCCGGTTCGGCGGCCTTGTCGGACCTCGTCGCCTCGATGTTCTCCTCGAAGCTCACCAGGTCGATGAACTCGATACCGCCGGAGACCGGGTTGATCTGGTATTTGATCCGATCGAGGTTCTCGTAGACGTCCTTGCGGTCCTTGACCGCGACCAGGATGTACTCCGAGCCGCCGGCGTGCAGCAGCAGCGCGCGGTAGTCCTTGTGGACCCGCGCGGAGTAGAGCTGCGCGTGGCCCTTCAACTGCTTGAAGTGCAGCGCCGGGGAGTGCGGGTCCTTGCGGAACCTGTGCTGGAACTCGTAGATCGCCCCCTTGACCTCTCGGGGCAGCTTGAGGATCTCTTTGTCGGCCTTGTCCAGCAGCCGCAGTGTCGCCCCGCCCTGCACGTTCACGCTCCTTTGATCCGGTCGGCCAGCTCCTCGGCCGTCCAGCCCTGCACCTCACGCACGGACCATCCTGCCGCCTCGTAGGCGGCGTTCCGCTTCTTCTCCTCGTCGCCGTCCCCGGCCAGCACGATCGCGATCTTCACCGCGGGCCAGGCGATCTCCGCCTGCCAGGCCTGCTCGCCCAGCTCGTAGCCGACCTCTTCGTGAGCGGGCGCGGGCACGCCCAGGGCGGCGAGCCGCTGTGCGAAATCGGCGAGGAACGGCTCGTCGGGATCGAGCAGGTCGAAGACCTCCGTCCAGCCGGAGTCGACGCCGCCCTCGGGAGGGACGGGCGGCGTCCGCGGTGCCGGGACGGGCGCCGGGATGCTCGGCGAGGGCGGGACGGAGGCCGGTGCCTGCCCGTCGAGCAGGTCGGCGTCCAGCGGGACGAGGCCGAGGGAGGTCCGCACTCCGGCGCCGCCCTCCACGACCAGGAAGGACGGATCGAACTCGTCCAGCCGGGTCAGGGCCAGCTGGACGCCGTCGCCGGAACCGTGGCCGAGGAACTGCAGCAGATTCCCCCAGTACAGCCAGGCCGCCCAGCGCTGCTTGTGGGACGGCTCGTCGGCGGCGACGGTCTCGGCCCGGTCGTCGATCAGGGCGAACGCGGAGAAGGAGATATCGGACCGCTGGTCGACCACGACGACCAGCGGGCAGCCGTAAGCGTCGTGTGTCCGGGCGACGACGGTCCTGCCCTGGCCTGGCGGCGGCAGCGGTTCCCCGCGCAGAGCCGCCATGGCGATGCCGCCCGCGCCCGCGGAGCAGATCACCTTGTCACCGATCTGGGCGAGCCCGTTGACGGCGGCTTCGGCGCGGTGCAGCCAGAGCTCCGGATCGGGTTCGCGGAGGAAGGCCAGCAGGGAGTCGACGGGGTTGGTCCACACGGTGCGCACCAGTTCGTCGGGTTCCCGGCCGGGAGCTCGTCCCTTGTACGCCTTGCGCGCGGCCATCTGTGCGGTGTTGCCGTAGGGCGGTCGCTTGGGATCGCCGGAGACGTCGGGCGCGTGGCCGCGTTTCTCCCAGTCCTCCAGGTCGTCCCAGGTCAGCTGGTAGACGACCCGTCCGTGGGCGCGCAGCTGCATGCGCTTGTGGGCGTCGTAGGCGAGCCGGTTGACGGCCGGAGAGGCGTGGTAGGAGTAGCCGTCCAGATAGACGGCGACCTCCAGCGGCGGGCCGTCGAGCCTGCGGAACAGGACGTCGGGCCGGGTCTTGCGGATGGTGTTCTGCAGGGTGACCTGCCAGTGCACGATCGAGTCGTCGGCCTCGATCCGCAGGTCCGCGGTGCGGCGTCCGGCGATGACGTCGCCACGGGCGAGCGTGCCGGGTGTGTCGGGGCGGCGCGCCCAGGCCTCCAGCCCGCCGAGGAACCGTGCCTCCAGTTCACTCTCGATCAGGTCCCACAGGGAGATCGCGTGGGTGGTGGAGACCTCCTCGGTCGTCCAGCCCTCGAGGAGTTCCTCGAACATGCCGAGTGCTTCGGCCCGGTCGGCCCGGTCGTAGAGCGGGGCGGGCACGTGGGAGAGCAGGCAGCGGTGGCAGGCCCGCTTGTTGGGGTCGGCCGCGCAGGGGCAGTCGTGCATCAGCTTGTAGGCGGCGAACAGGACCCCGCGGAACTCCTCGGGGTCGGCGAGCCGGTGCAGATAGCCGGTGCCGCCGGGCAGCGCGTCGTGCAGGACGAGGAAGCGGCGGCGGCGTCCGGTCTCGCCGTCCGGCATGGTCGCGGTGACGACCCGGAGGTGGGAGGGGTCACCGCCGTAACCGGCCGCGATCCCGGCCATCAGTGCGGCCTGGAACGAGACGGTCCGCTCCTCGATCATGAGTGTGGCGACTGGCAGCAGGATCCGCAGCGCCTCGGTCGGCAGCTCGTGCGCGAGGATCAGTTCCAGGTGCTCGACGTCGTCGGCGGAGCGCCGGTGGCGGCACCAGCCGCGGTGGTGCTGGCGGGACTTGTCGATGGACGAGGTCTGGGCCAGCGCGGTCTGGGCGGCGGCCAGGCCGCTCTCCAGGGCGGTGCCGCCGCAGACCGGGCACGTGCGGAACGGGTTGAGCCGGACGTCGGAGCCGGCGAACCTGTCGGCCGCCGGGCGGTCCTGCTTGGCGGGTCCGAGGTTGAAGGTGCGGACGACGGCACGGCGGGCGAAGTCCACGCCGAAGGTGTGGCGGCTGTGCCGCCAGGAACCGGGGGCGAAGTCGGCGGGGTCGATGTCGACGGCGACCGCGCCCTCGTAGTACATGCGCCTGCGGTCGTCGCGGTCGTCCCGGATCTTGGCGTCGTCGCGCCGGTCGTGCGAGGTGACGCGGGCGGGCTTCAGCACCCGGTGCAGATGCTGGACGCCGCCGATGGCCGGGTCGGCGCAGCGCGGACAGGGCGAGGCGTCGGTCTCGGCGAGGTGGGTCCGCACATACCCGCAGGACGGGCAGATCCGCCACTTCTCCGTCTGGCGGGCGTCGGTGCCGACGTCGAGACCGGTGATCTGGTGCTCGTAGCCGAGCATGTAGAAGGAGTTGCCGGGGGCGAGTTCGGTCAGCGCGACGGACGCCGGACGCTGGTACTCACGGATGTCGCTGCGGTAAAGCGGCCGGTTCTCGTCCTTCGGGTCGGCTTCCTCCCAGGTGAGGGTGGCCTCCAAGGCGGTGGTGGTGTCGAGGAGGGAGTAGTTCGGCAGCAGGCCGAGCTCGACGAGTGCGTTCTGGGCGTTCTGCCGGCCGATCTCGCCGATGCGCCTGGCGACGGCTCCGCTCTCGACCTCCAGGCTCTTCTTGGCGGCCCGCTGCCCGGGGTCGGACTCGATGAGATCCTCGACGGCCTCCTCGATCCGGCGGCGGCGTTCGCGCAGCTCGGCGAGCCTGCCGTCCCAGTCCTGCTGGATCTTCTCGATCTTCTCCTTCAACCCGGAAGCGGCGAAGCCTCGAAGTTCGGCGGCGGCCGAGGCGGAGACATGCGTGCCGAACAGGTCGAGGAAACCCGTGACGAGGGCGTCCGCGTCGGCGAGGGCGGCGGTGGTGAAGACCGCGAGCCATCCGGTGCCGCCGAACAGCGCGGAGGCGACGCGAGGCAGCGGCGGCGCATCGCCGAGCAGGCCGCGGGCGGCCCTGTCGATGAGGTGGGCCGCGTACTGGCGGCGCAGGATCTCCACGGCCGACAGGTAGCTGCCGGGCGGGACGATCTCCCCGGCGATCATGTCGCGGGGCTCGTCCAGGAAGTACAGGTCGCGGGGCGAGCGGCCGACCATCGTGACGAGGAACGCGTTGCCGGTGCGGCGCCCGGCGCGGCCGACCCGCTGCACGTAGTTGGCGGGGCCGGGAGGCAGGGAGGCCAGCACCACGGCCGACAGCTCGCCGATGTCGATGCCCAGTTCCAGGGTCGGGGTGCAGGACATGACATTGGGGTCGCTGTAGCGGTCGCCTTCGCGGAAGCGCTCCTCGACGGTCTCGCGCTGCTTGCGGGTGAGCGCGCCGGTGTGCTCGGCGGTGACGACGCTGAAGACGTCCTCCCGCTCGGTGTAGAGGCGGCGGTAGAAGTCGTTGCGGTAGGAGCGGCCGGTGCGCGGAGTGAGGTGGCCGGAGCAGCGGTAGCGGGGGCAGGGCTGTCCGATCCACTCATGGACGAGGGACGGGTGCACGGTCTGCGTCCAGGCGCACGCGTCGCACCCGGCCCCGGCCCGTTCGGCTTCGTCGGGTTCCAGCAGCCGGACCTGGATATGGCCGGGTTGCAGTCCGTAGACGCGGGTCGCGCCGTCGCTCGCGGTGCGCGTGGAGACAACGCCTTCGCTCGCCAGATGGGAGAGCATCCGGGCGAGGTAGCCTCCGGCCGTGCCGCGCGGCAGGCCGAGGCAGCGGGTGGTCCAGTCCTGGGCCCAGCTCTGCGAGGAGTCGATGCGGTCGAATTCCGAGCGGTTCTTGGCCCGGTCGAGCAGGAACGTGGGAGCTCCCAGGCCCTTGGGGAAGGCGGGCATGCCTTCGGGGCGCTTGCCCCAGATCGCCTTGTACCGGTTGGTGCCGGCGTTGGCGAGCCACGGGTCCAGCCACCGGTGCTTGATCGCCCCCCGGGTGCGCAGGCGTTCCAGCAGCCCGCGCAGGAAGGCGAGGTAGCGTTCCTCGGAGGCGAGCTCGACCAGGCCGGGGACCCGCTGGTGTTCGTCGCGGGCGAGGGCGGTGAGTTTCTCCGGGTCGGGCAGCACCACCTCGGCGGACGCGGTGCGGGTCAGTTCCAGCGTGCGGCCCTGCCGGGAGCGCAGCCCCAGCTCCATGACGATGGCGAACGCCAGGCGCTCACCGATCAGCTTCCACGCCCTGGGTCCGCCGGTGGTGGTCCCGGCGAGGATCGCGTCGATCTCCTCGATCTCGTGCAGGTCCGGGGGGACGACGGCGGGCAGCACCGCCGGGTCGGAGGCCGCGGCGACCACGTCGGCGATCAGCTCGTTCAGCCGTGTCGCTTCCGCCGACTCCAGCCGGGAGGCCAGCAGCCGCCGCAACGAGAACTGGTAGGAGCGGCTGGCGACGAACCCGGCCCGGTGCGCGGCGTCCTGCACCGAGTCGTTGAACATCAGCGTCTTGCGCTGCCCGTCCTCGAGCTGGTCGCCGGCGAAGAGCTGGGTGATCGCCACCGAGGCGAGGGAGGCGAGTCCGGCGCCGAGGAAGCGGATGCCCTGGTCCATGTCGCAGGCCGGGCACCGGTCGGCCTTGGCCGCGTTGTTCCCCGCGTCGTCGTTGTTGGTGTCGGCCAGGACGAAGACGACGTCGCCTTCGCCGTACTCGTCGCGGGCGGGATCGACGGGCCGGAGGCGGTCGCCTTCGAGAGCGACCAGGTTGCGGGCGTTCTCGGTGAACTCGGTCTTGGTCGCGAGGATCAGCGGCCGTACCCGCTTCTTCTCGCTCACGGACGCCCGGTAGATCCGCTCGGGCTGGGTGACGAGTTCCGCGGGATTGCGGTCGGGGGAGTAGGCGGCCCAGCCGGACCTGCCGCAGTGACGGCAGTAGACGGCGGGGAGCAGGTTCCGCCCGACCACGTTGAGCGTGGAGTCGGATCCCAGTACGGGCAGCTCGCCGACCCAGGCGAACGCCGGGGTGCGGTGGGCCAGCCGCAGCAGCCGGGAGACGGCCCGCACCCAGACGTGCGTCTCGACCAGCAGGAACGGGCGGTCGGGGTTCTCGGGATCGCGGGCATGCGAGATCAGCGCGATGAACCGGGCGAGCGCGGCCGACGCCTTCTTCGGGGACTGCTTGACGACCGAGCCCCAGCCGTAGGCGCCGCGGCGGGGCAGCAGCTCCAGCAGCTCGTCCGGAGTCTTCGGTCCGCCGCTGAGGAGTTCCAGCACGGCCTGGGTGAGGATGTGCCGCTTGAGCAGCCCGCCGAGCCCGGACGGGGTGAGTCCGGACCGGCCGGTGATCTTCTCGGCGAGGGCGTCCAGGGCGGCCGGGTCTTTGAGCGGGTCGCCGCAGTCCATCAGCTCGTGCGGCGAGGGCAGCGGCAGCGTGTCGTCGAGGTCGACGAACTCTTCGGGGGAGAGGCGGTCTTCCCCGATGACGGAGTCCTCGGGGAAGGGCACGCCGAAGACCTGCTCGGCGATCTCCCGGATGGATCCGCCGCTTTCCCCGCTTCCCTCACCGAGGGTCGCGCTGGTCGCGACGGGGCAGATGCCGCCCATCGGACTGCCCGGCCGGGAGCCGCCGGTGGCGGACGCGAGTCTGCGCAGCAGCATCGCCACGTCGGTGCCCTGCGCCCCGTCGTAGGTGTGGAACTCGTCGATGACGATGTACCGCAGGTCGGCGTCCTTCCAGAGAGGAAGGTCGTCGCCGCGCTGCAGCAGCAGGTCGAGCATCTTGTAGTTGGTGATGAGGATGTCCGGCGGGTTCCGCCGGATCTCGGACCGCTGCGTCATCACCCGCGCATACCCGGTCGCCGGTGCGTCGCCGATGTAGAGCGCGGCCGTGACGTTCCGCAGAGGTTCCTGCTCGAGGTAGGCGTTGATCCGCCCGGCCTGGTCGGTGGCGAGCGCGTTCATCGGATACAGGAGGACGGCCTTCACGCCGCGCCTGCCGGACGCCTTCTCGCGGCGGCAGTGGTCGAGCACGGGGACGAGGAAGGACTCGGTCTTCCCTGAGCCGGTGCCCGTGGTGATCAGCGTGGGCTCGGGAGCCTTGCCGAGGCTGCTGAGCCTGCGCAGCGCCTCGCCCTGGTGCCGGTAGGGCTTCCAGCCGTCGGGCGCCCACTGCAGGCAGCCGTCCCACCCGGCCTCGGCGGGCCGGAACGGCGTGCGGATCCGCAGATAGGGACCGCGGAAGATGCCCTGCTCATCGTGGAGGAGGAAGCGCTCCAGGGCTCCTCTCACGGGAGGCTCGACCAGCGCGAAGGTCGTACTGAGGTACTCCGTCAGGCTCTTGCGCAGTTCCTCGGCCGCCAGCGTGGGCTTCACGATGTCTCTCCTGGAACCGGTATTTCAGGGGCAGGTTCAGACCCTAGTGGGTCGGACGGAGGCAAGTACGCTGGACCCTGACGTTTACGTGCCTGTCTTTGGTGAACTGAGATCACCACGGCCGGTTCGAAGATGCATGCCGGTCGGTTTCGGCCGGTCGGACGCCCAGAGTCTCCAATGCTTCTCGCAGACCTCGGACGCCATGGGTCGCCTGCGCTTCTCGCAGCTTTAGCTGATCGGGGTGGTCGCGGAGTTCGTCTAGGACCGAAGAAATCGTTCGAGCCGAACGGCTCTTGATCATTTCGTCCAACAGGAATGCCGCCACTGCAAATACAGAAAGAGTGGATATGAATATGTAGAAGAACTCGCTGGATTTGGGGGAGTCGCTGTTGATGCCGCCGAGGACGAAGGCGATCAAGAAACCGAAAGTGACGAGATAACGGCCTGCTTCGCCCAGCCCCGAAGGAGCCGCGCCGAGGTGCTGCGAGCAAGCAGTGTGCAAGCGGACCAGCTTTTCGGTGTTCGCGGACGGTGCGGGGCGCGCAGCCTGGTGGTGGGCCGAGTGGATCTGGAGGGTGGGAGGGGGCAGCGGTGCGCCGGTCGGCGGACATCCGGGGTCGTGGGCCGCGCAGTCGCGCAGCAGTACCGCTACCTGGGCGGCCGAGGCGGGTCGTCGGGAAGGCTCTTTGTCGAGCAGGTTCAAGACGAGGGCGTCGAGGCGGGCGGGAATGCCGACCCGGTGGGCGCTGGGCGGGTCGGGTCGCGTGTTCATATGCATGGCGATGAGGGCGGGCAGGTTGCCTGCGGGGAAGACGGTCCGGCCGGTCAGGAGAAGGTAAAGGCTGGCGCCGAGCGCGTACAGGTCGGCCCGGTGGTCGACCTGCCGACCGCAGATCTGCTCGGGGGCCATGTAGGCCGGGGTGCCGGGTTGGACTCCGGTGCCGGTCAGTTCGAAGGCGGCGTCCTGAAGGTGGGCGATCCCGAAGTCGCAGATCTTGACCGTCCCGTCGGGCGGCAGCATCAGATTGGCCGGCTTGATATCGCGGTGCACGATCCCTTCGTCATGTGCGACGGCCAGGCCGTCACAGACCTGTGCTCCGTATTCGAGGACGTCCGCGATCGGCAGGCCGCCGGGATGGTCCTGTTCCAACACCGTCCCCAGATCTCTGCCTTCCAGGTACTCCAGCACCAGGAACGGATAGGTCGTCTCGGTGCCGTCCTCCCGTTGCTCGCGGTGTTTTCCAGAAGCGTGGACGACTGCGATGTTGTGGTGGTTCAACCGGGCGGCGGCCTGCCCTTCGCGGTGGAAGCGGGCCAGTGCCTGGGCGGACCTCCCGTCTTCCAGCAGGTCGGCCCGCAGTACCTTGATGGCCACAGGCCGCTGCAACCACTGGTCGAATCCTTCCCAGACGAGGCCCATTCCGCCTTCGCCCAGGAGCCGCTCCAGTAGAAACTGGTCTCCCAGTACATCCCCTGCCCTCATGCCGATCACCGTAGTCAGGCAAATCCGGATATGGGAGAGATTCTCCTTTCTCGCGTCGATGTATCTGGGTGTTGATGCGGAGCGTCCGTGCTGATCAGGAGTTTCTGCACTCGTTCCAGGCGTCGCCGACGGCGCATGAGGCGTACTCCGACTCGGCCACCTCGACCTTGGTCCTGTTCCCCAGGGCGTCCCGCAGGACGATGACGTACCGTGCCGGGACCGGGATGTATTGCTGGACGGGGACTCTCCTGGGCATGAAGCAGTTGCCCAGGCTCGTCCACTGGCTGCAGCCCTGGTCGACCCAGGTCGTCTCCGTGCGGGTGGCGGCCGGGACGAACGTCTTGTCCGCCACCACCGGTCCCGACACCCGGCGGGGGTTCTCGGTTTCCGGGGCGAGCGGGAACGCCAGGTTCGAGGCGTAGGCGCTGCCGGCGACGATGGCGATTCCGCCGAGAGCACTCGCGACGTACAGCCCGATGCGCCGGGGGGAGAAGCGGAACCGGCCGTGCCCGGGGGAGATCATTCCTGCCTCCACGATCGTGGTCTTCCTGGATGGGGCCGCGTCATGGGCTCGTTCCACGGGTCGTCATGTTAGATGATGCCTACACAACAAGTGCCTGTGAATTAATTACACGTTCATTACGCTTGCTATTCGTGTCCGGGCGGCCCCTCTTGTGGTCGTCTGCGGCCGCGGTCTCATGACTCCTGTAACGCGAACCGCCCACATCGAACACGTTCCGTATGCTCCAATGGTTCTCCTTCGGCCGAGTAATGGGGAAGGAGGCTTCGGTGGACGGGTCCGACGTCGTGGCGTTGCGTGGCTCCGATGGCTACTTTGGCAGCATGACGACTGCTCTTGAGATGCGGATTCGCTCCGGAGCCGAGCGGGTTGAGCTGGCTCGGCTGGAGGAGAACCTGGAGTAGTTGCGTCTGGCGCTGAGCGAGATCGATCGTGCCTACCACCTGAGGGGCAGCCGTCCCAAGTGGGTCATCTCCGACCTCGCGAGCCGCGGTGCCGACATCGAAGTCCGTATCACCGCCGACCGGACGCGGAACAGGGACGCACGCTCCGTCCTGGCGCCGATCGACGCTCTGGTGGCGGGGGTGGACCGCCTTCAGCGTGAGCCGGAGGTCCCGAGTACTACACGGAACGCACGCTGGAGAGAATCCTCACCCTGGGGGAGCCCGGCCGAGGCGTCCAAGAAGTATCGCTCGCGACGGTCAACGGAAGTCCCGGGCAGTTCTTTCCGGTGTCAGAGCCCGTTCGTGCCCACGCTCAGCAGGCGGTGCAGGGCGCGTACACCTCGCTGGGGTCGGTGATCGGCTGGCTGGACACGATGAGCGCTCGCCGCATGCACAAAGGGCTGCTCGTCGTAGGGCTTTACGACCCCGAGACCCGTAGGGCCGTCACAGGCTGTCTGTCCGCCGACATGGCAGAAGAAGCACACGACCTCTACTGGCGCAAGCGAGTCATCGCCAAAGGCAAGGTGACGCGTAACAGGCGCGGTCAGGCGGTACGCATGGAAATCGAGGAGCTGGAGGAGTTCGGAGAGCGAGGCAGGGCATCCGTTGACGATCTCCTCGGGATCGCTCCGGACTGGCTCGGCGGCCAGGACGTGGACGAGTACATAGAGGAGGCCAGGCGTGACTGATCCTGACGAACCAGAGCCCGACCCGGATCGCATAGATGTCGATGTCGTGCTCGTTGCCCGGTCACTCGATGACGACATCCGGGAGGTCGGTGATTCCTGGATCCGGTGCGAGCGTCGTCCCCGGTGTCACCGTTCGGACGGCCGGGACGGGTACGGCGGGCGTGCGTACGACGGGCTTCTCCCGCGGCTCTTCGGGGCCTGAGCCGCCAGAGCCCAGGACCAGGATCACAGCGATGATCAGGATCACGACCGCACCCCCGCCCGCCGCCGCCCCGGAATTCCTTCTCACCCAGTGACCGCTGCGGTAGAACCGGCGACCGTTCTTGCCGGTAACCATGTGGCCTCGACGGTAGTACTCGCCTGACATGCTCCACTCCGTTCGAGCCCGGGAGAAGAACACACCAAGGGCCTCGGACAAGTAGAACACCCGAGTCCGACAAGCTCTTGATGATTGTCGGAACCCTCGTTTCGATGAATCGAGTCCCATGGAAGCGGAGGGGTAGCGGCATGGGATCTTTCGCTCGCTCTTCCGAGGAAGCGATGGGGGAGCCTGGCGAACCAGCTGTCGGTGCTGCCGCCCCACACTCACCTTTTCGCGTCGGTCTCCTCGTCGTCCGCGCGCCGGCGGACCGCTCGCTCGGCGATTCTGCTGGAGAGCTTGGCCGTCACCGATCTGGCCCGGTCGAAGGTCTCGTTACCGAGCTGTATGGCGGTGCCGCCGACCTCCGCGCCCGTCTCGAGCACCTTGTCCCTCGCCTCCGCGGCCGCGTCCACCCATCGTCTCGTCTTCCATGAGCCGCGGCCGGACCCGATCCCGAGCAGCCCGTGGAGATCATGGACGCCGGTCGCGACATCGTTGCGCGCGTTCATCACGGCCGGGGACGCGGTCGGGTGCCACAGAAGTCTCGTGTTGGCCCTGTGGGCGGCCGCGTCCATGCGGGCCGTCAGCTGCTCGGTGGCCTGTGAGATGGCGTCCAGCCGCTTCTGCCGGGCAGCCCTCAGGCCGAGGCGGTGCCCGTCCAGATCAGCCGGAGACGTGTCCAGCACGCGGTCCAACCGGAGCACGTCGAACGCGTCCTGCAAGGAGAAGCAGCGAGCCAGAACGAAGAGCCATACCCGAACCTCGGACTCGATCTCCCTGGCCGCCTTGGCGAGATCGCCGATCTTGCTCTTGCGCTCGACCTTCTTCGCGAGGTCGTCGAGTTGGCGCAACGCGTACGACTGGGTGTCCCCGATCTTCCCCGGCGTGTCCTGCACCGTCGACCACGTGACCTCGTCCACCCGGCCCACCTGGTGCTCTCGGACGGTCATGGCGTCCTCGATCATGAAGTCCGCCCCGTCCAGGCGCGCCAGCACCTGGTCCCGCTGGACACGGAGCACGTCGTCGATCTTCCTGTCGATCCTGGCGAGGTAGGCGGTGATCTCGGCCATGGACTGCTGCTTCGCGGCCTGCTGCATGATCCCCGCAACGCCGGAAAGCGTCTCCGGGTTCAGAAGCATTGTTCCGGGCCCCCTGACGAATTCGACGAATCCTCCGATCTGGCCCCAGTCTCCCTTCAGCACGCCGGTGCTGAGACCTGTCGTCGCACTCGTCCTCAGCCCGTACTCCAGGACACGCTGCGCGGACTCCTCGGTCAGCTTCAACCAGCGGCCCGAGCCGGCGGCGATCTCGGAACCCGCCTGCGCCATCACGGCCCCTGCGCCGAGGACGGACCTGAGCCGCTGTCCGAGGTCCTTCGACGACGACCACAGCCCCTCCGAAGCAAGGAACTTCTCGACAGTCGTCGGATCCCCGATGACCGCCAGTCCGTCGTCGTCGCTGATCAGCTGGATCTCACCGGCCATCGTGGGCTCCTCAGTGGCTCTTCGCAGGTGAAGGCGGAGGGACTGCCCCTTGCCCCCAGGCTGTGTTTTTCCTGGACGGACACCCGCTGGCACGTTCTTTCAGCGATGCAACGATATATCAGGACACGTGGAATGTGTACGTGAATCGATTACACCTGCGCCACCCTTGGCTCCTCTACGACGATCAGGTCCGCTACCGGCTGTCCTCGGCGGGCGGCGTCCGACCCGTGGGGGGAAGCTCCGATTCTCGGAACCCCGAAGCCGGCCGGTCGGTCTCGGGGCCAGCCGCCAGACGTCTGACGAGTTGCCCGTACTCGAAGCCCCACGAATAAGTGGTCCCGTTGCCGTTCAGGCCTTTGAACTTGATTCCGGAGACCCGGGGCTTGATGACGGTCACACGGATGCTCTCAGGGCCGTACACCGTCGGCAGTTCGACGAGGTCGCCCATCCCCAGGTGCTCGGCTCGGATCTCCTCGACCATGGGTGGATGTTGTCATGCCGCCGAGCCGGTGTCATAGGACGTTGAGGACTTCGGTGTTCACCGTCTTCTTGTGCGTCGCCTGGTCTGCCTGGAACCGGTGATCCGTCCGTTCTTGCCTTCGATCGTCGTCGGGTCGACGTGTGAGGGGGGCGGAGGAGGAGCCTCGTCCGCTTCGTTGAAGTACCGCCGTCGGCCGCTCAGCACCAGCACGGTGCTCTCGTGCAGCACGACCTCCTGGCCGGGGGAGAAGGGGTGCCACCGGCGGGGGGACAGCCGGGTGAGCCCGCCGTCTCTGCGGATCTCGGTGCCGTTGGTGCTGACATCCCGGACCACCACCCGGTCGGCCTCGCACATGAGCTCCACATGGGTGCGGCTCATCGACGTCGGGGGGTAGGCGCCCAGCCAGCTCATGAGCGCCACACCGGCCCGCACCGGGGCTCTTCCGACGGAGACCGCCCGACCCTCGTCCAAGGTGAACCTGGTGACGACGGCCCCGTCGACGAGCACCTTGACCTGGGCGCGCCGAGGAGCGCGTCCCCGGTCGGCCAGCGGCAGACGGTGGTCGGGGCAGACCGCGCCCCTCCCGGTGAACCGCGCCACCGGCTGGATCGCGCGAAGCGGCCTTCCGAACAGCGGGCAATCCCGTACCGGGCACTCCCACAGCCGTCCCAGCAAGGTGCGGCGGCGTTGCTCGGCGTTCCTGCCGCGCAGTCCGGCGTCCTTGAGTTCGCGCTCCTCCTCGACGAGGGACAGCTCCCATTCCGGAAACTTCGGGATGACCCGTCGCCGGACGGCCACCGCCCCGGGCCGCCGGGGGTCGGGGTACGGGCTGAGGAAACGATTGCAGTCGCCGACGAGCCACGGGTGGAACCGGTGGTACTCCTTGTAGGCGTCATCGGTGACGATCATCCGGTCCCGCAGGTGGGCGATCTCCAGGATGCGGTCGTCGGCCACCGGACGCACCTCGATGAGGCCGTCCCGCGCCCACCGCTGCAGGACCGCCTCTTCCTGGCCGCTGAGCCCCGCCCCGTGCAGCAGTGACCGGTCCGCGACCGCGTAAACGAGGACCTGGTCGTCCCTGGCGAATCGCCGCAGTGCGTCGAGCAGTCCCTGAAACCGGCTGAGCCGGGCGACGCCGACCCCCAGTGAGGTGTTCCGCACCACGTTGGACAGGTCCACGATGAACTCCGCGGCCTCGATGTCCAGAGTCAGATGATCTTCCATCATCTGTGCGTGCACCTCTCGTGTGAAGCTGTGGTCTCAGTTGAGGGGCCAGATGGTGGCGGCGAAAGTGATCTGGGGACCGGTGGTGGAATCGCCCCCGGTGCTCCGTACGATCTTTATCCAGCTCATTAGGGTGCCGTCGATGTTCTTGATGCAGAAGGTGTCCGCGATCTTGGTCTCGTCCAGGCGTTTCTTTGCGATGTTGAACCTGTCCATCGCCTGAAGGCATGCGGCGAGGCTCGGCTCTCCGGTCACGGTGGCGAACTGGCTGCCTGAGCCGCCCCACAGATAGGTTTCCTCATCGGAGTCCCTGCACAGGTAGTAGAGGTCATAGTCCATCGAGTCACCGGCGACGGCATCGATGTCAGGACCTTTCTCGGTGAAAGAGATTCCGTTCATGAACTCTTCCGCGTAATGGCAATCTCCTCCTGGGGCCGTGAACTGCGCGTCCTTGTGCAGCGGTGCCGGAGGCTTCGTGGCGGTCGGAGCGGACGTGGTGGCAACAGGCACCGGGACGGTGGTGTCGGGCGTCAGGACGGTGATGCTGGGTGTCGGTGCGGTCTCGGTGACGGCGGTTGGGCCCGCGGCCGGAGGCTTCGTGCTCTTCAAGGAACCACCGGGTGCTGCCTGCGCGTCCGGCCGTGTGGCGAAAAAGACGGCGCCTGCGAGCGTCAGAGCCACGGCGAGGGCAACGGAGAGAACGACCGGAACGCCGAGCGGGCGAGGAGACGCACGGCGCGGCGAGGCCGTAGGCGGAGGCATGGAGACACCGGATCTCCCTGTGACCTTCGCCGACGCTCCCTGGAAACCGGTCGTGACGGGCCGTTCTGTCAGGGCGGGTGGTTCGTAGTCCTTGAACGACGTGACCACCGAGGGCGGCAACCATGGGACCGACGTCTGGGCGAGGTCGGGAAGCAGGTCACGGGTATGTTGGATCAGCTCGTCGACCGCCGGTCGATCGGCGGGGTCCTTGGCCAGGCAGCGGGTGATGATGTCGCGCAGGTCCTCAGGGCACCCGTCCAGGTCGGGCTCGTTCTGCAGGATCCTGAAGAACAGGGCGTCCCGGTTGCCTTCACCGAAGGCCGCTCGTCCCGTCGAGGCGAACACCAGCAGCTGGCCGAGCGCGAAGACGTCGGTGGCGGGCGTCACCGGGTGGCCGTTGATCTGCTCAGGGGCCATGAACATGGGGGTGCCGATCAGCACATCTGATCTGGTCGCGGACGTCGCCTCCGCGGCACGCGCGATTCCGAAATCGATGACGCGGGGCCCGTCCTGGGCGAGGAGGACGTTGGCGGGCTTCAGGTCGCGGTGGATCAGGCCGACCTCGTGGATGGCCTCCAGCGCCTCGCTCACCCCTGCCATGAGCCGGAGCACCCCGTTCGGGGGAAGCGGGCCGTGCTCCGTGACGGCTTGGTGGAGGGACGGGCCGGGGACGTACGCCGTCGCGAGCCAGGGGACCGGCGCGTCGGGATCACTGTCCAGGACCGCCGCCGTGTAGATGCCCTTCACCAGTTGCGCGGCCGTGATCTCCCGCCGGAAGCGGCGGCGGAACTCGGGGTCGCCGGCGAACTCGGGTCGTACCACTTTGATGGCGATCGGCCTGCCGCTCGGTGTGCAGGACAGGAAGACATCGCCCATCCCTCCGGTGCCCAGTCGGGCATGCAACGGGTATCCGGCGACGAAATCAGGATCGCCTGGCAGGAGCGTGGAACGCATGGCGGAATCATGGCAGAGGAGTCGACCACTATGGAAGAAATTCTCTAAAAGAATGTTTTCTTGAGATAGATCCCTTTTGTTGCTTCAAGTGTTGAATATGTGGATTGGTCAATAAATGTCCGGATGGGTTGATCGGTGAGGCACGTCACAGGCTCGATTTCGTCCGCCGGGCCTTGGACTGCCAGAGCAGTAGCGATACCGGCGTCCAGTATCTGCCACGCGCGCATGGCAGATACCTGCTCGACGTGCTGGCCGCTTCTCCCCTACCGCTACTTCTTTTTCGCCTTTGAGATGTGGCTGGAGCAGCAGGTGGCCGCATCCTCCATCAGGCGGGTCCACGAGCGGTTGGTGCCGAGGGGAGCGGGGAAGCCGTCGAGGGCGACGGCCTTCTCCAGGACGTCGGGAGCGTCGGACTCTTTGTACCTGCGGCCCGTCCGGCTCACCTCGCTCATGAGGATGTGCTTTGGGTCGGTCAGGCGGCCGGTGTCCTTGCCCCGGTACTTGGTCGGGACCTGCCAGGAGGAGACCAGGGAGGCGAGGGCGTCGGGGAAGAGAAGGAGCCAGGCTTCTATCTCTTCGACGGCCAGGACGTAGTGGGCGGTGGGGAAGCTGCGCAGCAGCTCCTTCTCCACCCGGGTGTGGGTTTCGAGGTAGCCGGGGCCGTCCGCGTCGTCGAGGTCTTCGTGGATGAAGGCGCAGGCGATTTCCGCTCTCTCCCGCGCTGCTCGTGCCTGTACGAGTCTGCGCAGCTTGTCGATGCGGGAGGCGAGGGTGCCGCCAGTGGCTTGACGGAGCCGGACGGGGCTGTTGATCTCGACGAGGCGGCCTCGCATGTCGGGGCAGCGGGCTTCCAGGAGGATGCGCAGGCATCTGCGGTCGTTGGCGTCCTCGCCGGCGAGCACGATGACGGGGCGTTTGGTGGCCGGGACACCGGTGCCGCTCTTCCGGCTCAAAGATCACCTCCGAGGGCGCCGGCGAACCACAGTTCGCCCAGCGGTTCGCCTTCGCTGGCTTCGACGATGTCGTTGATCTGCCGGGTGGAGAGCGCGGGAATCGAGGAGGAGCCGTCGCCTTCACGTCGGCAGACGACGAGTTCTTCCGGCCGCAGCCTGTCGGCCAGGGCGGGGGAGTGCGTCGCGATGAGGAACTGAGTGCGCTCACCGGCTTCTCGCAGTCTTTCGACGAGGAGGGAGAGGGCCTGGGGGTGGAGGCCGTGGTCGATCTCCTCGATGCAGGTGAGGGCTGGTGGCGTGGGGTCGTGGAGGAGGGCGAGGAGTCCCAGAAGGCGGATGGTGCCGTAGGAGGCGTCGGCCAGCGGGGTCGGGCGACGCAGTCCTCGTTCGCGCAGGACGACGATCACTTCTCGGCCGGCTCCGGACGGGAAGTCGAAGTCGATCGTCTCCAGTTGGGGGAGGACCTCGGCCGCGTCCCGCTGCAGTTGCTCGAAGGCATCGGGATGGGCCTGTACCAGGAAGAAGAGGAAGCCCGCCAGGTTGGAGGCGTCGTCTCGCAGCGCGCTCCTGGCAAGTCGTCTGACCCGTGCCAGGAAAGACGGATTTATACGGCTTGGTTCACGAGCGAGGCTCACTGACACGTCGAAGACGCGGAGTGACGCCAGCCGTTCGGCGACGGTCGAGACCTCGGTGCCGCCTTCGTTGTCCGAGAGCCTCGGCAGGGTGGAGAGTCCGCTGCTGAGGCGGTGGATCCCGAAGAGCGTCTCCTGTGATTCCTGGCGGTTCTGGTCGATCACGGCGGCCTGCTCGCCGGTGATGGTGATGCGGCGTCCCCTGCCTTGGGTCCTCTTGAACTGGAACGTCTCTTTCCGGGAGAGGGAACGGCCTCTCCGGGTGACCATGAGCTCGTACTCGTCGGGGGCGTTCCGGCTGGCGTGGGTGGTCCAGGCGGCCTTGAGCCTGATCTTCATCGAGGCGGGGGGGCGCTCGCCTCCCCAGAAGACCACCTCGTCGAAGCCGCCGCGTTCCTGGAGGGCGGGCTCCAGGTCCGTTCTGATCACGTCGGAGAGGAAGTCGAAGACCTTGAGGACGTTCGTCTTGCCGGCGCCGTTGGCTCCGACCAGCACGTTGAGGGGACCCAACGGCAGAGTGACCTTCTTCAAGCTGCGGAAGTTCTCCACGTGCAGTTCGATCAGTCGTTTCTCCACGCTGTACCTCCTCCACGAGCATCGTGCCGTAAGCCGCGGCCTGCGGTGCGCTTTCACCAGTCCTGATCATTGCAGCAGGGGGTTGCGCGTGCGGCCATCGACGCCCGGTCGCGGCCGGTCCAGGCTTCGCGGAGAAAGCGGGGAATACGGCTCGGGTCGTGGTGGACTATCGCCGCTCGGCTCGAACGGCTGCGGTACCGGCCACTCGGGCGTGCGTCGGCGCGGAAGTCGGCTTCACGGGTGAGGGGCCTCACGCGTTCCCGGGTTCTTCGTGGTCGTCGGAGGCGGGCAGCACCGCCCAGATCCTCCGGCCCTCTCCCGCGGGCTCGCATCCCCAGCGCAGGGACAGCAGCTCCACCATCCACAGTCCGCGTCCGCTGACCTCCTCGGCGTCGGCGGGCCGTGCCGTCGGTTCCCGATCGGAGCCCTGGTCGGTGACGGCGACGGTCACCTCATCCGGCCCGAACCGCACCTCCACGGCGAACCATCCGCCGGGCTGCCCGCTGCGGGTGTGCAGGACGGCGTTGGCGCCCAGTTCGCAGGCGACGAGCTCCGCCGAGCGCATCGCCTCGTGCCCGTCCGCGACGAGCTGGACGAACCGCCGGACCTCCGCCATCTGGTCCAGGGTCCCGGTGAAGACACGACGGCAGCGGGACGCCCGTCCTCCCAGAGCGCCGGAACAGCTCTTCCGGGCCAGGGCCAGCCGTTCGGCGTGAACGGGGCAGGGGGCGCCGAGGCAGGCCTCGCAGGCGACGACGGCCTTCACGGCTTCGTCCCACTCCTCGAGCTCCGCACGCCCGGTGCCCGAAGGAACGGACGGCCCGCATCCGAGAACGGGGTCGGAGCCCGCGAGGGCAGGGTCCGTGCGCGCCTGCCGCCGGCTGTCATCGAAGGACTCGGACACGCTGCTTCTCCTCTGCTCCCCGTCGGCCTCACCGCCTGAGCGGACCCGCACGTCTTCCTCCAGGTCCGCGAGAACCGATGCGACGTCCGGCCGGACGCCGAATTTCCGCACAGCCTGCCGACGGACGGCCGCGCTCGGCTACGAAGCGGCGTCAACCAGGCGGCCAGCCGCCCCCGCCCCCGTCAACCACACGTCGGAGGCGCGGGGGAGAGGTACTACCGGCATCGTCGATGTGGCCTCTACTTCCGTCACGGAAACCGCTGCACCTGACACGGTCCGTGTGTTCCAATGATTCTCCCCAAGTTCCAGGAGCTCCCATGGTCGTGTCTCCTCCGGACCGCCTTCAC
The DNA here is from genome assembly GCF_039525175.1 of Actinocorallia libanotica. Taxonomy (NCBI): domain Bacteria; kingdom Bacillati; phylum Actinomycetota; class Actinomycetes; order Streptosporangiales; family Thermomonosporaceae; genus Actinocorallia; species Actinocorallia libanotica. Next base: position 41,002 of record NZ_BAAAHH010000029.1, read on the forward strand.
GTTGACCATCTGACCTGATGCGACACTGCTGATATGACCACGGTCCTTGATCGCGAGATGTACTCGGAGGCTGAGGCGGCCCGGCTTCTCGGCGTCCCTCCGAGCACGCTGCACTATTGGCTCGAGGGCGGGGAGCGCCGAGGTAAGTCCTACAGACCGATCATCCGTGAGGCCCCCAGAGGGGATCGGATCGTCACCTGGGGCGAGTTCATCGAGGCGGGGCTCCTGAGGGAGTACCGGCGCAAGCACAGGGTGCCCATGGTGGAACTGCGGAAGTTCGTGGACAGGCTCCGGGAGGATTTCGGCGTGCCCTACCCGCTGGCCCATCGCCGTCCTTTCGTCTCCGGAAGGCAGCTCATCTACGAGGCGCAGGGGGAAGCGGGCCTGGACCCCGAGTTCTGCCTCGTTGCCGCGGCCAGTGACCAACTGGTGCTCCTGCCCGCGTCACAGGCGTTCCTCGACCGGGTGGAGTGGGAGGACGACCTCGCCGCGGAGTGGCGGCCCGACGCCAATCAGGAATCGACGGTCCGCGTCAACCCCAAGATCAGGTTCGGTCGGCCCTCGGTGAACGGTGTCAGTACCGAAGTGATCTGGGAGCATGACCAGGACGGCGAAGACACCGAGACGATCGCCGCGACCTTCCAGCTGACATCGAGTGACGTGCACTGGGCGCTCGCCTACGAGAACTCCCGCCGCGCCGCGTGAGTCGCGTCAAACCCGCCCAGGTCCGCTTCTACTTCGATGCGGACATCCTCGGTCTGGCCCACATCATCGCCGGCCTCCGCCCGGACGCCACTTATCCGGGCGATCCCGGTGGCATCGTCCACAAACGGCAGCGACCGCCGTCTCCCGTCACCACTACGAAGACCGACGACGACGTCTGGATCCCCCTCGTGACCGAACGCGGCTGGCTGATCGTCACGAAGGACCGGCACATCCAGACCAGGCCCCGCGAGATCCAGGCGGTCCGCGAGCACGGAGCCCGCATGGTCTCCCTGGGCGGGGCCGAAGCGGTCGGCACCTTCAAGCAGCTCGAGATCGTGATGTCCCAGTGGCGGCGGATAGAGCAGTGCTTGAACGAGCCGGGACCGTTCATCTACATCGCGACGAGAACCTCGTTCAGGCCGGTCGACCTGACCTGACCGGCAATCGGCCGGCCAGGCGCGGCCACTCCCGCGCCCGAACCCCGAGACCTCGAACCTTCGGCGGTACCCGACCCCTTCCAGACGGCTCCCGCGGTCCGACTCCCCGGCTCAGCAACGGACGAAGACAGCGCGTACAGACGCTCGTCGCCCACTGTCACCGAATCGCCTGACAGCCTGATGGCATGGGGTTACTCTCGGCTGCGAAGTAGCGATGGCCAGGCGGTCACTCGTCTGATCCCTCACCGACCACGCGCCGGAGGACACCGATGTCCTACGCCTCCTACGAGTCTGACCCCGACGCGCTGCGCGCCCACTTCGCGATCGAGCTGAGGCGGCAGCGCACCCGCTCCGGCCTGTCGATGAACCGGCTCGCCAAGGCCATCGGTATCCGTGGTTTCGCGGCGCAGACCTCGATGGTTGAGCGGACGGAGTCGTCGAAGTCGACGATCGGCCGGATCTGGCGGGACTTCAATCTCAAGCCGCACCAGATCCGGCCGAAAAAGCGGTGGTGCCGATGATGCCGGGTATACCCGAGCGGCGCACCCACGACTACGCCCGCCACGGCATCCACAAGACCCCGGCCATCAAAGCGTGGCTGGCTGCCCGTCCCCGCTTCCACACGCACTTCACCCCCACCGGCTCCTCCTGGATCAACCAGGTGGAACGCTGGTTCGGTTTCCTGCCCGACCAGAAGATCCGCCGCGGCGCCCACAAGAGCGTCCAGGCCCTGGAGGCCGACATCCGCGCCTGGATCAACGGCTGGAACAGCAACCCCCGCCCCTTCATCTGGACCGAGACCGCCGACGTCTACCTGGCGGCGATCGCCGCCGGTGCGGCGATGACCGTGGCCCTGACGGGCGTCGTTCCGCGGCTCGCGCGCGGTGAGTTCTCGGCCATGCACAAAGAGCCCTGCCTTGGCCTGAAGCAGGGCTTTCCCCTCGAACGAGGGTGGGCCAGAGGTCACCTCGACATTTCGCCGAGGTGACCTGGCTGGATGTGGCCTGCCGTCTTGCGGCCGGTTCCATGGGAAGTCCACGATGGAATTCGCGCCTGGTTCAGGGGCAGGGGGCTGCACCATTGAAGACGAGGACAGGCAGGGCGCTGCTTCTCTCACCTGCGTTCGACAAGACCGAGTACCTCGCTGCCGAAAGCCTGGGGCTGCGTTCCCTGGCCGCTGTTCTGCGGGAACGGGGAGCCGACGTACGGCTTTTTGAGGAGTGTCCCGTCCCGTTGCCCCGCGAGGTCGCGGAGTTCGCGTCGGACTGTCAGGTCGTGGGGGTGGGGGTTCTCTTCACCCGTCAGATTCCTGAGGCGTTGGAACTCATCCGTAAAGTGCGTTCGATCGTGCCTGACGCCCATCTCGTCATCGGCGGGCAGGGGCTGGAGTTCCTGTGGGAAAGGGTGCTGGACGAGTGCCCCGAGCTCGACTCCGCCTGTATGCACGAGGGTGATGTGACCCTTGGGGAGTTGTGGGACCGGGTCGTCACGGGCGGCGATCTCCTGCGGATTCCCGGGTTGTGCGTACGGGATCGGGGAAAAGTCGCTCTCGGCAGGGTCCGACCACCGGTCGAGGACCTCGACTCCCTGCCCTTCCCCTGGCGGGAACCCGATCCGCTCCACTACCGGGACGGCCACGCGACGGCGGCGACCAGCCGGGGCTGCGCGGCGTACTGCACGTTCTGCCAGTCCGGTAATTACGGCAACCGCTATCACCGCCTGCCCCGTTGGCGTGCGCGTTCGGCGGAGTCGGTCGTGGCGGAGATCTCCGAGCTGGTGGCCGGGCACGGGATCAGGGCGGTCAGTTTCGTGGACGACGACTTCCTGGGCGGGGACGGCCGGGGCAGGGACCGCGCCCTGCGGTTCGCGGAGCTGCTCGCGGCGCAGCCCTACGAGATCACGTTCTCCGTCGAGTGCCGGATCAACGAGCTCGACGAGGAGATCCTGACCGTGCTTCAGGCGGTGGGTCTGCGTCATCTGCTGATCGGGGTGGAGTCGGCCAACGAGCGGGATCTGGCGCTGTTCGCCAAGCGGACGACCCCCGAGGAGGCGGAGGCGGCCATCGCGCTGCTGCGGAGGGTCGGCATCGATTTCTCCCTGGGATTCATCATGTTCCAGCCCCTGTCCGATACCGACGGTCTTCGCGTCAATCTCGAATTCCTGAGGAGGAACAGGGTGGGCAGCCACCGGCGGGTGGCGAACCGGTTGGAGGTCTATCCGGGCTCTCCGCTTTTGTCCTATTTCCAGCGCCGTGGTGTGCGGTTCAGAGAGGAAAAGTATCGGCTTTACTACGAATTCGCGGATCCGGTGGTCGCGAAACTGTACGGGATATACCGGAGAGGACTCCTCCCCTTCGCCGGCGTGGAGGATTCCTGTTTGCGCGCGCTCTTCCGGGAGGAGACGCGCGGGGTCCCGGACGCCGCCAGGGTGCGGGGCCTGAAGTCCCTCAAGGACGACATCGCCGCCGCGCTGGTGGGGCTGGCGGAGGACTCCCTCGGAATGATCACACAGAACGACGTTCTAGTTGCTGAAAGTGAAATATCCACAAGGGTCTCCGAACGTGTCGCCGCTCTTTATGGTCGACTCTTGGAAATGGAAGGGGAAACTCATGTGGATCATGGGTAACAGCGGAGGCGGATAGGCTAGCCTTGCCGGGAAAGATGTTACGCCGTCGGATGGTTCAGGTATGATCACTCTTTCCGAATATCTTTATTCGGCCGTTTATCGTCGGCCCTGCAGATTCGGCAACATTGAACGCTTTGTCGACATCGTGGGGACGCGGGCGGACCTTGCGCGCCCGTGCGACGCGGAAACAGGACGACGACGGATCCGGGAACTGGCGGACGATTTCCGCGCCTCGGCGCCGATCCGGAGTGAGGAAGAGGCGCTCGGGGAGTTGGTCGCCCTGGACCTGGCGTCGGCGGCCGAGGCGGAGTTCGGTGAGATCGAGGCGGCCGGCTCCATCAGCGATCGTCTCTCCGCTGCGGGACCGGCCGTCCAGGGAAGGCTCGTCAAGGCGGGCCTGCCCGTGGAAGAGGCACCGCTGCGGGTGATGGACGAATTCCCGCCGCCCTTCCACCAGTTCGGCTGGTCCGCCTTCGCTCCGGACAGGGAGGACGAGGAGAACTTCGGCGTCGAACCCGGGGTCTACTTCCTCCGGAGCAGGCTGCGGCCGTTCTACAGCGAGCTTCTCTTCGCCCACGAGGTCATTCACACCGTCACCGGCAAGAGGGACCCCGAGGTCTTCGCCATGGGATTGGAGGAGGGGCTCGCCGAAGCCGTCGGATCCTGCTTCGGAGCACTCGCCGTCCTGGAGCCCGCCACCATCAGGAACATCCTGCTCCACGGTCGGCACGGAGTGGACAGGCCGAAACTCTGGTCGGTCTACCTGGACCACACCAGGCAGGCCTATCTCCTCTATCGGGAATTCGGGCTCACCGGCCTCATCGAGCTGATCAAGCAGGGCCGCGCCGCCATCCACCGGGCCGAGGAACTCGTCGTCCAGGGCCGGTACAGGGAACTCGACCTTCCCAGGGGGAACTGGGACCCCGACACCGGGGCGCTCCTGGACTTCCTGTGCTGCGGCTACCTCTCCTCGCACGTCTTCTCCCCGGTCGAGTGCCTCCTCGTCTTCCACGCGGAGCCCGGGAGGAGTCTCGACGAGGTGTGCGAGCGGGCGAACGTCGCACCGGAGATCGGCAGGCCGGCGCTGGAGAGCCTCGGAGCGCAGTCCGCTCTGTTCGTCCGCGACGGGGAGCGGATCGGTTACTCCAACGTCGCGCGGTACCGGGCGCTGGAGGAGAACGGACCGGTCAAGGTGATGCGCTATCGCCTGCCCTGAGGACGGAGAGAGTCGTGTCAGCACATACCGATGAGTACTCCGGCCCCACCCGCACCATGGTCAGCCTCCTGGGCGACCTCTACCGGAGCCGGGGTCTGCTCCTGGGCCTGGTCGCGACCCTCGTCGGACTCGTGATCATGCTGATCGCCCCGAACGACTCGGTCGGGGTCGTGGCGGAGAACGGGCGGCTGGTCATCAGCGAGGAGGGCAGGGGGTTCTGGGCGCGGATCCAGCTCGACGACGTGGGAACGGCGATCTTCCAGGTGGGCGTCACCCTCACCCTCTTCCAGGTGCTGCTCAACCAGGTCGCCGAGGACAGGTTCGTGGAGAACGTGCGCGCCGTGCTCGGCCAGCAGCAGTCGGCGGTGAAACTGGCGGTCGCGCAGTCGCTGGCCGCTGCGGACCACATCGAGTCCCTGCGGCTGGCTCCCGCGGAACTGGACCTGGTCATCGAGAACGCGGCCCGGCTGCGCAGCGGAGACCCCGAACTCGGCAAGGTCATCGCGCGCAAGCTCCGCACCGGGGTCTTCGAGTCGGGGGAGACCTGGCGGAACCTCGTCGTCCGCGCGGAGATCCTGGAGCTCGTCCGAGCGGGCACCGACGGGCGGGAGCACGACTACTACGTGGTCTACTTCCACTTCAGCTACCACACCACCAACATCACCCGCACGAGGTTCGCCTTCCGGGTGGCGGGCTGGCAGGGAGGGGGGAGCTATGACAAGACCCTCCGTTCCCCGGACCTCGGCGCGGCCTGGCGCCTCCCGTCGACGGGGGAGTTCGACGACGACTGGGCGAACGGCTTCCAACTGCTGAGCGCGTCCTTCGGCGGCAGGGAGGTCGAGTTCACCTGCAACGAGACGGAGCAGGAGTTCGTCTGCCACATCCCGGCCGACGAGTTCGAGGGGGAGTCGGCGATCCTCGTCCAGTACTCCTTCAGCGCGAAGGTCCTGGCCGACGGCAACCTGCTCAGCTTCGAGGTGCCCAAGCCGACCTTCGGCGCGACGTACTCCGTCAACGTGGCGGTCCCGGACATCAAACGCATCCGCGCCCTGGACTACTTCGGCGCCACCCGACCCGCCTCGATCAACTACACCCCCAGCCTTGAGACCACCCGCGTCGTCACCGTAGGCGTGGACGACTGGATCCTTCCCAAGGCCGGCCTCGTCCTCGTCTGGCGACGCGACGGGCGGTGAGACGGTGTCGGGTTCCCTCGACCACGCCCGTGAAGGCGGGGCTCAAAACCTGAGCCCCGCGGGCGTTCCCCGGCCGGCACGGCGGCCGGCTCACCGAACACGATGGGGGAGCGGGCGGTCTGCACCGCCGACCGGACGGGGCGGTCAGGTCGATCTCGATGTCCCGCATCCGGTCGTCCTCGGCGCGGGCACAGGGCAGCACCCACCTTCCGCCGCGCGCATGCCCCAGCGTGTTCGTCATCACCGCGACCGCGCGGAGCACGGCCGGATCCCGCGTGCCGGTGGCGTGGCCGCTCGCGGTGGGTTCGGAGTCGACCGGGTGGAGGTTCAGTTCGTGCTCCATCAGCGGGTCTCCTTCTCTTCGATGGTGAAGGTCAGGACGAGGCGGCTGTGCCGCTTGTCCAGGACCGCTCCGTCCGGCAGGTCGCCGTCGGGTGTGTGCGCGGGCAGGACGTGCAGGGCGGAGGGCGGGCAGTCCGCCTCCGCCCACGCGCGCATGTGCTCGGCCATCCGTCCGGCCGCCGCGGCGGCTTCGGGCCCGTGGGCGTACGCGCCGAGGTCGAACCTCCTGCCGGTCCAGCGCAGGGCCGACCGGTAGGAGAGCGTGCCGCCGTCGAGGACGGCGGGGGCGCCGAACCGCCAGGACGGCGCGACGATGCCGGAGTCGACGGCTTCCTGCTGCGCGGACAGCACCGCGAAGCCGTCGCCGAGGCGGGTCGCCAGCCACAGGTCCAGGTCGGCCAGGGCGGTGCGGGGCGGCAGGCTCACTCCGACCCACGCCTTCTGCCGGGGCTGCGCCAGGACACCCTCGACGGCGGCGGGGCCGATCCGCTGCCCTTCGTCCAGCCGCAGGTGGACGCCGTCGGCGAGGTCGACGTACCGCACGTCGTGGGCTCCGTCGCCCTGCATGGGGACGAACCCGCACTGGCGGCGGCTGCAGCTGATCAGCCGGTCGCCGGAGCGCCGCAGCGCCCATGACCGGGTCATCCCGGCGGTGCGCAGCGGCACGACGAGCACCCCGTCGCCGGTGAGCTGGTCACGCCACGCGGGCGGGACGTCCCACGCCCCCGCCGTGACGATGATGAGGTGGTAGCGCCGGTCCGGCGTGACCGGGTGTTCGGCGTCCGCGCACAGCACGGTGACGTCGTGGTATCCCGCCGCTTCCAGGCGGGTGGCCGCCCGTTCGGTGACCTCGGGGTCGATGTCGACGGTCGTGACCGTTCCCGACGGGCCGACGAGTTCGCGCAGCAGTGAGGCGTTGTAGCCTCCGCTGCCGATCTCCAGCACGTCGCGGCCCGCCAGACCGCCGAGCGCGTCCGCCGCCTGGCCGAGCATCTCCGCGATGAGGAAGGGCGCCGACACCGAGCTGATGCTCTCCTCACCGCGCCGCTTGGTGACGACCGCGGTGTTCTCGTACGCCTCCTCCGCGGTGAGGCCCGGCGTGTACAGCTCGCGGGGGACGGTCCGCATCGCTGTTTCGATTTCGGGACGCAGCGTGAGGCCCTTCGCCGCGTGGTCGGCGGCGAGCCGGTCCACCATCGCGTGACGGAGGTGCTCGGCGCTGTTCGTGTGTCGGTGCTCAAAGGTGTCTTCCCCTCGTGTCGTGCTCGGTTCATGTCGTCTTCAGGCCGCTCCGCGGGGCGGCGTCCGGATGCCTTCGGGCCCCGGTGGAGGCTGGAGAGGGCCGGGTTCAGGTGGTGCCCGGACTGTTCGGCCCGGACGGTCCGGGGGCGGCCCCCGGACCTCGGGTGTGGAGCGGCTCAGCGACAGGGGAAGAGCAAGGCGGTTCGCGGATGGTCCAGGCGTCGCGGAGGGGGCGGGGGATGCGGTCGGGATCCGGGTCGGCGCCCAGGTAGCGCCAGGGGGTGGGGCCGGTTCTGCGCCAGAGGCGGGGTCGGTCGTCGAACGGGGTGCCGTCGCGGGTGGTGAGGCGGGCGAGGAGGTAGTAGGTGTCGGTGGCGGCGGCGCGGCCGAAGACCTTGCCGTAGTGGACGGGGGTGAGGCCGAGGTGGGACGGGGTGTCGGTTGGGGTGCTCTGGCGGTAGGCGTCCAGGACTCGGCTCTGGGTGGTGTCGCTGACGGTGAGGACGAGTGCCTGGCCGGGCCGGTCGCGGCCCAGGTCGCCTTCGAGGTACCAGGGTTCGTGTTCGGCGGAGGTGAGGGGTGCCTGAGACGGGTGGAAGGTGAGGAGGGCCGAGCCGGCGAAGACCGGGGCGAGGAGCAGGGCGGACAGGCCGGCGGCCAGGAGGCTGGTGTTCATGTGGGGTGTGCTTTCGGGTAGGCGCCGGTCTTCTCCTGGGCGGGTCCCTCGTCGGGCGGCGGGTGCGTCGAGGCGGAGGCGGCAGGAGCGGATCGTCCGTGCGGGTGGCCGACGGGGCCGGTCAGGGGAGAGGTCGGGGACCGGAGGGTTCGAGGGCGAGGGTGAACCAGACGGTGAGGCGGCCGTCGGTGAGGCGGTGGTAGCTCCAGTCGAGGGAGAGCCGGTCGAGGAGGGGGAGGCCGCGGCCGGACTCGCCGCCGGGGTCGGGGGCGTGGTGGGGGAGGGTGCGTCCGGGGAAGTTGACGACCTCGACGCGCAGGGCGTCGGGGTGGAGGGCGGCGGAGACCGTGACGGTGGGGCCCGAACCGTGGCGGACGGCGTTGGTGAGGACCTCGGAAAGCAGGAGGACGGCGTCGTCGGCGATGCTCTGGACGGCGGCCGGGGCGGGGGACAGGAGGGAGAGCAGCCAGCGGCGGGCCTCGCGGACGGAGGCGGGGTGGGCGGGCAGGTCGAGGGCGCCCAGCGGTCGCGGGGCAGGGGAAGCGCCGACCAGGCGGGTGATGCGGGTGGCGGTTCCGGGGATGTCGAGGGTGTCGGCGGTGTGCGGCCCGAACGCGAAGAGCCAGCGGCCCTGGTGTTCGACGGCCGCGACCCCGAGCCGCTCGTATGGCCGGGTGGGGCAGGAGACGTACAGGACGGTCTCACCGCCCCGCGAGGGGACCATCAGCGTCGAGCCGCAGCCGCGCTCCCCGAGGGCGTAGCAGAGGTCGGACAGGAGAGAGAACCGCAACGCGTGCGGTGGCCGTTCGGCCTGCATCGTCGTACCGCCCTTCGTCAAGCCGCCGAATCCACGGCGAGATCCCGCAATCACACGTACACGCAGCGTGACTGTCGCTATGGTCAGAGTGTGCACGCAGCATGGCGCTCTGTAAACAAGTTCGGATGGACTAGTGCATTTAATTTGGTTACAGGTGAATGGCAAACGCTTTGAATGGGGTGGATGCAGTGGCAAAACGGACGAGCCCTACGGTTCGCCGACGCAGGTTGGCCAAGGAACTGCGGCAGCTTCGTCGCGAATCCGGCAAGACGCGCGAACAGGTATCCGACTTCGTGGGCTGCTCACCGGTCACGATCACACGCATCGAGAGCGCGCAGACAGCGGGAACCGTGCCGATCGTCGCCCGGATGCTGGAGGCATACGGGGTCACCGGCGAGAGGTGCGAACTCCTGCTGACGCTGTGCCGTGAGGCTCGCAAGCGAGGCTGGTGGAATCGCTACTCCGACTCGATCCCTGAGTGGTTCCATGTCTACGTCGGCCTGGAAGAAGAAGCTTCTGAGATCCTCACCTATGAATCAGAGGCTGTTCCCGGACTCCTGCAAACTGAGGACTACGCTCGGGCGTTGCTCCTCTCGGGGCTTCGCGTGCCCCCGGTCGAGGAGCTTGATCGCCGAATCGCGCTACGGATGAAGCGCCAGGAGCGTCAGGTCTCCGATGACGCTCCGAGAACATGGGCGGTCCTCAACGAGGCGGTGCTTCGCCGGCAGGTCGGAGGTCCCTCGATCATGGGCGAACAGCTGCGGCACTTGGTCAAGATGTCTCGCTTGAATCACATGAACATCGTCGTACTTCCCTACGACGTCGGCGCGCACCCCGCCATGGACGGGCCTTGTACCGTGCTCCGGTTCCCCGAGCCGTTCGACCCAGATGTCGTGTACGTTCAATATCGCCGAGGAAGTATCTATTTGGAGGATCCTCTCGACGTCGAAGAGTACGTCGACCTCTTCGATCACCTACGCTCCCGAGCGCTCAGCCCGGACGAGTCGCGTGCTCTCCTGCTGAGAGTGGCCGAGGAGATGGCCTAGCGAACGATCAGAAGTGTGGGTTTGTTATGAATTTCCTCCGCGTCTGGTGGCGCAAGAGCAGCTACAGCACTGAGCAGGGAAACTGTCTTGAGGTCAGTGTGTGGCGCAAGACCAGCAGCAGCACCCAGCAGGGTAGTTGCGTCGAGGTAGCCCCGACCCGTTCGGTGGTGTTGGCACGAGACTCCAAGAACCCGGACGGGCATGTTCTCGGGTTCGGCCCGAGCGAGTGGCGGGCGTTCGTGTCCTCGGTGAAGGCCGGACGGCACGACCTGTACTGAACGCGATGACGATGGGCAGAGAAGACGATCAGCTGCTCATCACCATTCGAGGAACTGCCCTTCCCAAACCCTCGGTTGAAGGGATGGCACGTCACGGACACCTTCAACGGCATCGGCTACGTCGTGCAGCATCGCGGCGAGTGAAGGCCAGATGTTCAGCCGGGCCGAGTCGTCATGAACGAAATGCCCTACGGACCCGTGATCAGCGCCGCAGCGCTGATCGATGAACAGTCCGTCACCCGTTGAGGCGTCGGCGATCGGAAGCCAGCCCGGATGCCACCAGTTGCCGAGCGCCCACTCCTCGGACTGTTCCTCGTCCTCCATGAGCCCCTGCATGATCTCAACCCTCATCGCGTGGATCTCTGCGATGCGCTTTGCGGGAAGTAGTGCGGTGAACTCGGGAAGAAAGCCTGCTCCGTGATGGTACTTCCCTGACTGGTCACGTTCGTTGGTGCCGTTGCGCAGCAACAGAATCCGCCTCAGGTCCTCAGGAAACTCGCGTCCAAGCGCTTCCTCGGCCGCAGCGATCACGGACGGCTCAGCCGGCGGGTTGAGCCGCGCGAAGTTCCCCGGTGCATTCGCTTCGAGCCAGCGTTCGAGGCGAGTCCAAGATTTTTCAACAGGAGCGAGCATCATGCACGGGACTATGCCACGTGGCGCGATCATGAGAGGCAGCGGTGCCGTGGACGAGACCACTTCACGGGTGAGACGGCGCACCATGAGGATAATGGAGGTCCAAGCGATGCTTGGCCTCGGCTGCCCGCATCAGCTTCACGACTCATCCCCCGGAACCGGCCAACCTGCCGCCCGCATCCGCTCTGCGAACGTCGCATAAGCCTGCCGATATTCGTTCTCTCGATCCGTCTTGTAGAAGGGTGCGGCATATCCTTCGGGAACCGGCCCGTTGACCTCCGGGTCGAGATGAGCCATCAATCGCTCGAAGTGTTTTTTGGTCTGCCCATGGCCGTAAGTGTTGTGATTTCCTGCGATCTTTCGTCCGTTCCTGTCAAACCGGATCTGTGCCTCGTAGTCTGACAGGACTGGGTACCGAGATCGATAGATCGCGATGAGTTGATCGGCGGTCATGCCAAGCCATAGAGCGACCAGTGCATCCAATTCGACGAGTGCTGCTCGACGGTCCTGTTCTGTTCGCAGTGGAGTGTTGTGATTCCATTCATTTGCGACTTGGCCAAGGTGGGCGGAATGTGGAGATTTAACAGCCCAATCCTCGGAATTCCAAGAGCCTTCGTATAGTTCGGACCAGATATCCGAATAGTCCTTGGTGAGGCAGTTGAGGCGCATCGCTCTCAAGATGAGAGGTGACGTTAGTGGGTGATCGGGATGTGCTGCTGGCATCCAGTTGGCTTCAGCAATGCTGAGGTGTCCCCGGCCGGTGACACGCAACAGGTAGTCCAGTGGAAGGCTTGCCCAGAAGCCGGCCTGTAGAACGGTGGTCCGGTTATCGGACAGAGCCATGCTGCGAACGGCGTTGACGTGTGCTGGGCCGGGTGGGATCAACGCAGCAAAGAGACTTCGCTCTGTATCGAATGGAATCATGTCACGCCAGGCGAGACGATAATATTCAGTGTACTTGCGGCTGCCCCAGGTATCCTGCTCGCCAATATACTCATCGAGTGGTGAGTTGCGAACATAGTTTGTTCGAGGAACTGTATCGACAGGAATCGCTGATGTGTCCCAGGAATCCCAATCGCGATTGGTCTTGCATGGGATCCTAGGCTGCTTGCTAAGCGGAGTTCCGACGCCGAGGTGAGGTCCTTGGAGAACTACGTCACGGAAGTCTGAAACCTCCTTGGTTCCCCATCTGATTAGACCTTTCTTTTTTGCAAGGCCCTCATCGTAGCCAATGCTGATCTTTGGAAGTAGATCAGAAATAGGCTGTTTATATCTGGCGAGAGCTGCGATGGCGCCAGCTTCGTTGTTGGTTATCGGATAAAGTAGAGGCGTTTCTTCGACGGGGAGATCGGATGAGTTGGTCAACCCTTGCCATTCGGCGAGAAGTTGTACATCAACATTGATCAGGCGTTCTTTGTGGGGGCGGACCTCCCATCGCCCCTTGTGCTTTATTCCTGGAAGCTCGCCTGACCCGTCATGGTTTAGTGAATCCATGAGGGTGGAAGGCAGAAAAAGCCAGCTTAGGTGAGTGAATTCGATCCCGTTGGGAGTGCCATAAATGTTTACTCCGAATTGTCGTGTTCCCTCAATTTCGAAAAGCTGATACCGGTTGGAGAAGTGTGCATGGAGCCGCAAGTGCTTGTAGGTGGAGGATCGAAGCTTCCCCTCCTTGACGCCGCTAAAATGGGTGTCTGGATGAATTAGGCCAGCGACCCCTCTTTGGTGAAGATTGAGCCAGGATCGACACATGAAAGCCCGATAAAGGTCAGGCCTGGTGCCGCTGAGGAGCGGGAATGTTGTAATCGATCCCAGAAGTTCGGCTGTTGCGTTGGCTGCGATAAGTTGCTGTAGGTAGAATCTCTCATTATCAATGCTCTTGGAGAGTGCTTGATTTTTGCGCTTTGCTATATCTTCTGCTGCGGGCTTCTCTGTCAACTTGAACCAAGGGTCAATTTCGGCGAGAACTGAGGGTTCGTCGAAATCGGGTCGAACCCACGGGGGGTTCCCGACTTGAAGATCAAAACCAGCCTGGGTGAAGATCTGGGCGAATTGGAGTTCCCAGTGGAAGAAGCCGTGCTGCTTAGTGACTTCTTCGGCGTGGTTGAGCCAGGGGAAGAGGCCGGGGAGGCGGTGATCGGGGACCATGCCCATGAACTCAGGGAGGACGTCCTCGTGGGTTTCGAGTTCGGCAAGGGTGTCGAACTGTTTGACGAGGGTGTCGCCCTGGACAGGGAGCTTGCCGAGAAGAGCTTCGGCGAAGTCAAGCCAGTCGTCCAGGGAAGCCACGGGAGTCATGGAGCGGGACGGTTCCTGGTTCTTGGGTTTTGACGGAGCCTGGTTGCGGGGCTTGGGGACCTGGGTCTTGGCCTCGGTGGCCCATTCGGCGAGATCACCCTGCTCGCTGACACCCGGAATCAGGGACTCGGTGATGTAGACCTGCCCGAAACCGATGCTTTCCTCGGCCGGGGAAGGTGCGGGGAGGGACGGCTGCTCAGTGACGGCGATGACCGGGGTGGCCTGGGCGTAGCGTTCGTCGGTGCCATCCAGCAAGGAGACGCTGTCGACGGGCCAGAACCAGAGGGCGCTCCAAGCGTCCATCACCGTCTTCAGCCGCCAGTAGGGGGTACCGGTGGCGACAAGGTCTCCGTAGACCTTCTCCTTGGAGATGGCTTCCTCAGGGTGTTCCAGCCAGTCGGCACCCCAGACGTCGATCTCGCGGCTGATTTCCTTCTCCGACAGCGTGAGCCGCTGGACGACCAGACCCCACAGGTACTCGGCGTTCTCCGAGAGGGCTTGGAGCCTTTGAAGCTGAGAGCGCTTCCGGCCGCCGGACTTCTTGTCGCTGACCTTGGAAGTAATCTTCTTCCGCCAAGCAGCCAAGGCTTTGGCCTGCTCGGGAGCCAGCTCCTTCGCCTCCTTGGCGGAGGCGACCGCGCCCCAGCCGGCGGCAGGCAGCAGGAACTGGAAGACCTTCCCCGAAGGAAGCCCGTCACCGGAGAGCGGAACGTTCTCGGGTGTCTCCTTCAGCCAGGTGCCCTTCGTGAGCTGCCCCGCCTCATACACCCCCCGAGTGGCCCCGATCAGCGAGTTGCCCCGCCGCAGGTGCAGACCGAACCAGGGCGCCTGGAGCCCCGGGTGCATAACGTTCAGCCACAGCGAGACCTCAGCCAGCTCGATCGCGGTCTCGTTGAGGTCGACCCCATACGAGTTGTGCAGAGCGATGTACGCCTTGGCCTTCTGAAGCTCGGCCTCGTACTTCTCCGGCTCGATCTCCCGCCCGAGTTCCTTCTGACGCCGCTTCAGATACTCGGCCGCCACCTGGTTGATCGCCTCATTAAGAAACGCCCCAGACCCCAGCGCAGGCTCACAGATCTTCCAGTCCAGGATCTCGCGCGCCGTAGTGGTCGTCCCGTCCTGGTCGAGCCGGTGCCGCAGCGTCAGCTCGACCGTCACCTTCGTCAGCGACTCGGGCGTGTAGTACGAAGCGCTCGTCTCCCGGTCGCGGCCGGCGAGCCGGTACACGAACGACCCCTTCGGGTAGCTCGCGTACTTCTCCGTCTTGTGCCCATCAGGAGCGACCTCCCGGACGAAGACCTCCTCCGGGTACTCATCCACCTTCGAGGCCGGGATCATCCACGAGCCGTCCTTCGGATCCCCGCCCTTGGCGACCTCGTACAGCTCCTCGGTGGCGATGAACCCCGTGTACGACATCAGCCCCTCGTACACCGCCCCCAGCTGGTTGATGCCGAGCTGCGCGTACGAGATGAACCCGCCGCGCTCCCGACGCCGCCCCTTGGTGAGCATCAGCAGCCGCAGCACCTTGTACAGCGTCTCGTTGCGCAGCCGAGTATCGACCCTGAGGGCGTCCGGGTCGTCCTCGTCCAGGAGGATCTCGCCGATGAGGGTGATGGCCTCCGGCTCGAACAGGTCCGAGCGCAGCGCCTCGAACCGCAGTCCCTCGCCGCCGCCGGACTCCGTGCCAGGTGCCGGATACCCCTTGTTGACCATGCGGAACAGCAGGTCGAGCGACTCGTACAGGTGGAATCCGTGCCGGGACTCCTCGCCGTGCAGATCGCGCACGACCAGGTCGCCGAGGCGGGCCATGCTGTAGCCCTGCATGTAGTCGTCGTCCTTGACGGGCAGGATGCCCAGTTCGGGACGGGCCTCGGCGTACAGCAGGAACAGCACCCGGTACAGGTAGCGCAGCGACTCGCGGGTGAGCTGCCGCGCGAGAGCCGCCGGTTCCATGATCTGGGCAGGGTCGGCGTCCTGCTCGCGGATCCGGGTGAGGACCTCGTTGGCGATCAGTTCCACCGAGTGCCGCAGACCCTCGCGCAGCTCCGTCGACACACCCACGGCGTGCTGGCGGGAGCCGTTCAGCAGCGACGACAGCAGCTCCGAGCCGCCCTCGGCGGGCGGTAGCAGCGAGTCCGCGCCGAACAGGGCGGCGATGAGCTCGATCTCGGCGGCGTTGTTGCGGCCCAGCGCGGTGTCCAGGCTGACGCCCAGATACCGTCCCTCGCCCCACGCGGCGCGGTCGGCGAGCACCACCACACCGCCCGCCAGCAGCAGCACGTAGCGCGGCGGCGCATCGGACGTGAACAGCCAGGTGGCGAGCTTCACCCCGGACGTGATGCGCTCGCGGGCGTCGAGCTGGACGGGGTAGAGCAGTTCCGCGCCGATCGCGGCGTCGACCTCCGGCGTCCAACCGCACTCGATCGCCACCAGGTGATCGTCGGCGTAGGCGACCTGCACGACGTGCTCGTTGTCGGCGCGGCACACCGTCAGCTCGCGCGGGGCGGCGTCGAACGCCAGCGCGCGCAGCACGTCGCCGTGCAGCTCCGACAGCTCCTTGCGCCAGGTCGACAGTTCGTCCGGCGTCGGGCGCGGGGCTTCCTCATCGCGCAGCCGGGCGTCGAACTCGGCGAAGGACGCGCGGGCGTCGAAGTAGCGCTTGCCGAGCCGGGACAGGCCGCGGCGCGGGGTGAGACGGTCGTTCTTCTCCTCCTCGGCCCAGCGGGGCAGCAGGCCGCCGTCCTTCTTCTTCAGGTCCTTCGGCAGGACCTCGGCGAGATAGTGGGCGGAGAAGTAGTCGCCGCGGTTGACGATCGAGTCGAAGCTCATGCGTTCTCCCCCACGAGGACGGCGAGGACCCGCAGCAGCGGCTCGCCGGTGGTCTCCATCTGGTCGATCAGACGCCGCTGCTCGTCGGCGGTCTTCTTCGCTTCCTGCGTCTGGTTCTGGGTGCGGGCACCGTCCAGGCTGAGCTGCTCCCACTGGGCCACACCCGAGCGGAACGGCTCCAGCAGCCCGCTGATCTCGGCGTCGTAGCGCGCCCGGCGGCCCTCCAGGTGGGCGCGGGCCGCGGTGACGGCCGGGACGAGCCGCCGCTGCAACGGCTCCAGATCCAGTGCCAGGCCCTTGTTGAGCATGCCGGGGCCGACCTTGTTCTCCCGCAGCACCTCCAGCATCGAGGCGTCCAGGACGGCCGGCGGGTCGCCGCTGACGGCCATCCACTCCACGACCGTGGGACGGCCCAGCCTGTTGGAGTAGACGCCCTGGATCAGGAACACCGGCTCGGACACGCCCTCGGCGACGATCACCGGGGCCTTCTGGCGGCCGAGCCGGACCAGGACCTTGTCCGTCAGCCACTCCACCATCGGGTGCAGATCCGACAGGTAGGCGATGTCCGGCCACATCGTCTTGGTGCGGCGGGCCTCGGCGAGCTTGTCCTTGGCCAGCTCGCCGTCGAATGTGACGCGCATCCGCTCTTCCAACTTGTGGGTGCGCAGATACGCCTTCGGCAGCACCGACAGGCGGTGGACGAGGTCCTTGGGCGGAGCGAACGACAGCATCGCGCCGTCGTCCTCCAGATCCGGGAGCAGGCCGAGCGACCGCACGGCCTCGCCGGCGAACGCGCGGGTGTCGGGGAACAGCGCGGGCACGTCGGCGAGCAGCGGCTCGGGCCGCTCCGGGTCCGCGCCCACGCTGCCGAAGAGATCGGCGAGGAAGCCGGGCTCGGCGTCCTCGAGGGACTCGTCCACCGACTTGCCGTCCAGAAGGTCCTGGATGAGGCGTCGCTCCTCCTGCACGGGAGTGTACTCGCCGGTGACCGCCTCGGCCGTGCCGAACGCGCGGTGCGCGGTCTCCTCCTTCTCCAGCAGCTTCAACGCCACCGTCCGGTCGTCCTTGGCGCCCTCCACGTCCGACGTGAGGATGAGCGCCTTGAACTGCGGGGCGTGCTTCTGCCCGTACCGGTCGATACGGCCGTTGCGCTGCTCGATGCGGATGAGGCTCCACGGGACGTCGTAATGAATGAGGTCGTGACACTCGCGGTGCAGGTTGACGCCCTCGGAGGCGACGTCGCCGGTGAACAGCAGGCGGACCTTGCTGTCGGCGAGGGAGAACTCCTCGACGATGCGCTGCTGCTCGGTGTCGGAGAACCCGCCGTGCATGATCGCCACCGCGTTGTCGGGCAGGCCGAGACGGGCCGGGACGACCTCCTTCAGCCACTTCAGCGTCGGGACGCTCTCGGAGAAGACCACGACGCGGGTCTGGCTGCGGGCGGCGACGCCGATCTGCTTCAGCTGGGCGACGAGGGCGTCGAGTTTCGCCGAATCCTCATCGGACACCTTCGCGGCCAGTGCCTTGAGTGACTCCAGGGCCTCGACCTCACGGGGCTCGGTGGCGTTCTTCAGACGGTTGCCGACCGTCGCGGCCAGGGCCTTGTGCGAGGAGAGGAACGACTTCAGCAGCGTGTACGGGAACAGGCGGTTCCTGCCGTCCACGACGGGGCCTCCCTCGCGCTGCTCGCCCGCGAGCCACACCTCGGTCAGCTCCTCGAAGATCCGCTCCTCGGCGGGGGATGCCTTGCAGGGCACGGGGACGGACGGGCCGCGGTCGGGCCACCTCGTGCCCATCTGGTCGCGGACCTCGGGACTGACCTTGGTGCGGCGGATGTAGAGGTGCTCGATCTCCTTCGCCGAATACCGCGTCTTGTCGACGATCGCGGCGGGGTCGAGCATCCGGATCAGCTCGGCGAACGACTCGGCCTTGCCGTTGTGCGGGGTGGCGCTGGCCAGCAGCAGCGCGTCCGCCTTGCGGGCCAGGCGCTTGGCGAGGCGGTTGCGCAGGCTGGACTCGCCGATCAGGTTGTGCGACTCGTCGATGACGACCGCGTCCCAGTCCATCTCGTCCAGGTGCTGGCCGTAACGGCCCTCGTTCTTCAGGGTGTCGACCGAGATGATGATGCGCTTGTAGTACAGGAACGGGTTGCGGCCCGCGGGGATGTCCTGCTGGATGCGTTCCAGGCCGATGGAGTCCAGCCGGATCAGCGGGATCGAGAAACGCGTCCACAGCTCGTGCTGGAACTGCTCCAGCACCTGCTGGGGCGTGACGACCAGGATGCGTTCGCCCCGGCCCCGGCGGATCAGCTCGGCCAGGATCAGGCCGATCTCCAGGGTCTTGCCCAGGCCCACCACGTCGGCCAGCAGGATGCGCGGGCGCAGGCCCTTGAGGGCCAGTTCGGCGGGGCGCAGCTGGTAGGGCAGGGAGTCCAGCAGGAAGCGGCCGGGCAGGGCCAGGCCCTTCTCGGTCTGGGGGAGCGGGGTGCGGCGCAGCACCGCCTCCAGGTAAAGGCGGCTGGTGGCGAACCCGGGAGAGGGGTCGAGCTCCAGCTCGGTCTCCTCGGGGCGGAGCAGTTCGACAGGCTCGATACCGGTGAAGAAGACCGACGTCTCGTCCCGGACGAACTCCGACGCGCCCACCGCGGTGACCTTGTAGCCGCCCCGCACCGGGGCGCACTGGGAGACGATCCACTCGGCGTCCCTGGCGACGATCCGGGCGCCGGGCGGATAGGGCGTCGGCGTCTCGGTCACGGTTCTCCTCGGGGGCGGCGCGGGGTCGTAGGAAAGGGTCAGAAGGCGGCGTCGGCGGCGTAGGCGTCGCGCAGGTTCGCGGCGAGCGCGGCCACCGCGGGGTGCGCGGCCGGTCTCGGCACGCGCTCGCGTCTCGGCCGGGGCGGCGGGACGACCTCCGGCGGGTCGCCGGGACGCTCGCGGTAGGTAGCCAGGGCCAGGCGGCGCAGCACGATCGGGAGCGGCAGGCCGTCGGCGGTGGCCAGCTCGACCAGGCTCGCCCTGGCCTGGGCGACCGTGGGACGGGCCGCCGGATCCTGGGCGAGCAACGCGGTCAGCAGCGGTGTGAACACCGGCGGGACGCCGTCCAGGTTCGGCGGCAGATCCGGGTTCATGATGCGGCCGCGCAGGATCGGCAGGTTCGGCGCGTTGTAGGGGTAGTGGCCGGTGAGCACGAACAGCAGGGTCGCGCCGAGGGCGTACACGTCGGCGGCCGCCGTGACGGACTTCGTGTCGGCGGCCTGCTCCGGCGCCATGTAGACCGGGGTGCCCATCATCGCCCCGGTCATCGTCAGCTCGCCCGGGGTGTCGGCGTAGGTGACCAGGCCGAGATCGATGACCTTGGGGCCGGTGGCGCCGAGCAGGATGTTGCCGGGCTTGAGGTCGCGGTGCAGCAGGCCCGCCTCGTGGATGGCACCCAGTGCCTCGGCGAGGACCACGCCGAGAGCGGCCGTCTGGACCGGGTCCAGCCGCGCCTTCTCGTTCTCGACGAGTTCGAGCAGGGACGGGCCGCGGACGTACTCGATCGCCAGCCAGGGGAAGGAAGGAGCGGGATCGGCGTCGAGGAGCCCGGCCACGGCCGGGGACTGGACGCTGCGCAGCGCGTCGATCTCCCGCTGGAAGCGCAGCAGCACCTCTTTGCGGCCGAAGACGTCCTCGCGGATGACCTTGACGGCCACCGCCTCGTGGTCGGGTGTCACACCGAAGAAGACACGGCCCATGCCGCCGACGCCCAGCCGGCCGTGCAGCACGATCTCTCCGGCTCGCCGGGGATCGTTCTCGTGCAGCGGTTCCACACCCACCTGCCTCGCGGACGGCTCCGAGACCGAATGCTGACCAGGCAAGGATAGGGGAAGGGACGCGAGGTCCATGGCAGAAGCTCTCATTTCCGCCATGGGTGACTCACCTGCCCCGAGAGTGTTTGATGGCGACCCGATACAGAGAAGCAGTGTTTGTGAACTGAGTCAAGAATAGTGGCGGGTGGGGTCGTATCCGGCTCTTCGGGGCCCGGGGCGGGCCGGTGTCAGAGGCGGGCGACGGCGCCGTAGAGGGCGGCGTGGGAGAGGGGAGGGCGGGGGCCGGGTTCGGTTTCCGCGCGCCATTCGGAGACGGGGACGAGGCCGGGGGCGATGAGGTCGTGGCCGGTGAAGAATTCGAGGATCTCGTCGTGGGCGCGTAGTTGGAGGGGGATGCCGGCGGCGTCGTAGATGCGGGTGCCTCGGGTGCCGGTGGTGTCGGGGAGGAAGTCGGCGGTGGCGTGGGAGACGACCAGGTGGCTGCCTTCGGGGAGGGAGGAGGTCAGGCGGCGGACGAGTTCCCGGGGGTTCTCGTCGTCGGGGAGGAACTGCAGGATCGAGATGAGCATGAGGGCGACCGGGCGGGACGGGTCGAGGGTCGTCCAGGCCTGTTCGAGGATGCGGTCGGGTTCGCGCAGGTCGGCTTCGAGGTAGTCGGTGGAGCCCTCGGGGGCGCCGACGAGGAGGGCGCGGGCGTGTGTGAGGACGATCGGGTCGTTGTCGACGTAGACGACGCGGGAGTCGGGTGCGACCCTCTGTGCCACCTCGTGGGTGTTGTCCACCGAGGGAATGCCCGTGCCGATGTCGAGGAACTGGCGGATTCCGGCTTCGGCCGCCAGGTGGGTGACCGCGCGGCGCAGGAAGGCGCGGTTCTCGCGGGCGGTCGTGCGCATCGCGGGGAAGTTCGCGAGGACCTTCTCGGCCGCTTCGCGGTCGGCGGCGAAGTTGTCCTTACCGCCCAGGTAGTAGTCGTACATCCGGGCGGAATGGGCGACTTGGACGTTCAGCTCGTGTGGTGCGGAACCCTCGTCTTCCCAAAAGGACATGAGCATCTCCCCACGATCGACTTGAAGATCATCATAGCCCTGCAAGGAGGACGTACGGGGTGATTGGGCGCGGTGTAAACGGTGTCCGGCAGGGGCCGGTCGAGGCCGAGAGGCCCGGGGGCTCTGCGTACTTCTCTTCCTCTTCGTGGAACTACTCGGGTGGCTCCCCGGGTGGGGCGGGTTGGGAGGCGATCTGGTTGAGGGTCGCCAGGTGCCGGGTGAAGGCGTCCTTGCCGGAGGGGGTGGACGACAGCCAGGTGGTGGTGCGCCTGCCGGTCTGGGCCTTGCGGATGGTGATGTAGCCGGCCTTCTCCAGGGTGGTGAGGTGCTGGGAGAGGGCCGAGTCGCTGATCTGGACGGTGTCGCGGACGAAACGGAACTCCGCTCGTTCCACCGAGGCGAGCAGCGCCATGATGGAGAAGCGCGCCGGGGTGTGGACGACGGTGTCCAGCTGGTGGCGGGGGTGGGCGGTCACGGGCGGCGGGCCGTCCAGGCGGCGGCGGCGAAGAACGGCAGCGCCATGACCGCGGACGCGGCGAGCCAGCCGGGCAGCGAGGTCTCCATCTTCCAGCGGACCATCGGGCCGATCACCACCAGGTACAGCGTGAACCAGACGGCCGCGGAGACCACGAGCCGCCGTGTGGCCTTCGCGGGGAAGACCCCGCGCCGCTCGGCCCACCAGGCGGCCAGGCCGAACAGCAGCGCTCCCGCGGCGGCCGTGTAGTTGCGGGCGGCGCCGTCCGGCCACACCGCCTCCAGCAGGGTGATCCACACGATCGCCCCCGCGCCGAGCACCGCGAGGTATCCGCTGAACCACCGGCCCGACCGCAGCGCCTCCCCGCGCACCCGCTCCGCCTCCGCCAACGCCGTCCGTGCTTCGTTTTCGTCGTACATATGTGCTTCTTTCGCTTGTAACTACTTTAGTGATGCTAAAGCAGTGGGGAAGGTTCGGCAACCGCCCTCGTCCTCGATCGTCGTCGGGGGCGGCCGCCCGGCCGGTTCGCGAGTGCGGCGCCGTCCCGCGCCAGGGCGCCGTAGACGGAAGGGGGGAGCGTGGGTACTTTCGCCGTGGCGGAAGGCGGTGGATCGGGTGGTGATCGCGGAAGAGGACCTGCCCGAGTGGCTCCGCCGCGCCGTCGCTCGCGGCGACTCCCGCGACACCCTCACCCAGGGACGCGCGCTGGCGTGTCTGGCCGCCGCGGTGCTGCCCGCGGATCCCGTCAGGGGCCGCGCTCTCCTCGACCGGGGGCGGGACCTGTCCCTGGCCGACCGCTCCTTCCCGATCCGGGACCTGGTCCTGGCGGAACTGGCACACGCCGCGGCCGAGGGCGGCGACCGCGCCAAGGCCCGGGAACTGGTCCTCGCCAGCCCCGACGAGGGTCGGCGGACGGCGGAGTTCCTGAAACTGATGAGGAGCACCGCTCCGGACGGCGTCCCCCCGCTCGCCGACGAGGCGGAAACGCTCCTCTGGCGCCTGCCCGCCGATGACCGTGCAGCCTTGCCGGCCGCGGAACTGGCGACCCTTCTGGCGCCCCACGACCCCCGCCGCTCCCGCGCCCTCGTCGACTACGCCGAAGGCATCCTCCCGTCGGTCGTCGACCCGGACCGGGCCGCCCGGGTCCTGGCCGAACTGGCGAGGGCGTCGACCGCCCTCGGCGACACCGCGCAAGCGTTCGCCCGCATCGACCGGTCAGCGGCGATCAACGTCGGCCATCCCGACGACCTGGCCCTGCTGCTGACCGAACTGGCGGAGACGGCCGTCGCGGCGGGCGACCGCGACCTGGCCGTCCTCCTGCTGGAAGAGGCCCGCACCCTGCTCGCGGACGCCCCCGACCCCTACATGCGTTTCCTGTGCTCGCTGGAGGTGGCCCGCTCCGCGCGGATCGCAGGAGACGACCGGACGGCCCGCGAGGCCCTCCGGGAGGCCGAGCTCACCGCCCCCGCCGTCGAGGACCCTTACCAGCAGGCCCTCGCCTGGACGGAACTGGCGAGGCTCGCGCCTTCCGAGGACTTCGTCCCGCGAGCCCTCGCGCTCCTCCCGTCCATCGGCTTCCCGGGTTTCGAGATCGAGGTCCTGAGGCGGCTCCCCGCCCCGGTCCACGACCACCTCTCGCGTGCCCTCTCCAGCGGCCCCTGGCCCGTCTGCCTGATCGCCGCCCTCCTCGCCTTCCCCGACCCGGCACCCGAGGTGCTGCTGCGCATAGCGGACGATCTCCTCACCACCGCCCTCTGACCGGACGCGGAAAGCACATCCGGCCCGTGAAGGACCGGTACGCCTTCGCCGGGACGGAACGCGCTACGACGCCGGGGCACCGGCCGCTTCCGACGAACGCCGCGGCGAGCGGAGGAAGCGGATGACGACGAAGACGATGCTCACGGCGGCCGCGACCCCCACGACTCCCTGCCCGATAGCCGTGATCACCTCGTTCCTGCCCGGCGGGATCAGGACCATCTGCACGGCGGCACCGACAGGCACAGTCAGCCGCGCGAGGAGGCCGACCACCCCCGCCCGGTGAGCGCAGGCGCCCACGGCTCCCAGCGGCGCCCCGAAGAGGAGGCCGGCGACCCACCACACGAACTGCTCGTTCCCGACGAAGGAGGACAGAGCACCGCCACTGTCGATCGTCTCCCCAAAAGCGTAGGCCGCCACAGCCACCAACAGGGAGAGAGCCCCGGCCGCGGCCCCTCGAACCAACATCCCAGGAGCGCCGTTCTCGGCCCGGGTCACCAGCCATCCCGCGGCGACCGCCAGCCCCGCCCACGCCCACCCCGAGTCCATCACCACGGCGAGGACCTCCGCGTACGACCAGCCGCCGACCGTGTAGCTCGCACTCTCCAGATCCGCGAACCGATGGGAAAGAGCGTTGGCTCCCGCGGTCGCACCCCCGAAGACCACCCCGACGACAAAAGCACCCACCATCGCCTTGACCAGGCCCGCCGCGTTCATCGTCCCTCTTCTCGCAGGCCGTACCGTCGATGATCCTTCACGGATGCCTCCTTACCGCCCTCGGATCCGTCATTCGGTGGGCGGGAATGCGGCGATCCTATAGACGGTGATCAAGCCGAACGATCCGGACTGCCGCAGGTACGGTCGGCCATTCCCGGAAGGAAGGGAATCGTCACCTTGCGGAATCGCTGGTTCAGTGGAAACTCTTGTGTCCGGTGCCGGCTTGGGTGGTCAGGTCGTAGTCGGTGCCCGGGTCCTCCATGAAAGAGAGCCTTCCGGAGGACGTCGAGGACGTCGTCGTCCCCTTGCCAAAATCCGCCGAGGTCGACGGTGAAGGCGGCGGTTCCGGCTTTGAACATCGCCTCTTCCAAGATGCGAGCGATGTCGGTCGGGGAGGATTTCCCCGAATCGGAGAACGGTGCAGGCGTCGGTGTCGGAGGCGTTGGTGAAGGCAAGTCCTCTGGTGAGGGCTTCCGGGGCGTTGATCGGTCCTTCGGTGTGGCCGATCAGCTTCAGGAGGACCTGAGGCGCTTTCGGGCGTTTGCGGGGATCTTTGGCGAGGCACTGGGCGGCGAGGTCGTGCAGCGGACCGGTCAGCCCGCCGAGGTCCGGGCGGCCGGTCATGACGCGGTTCGCAGACGGTGCCGGGCGGGACGCGGGGTGCTGATTCGGGGTGTCGTTATCGTGTGGCGGTGGTGTTGATACGTGCGGAACGGGATGAGGAGTACTTTCCCGATTACGGGACTCTGGTGGTTCGTGAGACGTGAGTGGAAGGGGACGAGGAGGGGTTCGACGGCTCTGACTTCGACGATCCCGACTACGACGGCCCGGTGGGCGAGTTCGATGCCGTCGCCGGCACGTTGGTGTGTGCGGGTGCCGGGTGGCTTCAGGCCAGCAGCGCTGGGGAGGCGGAGCAGGCCGTCACGCTCGAACTGCACGATGCCGAGCCGCCCGCTGACGACGATGCGTGGGACGACGTCGCCGAGACTCCGTTCCTCACCAGGACGGGCCGGGTTCTGCTCGACTATCTGATCCCGGGCCTCGAAGGCGACGGGTTCGTCCTCGCCGGGCCCGGCCTGTACCGGGTGCGGGTCGCGCGGCGGGTCGGCGGGCCGCTGGACTGGTCGCTGCGGTTCTGGCGGGTCGCTGAGACCGCACGGCCGCCCCGGCATCTCAAGCGCACCACCCCGGCCGTGCCGCCGGAGCCCGACGGCTGGGACGAGCTGATCGGCTTCCCTGACCGGGACCTGATCTGGTGGGTGGCGGCCGCCGTCCGGGAGAACGGCTCGACCGCCCTCGCCGAGGTCGACGGTCGGGGCCTCCGCCATCATCGTCCAGAAGGCTGGCTCGATCGGCCGCTGAGCCCTGTCGAGCGGCCAGGCCCCGACGCCGGGGCGTTGACCTACGCCGAGATGGCCTGGCAGCTGGGCGTCTCCGCACCGCGGACCCTGCGCGATCTGCTGCCGCTCTACTTCGCCGCCGGGGTCCTGACCGGTGATCCCGACGGTGTTTTCACCCTCGCCGCCCCCTCGCCTCGGGTCCAAGACGTCTTCCGCCTGTCGGCAGCCGAGCAGTCCCGCCTGACCCAGGCCGCCGACCGGCGGTTCGGCCCGCTGGTCGGCGATCTGATCTTCCAGGCCGTCTGGAGCCCCGACCCGCGCGTCTCGAAGCGGACCCTCCGGGAACGGCTCCTCGTCGACGGCGCCGACCTCGACGCCGCCCTGGCCCGCGCGCCCGCTCTGGGCCTGTCCGTCGACACCCATGCCGACGCGTCGGTGACCCTCACCCGCAATTCCGCCCTTTTATTTCTTGCCGGACGCAACTGAACCGGATGGGTTTCCCCAATGGTCCATGAATAGCGGGTGAGGTTTTTCCGGTGGGTTCCGGCGGCAGGCCGGGGTGATCGCCTGCGGGAGCCCTCTGCGGGTCAGGAGGTGGTGGCGGTGACCTTGATGGCGGGATTGAACTTGAGGGCGCCGTCGAAGGTGATGGTCTCGCCCTCGGTCAGCCGTCCCTGGCAGCGCGGGGTCTGGCCCTCGGCGGTGCCGATCCTGGTCAGGGCGGATGTGGTCTTCAGGGTGGAGGTGGCGTTGGAGTAGGTGCCGGCCACGGACATGACGAAGAAGGCGCAGTCGGGGTTGGAGTTCTGCTCGCTGAAGATGTAGACCGGGGTGGCGGGCGTGTTTCCGAGGTGCGTGACCGTGGTGGTCCCCGTCGCGGCGTTGAAGGCGGTGGCCTTGAAGTAGCTGGGTCCGATGCCGGTGCCCAGCACTCCGAACCACGCCTTTCCGTCGGGGGCGGCGCAGGTGATCTGGTAGTGGGCCGTGAACTTGCCGAGGCTCTGGCCGTAAGTGGTGGACCTGCTCGCCATCGTGCCCTTGAGCGGGATGTTCGCGCAGGTGAAAAGGGTCTGGCCGGCGGCGTTCTTCGCCGTCAGCGGGCCCGAGGTGGTGAAGGAGCCGTCGGCGTTCGGGTTGGCGACCGTCCAGGTCGTGGTCGCGGCCTGCGCGGGAGCGGCCTGCGCCCCCAGGGCGAGCATGGAGGACAGGGCGAGCAGCGGCAGCGTCTTCTTGCGCATTCGATCACTCCTCTCCCGTTTTCACGGGCTTTCGACGATCGGGTTCACGAGGAACCTAGATCACGAAGAGCGGGAAAGGAAGGCCGTATTTACATTTTCCGGCACCGCGTCAAAAGGCTCCTCGCACCATACCCAACGGGTATCGAATGGCGTCGGCGCGATATACCCGTGCCATATGGAGTGGTCGGGTGAGGGGATTCAGCCACCGGCGCCCCGGCGCGGGGCGTCAGTCGCCGAACTGCTGGAGCCTGTCCTTGAACAGGGTCGTGGCGATGGAGACGCGGCGGGGCTGGCCCTTGAGGAAGGCCTGGGTGAACTTCTTGGCCTGCTGGTACTCGACCTTGCCGGGCATGGGCGGCTCGTCGGGGTCGACGTCGATGTCGACGAGGGCGGGGCCGTCGTGCATGAGGGCCTGGACGAGGGTGTTGCGCACGTCCTTGGCCTTGGTGACCTTGGCGCCGAAGCCGCCGCAGGAGCGCGCCCAGGCGGAGAAGTCGGCGATGGGATGGGTGGAGAACCGGACGCCGTGCTCGGGGTAGCCGAGGACCATCTGCTCCCACAGGATCTGGCCGAGGGAGTTGTTGTTGTTGATGACGACCTTGATCGGCAGGCCGTTGTGGACGGCGGTGAGGAACTCGGCCATCAGCATGGAGAAGCCGCCGTCGCCGACGTACGCGATGATCTGGCGGCCGGGGAAGGCGTGCTGCATGGCGATGGCGTAGGGCAGGCCGGGTGCCATCGTCGCGAGGTTGCCCGACAGGTAGAAGCCGCGGCCGCCGCGGATCGTCCAGTGGCGGGCGGCCCAGGTGGCGATGGTCCCGCTGTCGCAGGTGAGGATCGCGTCGTCCGCGGCGAGCTCGTCGATGACGCCCACGACGTACTGGGGGGCGACGGGGTCGCGGTCGGCGTCCTCCAGTGACGTCATCTTCGCCCGCCAGTCGTCCATCTTCTGCTGGTACTTCGTGAGGTGCGAGCGGTCTTCGCGGGTCCGCAGCAGCGGCAGCAGCGCCTGGAGGCCCTCCTTGGCGTCACCGATCATGGGGACCTCGGTGGGCATGCGGACGCCCGCGCGGATGGGGTCGGCTTCGAGCTGGACGACCCGTACCTTGCCGGGTTCGGGCAGGTGCTTGGTGTACGGGAAGTTCGTTCCGATCATGAACAGGGTGTCGCAGTCGTCGATGAGCTCCTCGCCGGGCCGGGTGCCCAGCAGCCCGATCCCGCCGACGGCGAACGGCGAGTCGTCGGGGATGACGCCCTTGCCGGGGAGCGTCTTGATGACGGGGGCGCCCAGCTTGTCGGCGACGGCCAGCACCTCCTCGCGGGCGTGCAGCGCACCGGCTCCGGCCAGCAGGGCGACGCGCCGCCCCTCATTGAGGACCCGCGCCGCCCGTTCCAGGTCCTCCGCGCGCGGCACGCCCGGGGCGGACAGGTAGATCGGCGCACTGGCAGGGGGGCGGGCGGGCGCCACGTGCTGCCACGGGTCGGCGGACGCGTCGGCGACCTGGATGTCGTTGGGGAGGCTCAGGTGGGCCACGCCGCGGCGGGCCAGCGCGGTGCGGACGGCGATGTCCACGACGCCCGGCAGCTGCACTGGGTTGTCGACGATCAGGTTGTACTCGGCCACGTCCGCGTAGAGGTGCTCCAGGTGCACCTCCTGCTGGTAGCCGGTGCCCAGGACGGACGTCTCCTGCATGCCGGTGATCGCGAGCACCGGCGCGTGGTCGAGTTTGGCGTCGTAGAGGCCGTTCAGCAGGTGGATGGCCCCCGGCCCGGAGGTGGCGAGGCAGACGCCGAGCCTGCCGGTGGCCTTGGCGTGGGCGGTGGCCATGAACGCCGCGGCCTCCTCGTGGCGGACGAGCAGGAACCGGATGCGGTCGCGGTGCCGGCGCAGTCCCTCCATGATCCCGTTGATGCCGTCCCCCGGCAGTCCGAAGACGGTGTCGACTCCCCAGTCGATCAGACGTTCCACCAGGTCTTCCGAAGCGATTCGTCCCATGAGGTGCACCATGCCCCGGCCTCGTGGGCTAACACGCTATTTGTCCCATAAGTCAGTAACCATTACTTATGTGGTCGATTGTCCAGAGAAATGGCGGATAGGGGATTGAAGACCGCTCTGCCGTAAGGGAGGACGCCGATGGTCGCCGTGGAACCGTCGCGCACGGGCACCCGCCCGCGCCGCCGCACCGAGCCCGACCTGGAACACCTGGCCCGGACGCTCCGGGAACGGGTGGACGGGGAGGTCCGCTTCGACTCCGGCACCAGGGCCGCCTACTCCACCGACGCCTCCAACTTCCGGCAGGTGCCGCTGGGCGTCGTGGTGCCGCGCACGCCCGAGGCGGCCGCGGAGGCGGTCCTGGCCGCCCGCGACTGCGGCGCCCCCGTGCTCTCCCGCGGCGGCGGCACCAGCCTGGCGGGCCAGTGCACCAACACCGCCGTGGTGATCGACTGGTCGAAGTACTGCACCGCCCTGGAGGCCGTCGACGCCGGGGCCCGCACCTGCGTCGTGCAGTCGGGCATCGTGCTGGACGAGCTGAACCGCCGGCTCGCCCCCGCCGGCCTGCGCTTCGGCCCCGAGCCTGCCACCCATATGAACTGCACCATCGGCGGGATGATCGGCAACAACTCCTGCGGGGCGACGGCCCAGCGCACCGGCAAGGTCGTCGACAACATCGCCCGCCTGGAGGTCCAGACCTACGACGGCACGCGGTTCTGGTGCGGGGAGACCGGCGACGAGGAGTACGCCGCGATCGAGCGTCGAGGCGACCTCCGCGCCGCGATCTACCGGAGGCTGCGCCGCCTGCGGGACGCCTACGCCGGTGAGATCCGCCGCCGCTACCCCGACATCCCGCGCCGCGTCTCGGGCTACAACCTCGACCCCCTGCTCCCCGAGCACGGCTTCGACGTCGCCGGGTTCCTCGTGGGCAGCGAATCCACCCTCGTCACGGTGCTGCGTGCCGAACTCGAACTGGTGCCCGTCATCCGGGAGCGCACCCTGGTGGTGCTCGGCTTCCCCAGCGTCGAACAGGCCGCCGACGCCGTGCCGGCCGTCCTGCCGCACGAGCCGATCGCGCTGGAGGGCCTGGACGCCAAGCTCATCCGCGACGAACAGCTCAAGCACCTCAACCCCAAGGCGCTGGGTGAACTGCCTCCCGGGCACGCGTTCCTGATGGTGCAGTTCGGCGGCGACACCCTGGAAGAGGCCGAGAGCCGCGGCAACGACCTCGTCCGGGCGCTGCGGGGCACCGAACACGCGCCCAGCGTCGCCTTCCTCGACGATCCCGCGCGGGAGGACGAGCTGTGGCACGTCCGGGAGAGCGGGTTGGCCGCCACCGCCCACGTGCCGGGACGGCCCGACACCTTCGAAGGCTGGGAGGATTCGGCGGTCTCACCCGATCGCTTGGGCGACTACCTGCGCCGCCTCAAAGCGCTCTACCGGGAGCTCGGCTACGCGAGCGACACCGGCCCGAGCCTGTACGGGCACTTCGGGCAGGGCTGCGTGCACACCAGGATCCCGTTCGACCTCTACACGGCCGAAGGCGTCGCGACCTACCGCAGGTTCATGCACCGTGCTGCGGACCTGGTCGTGGAGTTCGGAGGCTCCTTCTCCGGAGAGCACGGAGACGGGCAGAGCCGCGGCGAACTGCTGCCCAAGATGTTCGGGCCCGAGCTGATGAAGGCCTTCGGCGAGGTCAAGACGATCTTCGACCCGTGGAACCGGATGAACCCCGGAAAGGTCGTCGCCCCCTACAAGCTGGACGAGAACCTCCGCCTCGGCCCGTCCTGGGAGCCGGACGACCCCCAGGACCTGTACTTCCGCTACCCGCACGACGGGGGATCGTTCGCCGCGGCCGCCGACCGCTGCGTCGGCGTCGGCCGATGCCGCCAGCACACCAACGCCAAGGACTCGGTGATGTGCCCCTCCTACCAGGTGACGAAGGAGGAAGAGCACTCCACGCGGGGCCGCGCCCGGCTGCTGTTCGAGATGCTCGGCGGCCACCGGGACGGCACGATCGGGGACGGATGGCGCTCCGAGGCGGTCAAACACGCCCTGGACCTGTGCCTGTCCTGCAAGGGCTGCAAGACCGACTGCCCCGCCAACGTCGACATGGCCACGTACAAGGCGGAGTTCCTGGCCCACCACTACCGGGGCCGCCAGTGGCGCCGCCCGCTGTCGGACCTGACGCTGGGATGGCTGCCGGTGCTGGCCCGGCTCGTCGGCGCCGTTCGGCTCGGCCCCGCCGTCAACACGATCACCCACACGCCCCTGCTCTCCCGGCTGGCCGCGGCCGCCGCCGGAGTGGAGAACCGGGAGCTCCCGCTGTTCGCGGACGGGACGTTCCGCCAGTGGTACGCCCGCAGGGGACCGCGCGGCGAGGGGGAGCGCGGCACCGTCCTGCTGTGGCCCGACACCTTCACCGACTGCTTCCACCCCAACGTGGGCCGGGCCGCCGTCGAGGTGATGGAGGAGGCCGGGTGGCGGGTCGAACTGCCGGACGGGCCGCTGTGCTGCGGCCTGACCTGGATCTCCACCGGCCAGCTCGCCACGGCCAAGAAGGTACTGGGCCGCACGGTGCACGCCCTGGCCGGGCACCTGCACGAGGGAGGGCTGGTCGTCGGCCTCGAACCGAGCTGCACCGCCGTCTTCCGCTCCGACGCCGCCGAGCTGTTCCCCGGCGACCACGACGTCCGGCGCCTGCGCGAGCAGACCGTCACGCTGGCCGAGCTCCTCACCGGGCACAGCCCCGGCTACCGGCCTCCGGCGGTGCCGCCCGGCGCGTCCGAGGCGCTGGCGCAGGTGCACTGCCACCAGCACGCGGTGCTGGGCTGGGACGCCGACCGCGCCCTGCTGGAGGAGGCCGGAGTGCAGGTGGAACGGCTGGAGTCCGGCTGCTGCGGACTGGCCGGGAACTTCGGCTTCGAGCGCGGCCACCGGAAGGTGAGCGAGGACTGCGCCGAACGCGTCATGCTGCCGCGCATACGCGACTCCTATCCCGAGACCGTCGTGCTGGCCGACGGCTTCAGCTGCCGCACCCAGATCCACGAACTCGCTGGCAGCGGACACGAGGGGGTGCATCTGGCCGAACTCCTGGACGCGGCCCTGCCTCGGCACAACATCGAGCGGGCTGGACACCCGCCGGTACGCGCCGCAATCCGCCCCGAGCCCCCGGGGAGAACGGCGCGGACCATCGCCCTGGCCGCCACCGCCACGGCCGTGGGCGCCGCCGTGGCCTCGGTGCTGCGGAGGCTGCGCCGGTGAGGGACGCGCCGGTGGAGGAGATCCGCAGCGCCGCCTACACGTTCCCCACGGACGGTCCGGAATCCGACGGGACGTTCGCCTGGGATTCCACCACGATCGTCGTGGTGGAGGCGGCCGCCGCGGGATGCCGCGGCCTCGGATACACCTACGGTTCCGCCGCGGTGAGCCGGCTGGTCGAGGAGACGCTCGCCAGGCCGGTACGCGGCATGCCGGCCTGGGACGTCGGCGCGGCTTGGGCGGCGATGTGGCGGGAACTGCGGAACATCGGGCAGCCCGGCATCGGGGCGATGGCGGTCTCGGCGGTCGACAGCGCGTTGTGGGACTTGAAGGCGCGGCTCTTGGACGTCCCGCTGGCCGTGGCTCTCGACGCCGTCCACGGATCGGTCCCGGTCTACGGAAGCGGCGGCTTCACGTCGTACTCGGACGAACGGCTGGCGGAGCAGCTCGGCGGGTGGGCCGCTGCCGGGATCCCGTGCGTGAAGATGAAGGTGGGCCGGGACCCGGAACGCGACGGGCACCGTGTGGAGGTGGCCCGCCGCGCCATCGGCGACGCGGTGGAGCTGTTCGTCGACGCGAACGGCGCGTACCGGCGGAAGGAGGCGCTGGAGTGGGCGCGGCGGTTCGCCGAGGCCGGGGTGCGGTGGCTGGAGGAGCCAGTGAGCTCCGACGACCTGGAGGGGCTGCGGCTGATCCGGGACACCGGGCCGTCCGGGCTGGAGATCGCGGCGGGGGAGTACGGCTACCGGATACCGGACTTCCGGCGGCTGCTCGAAGCGGGTGCCGTCGACTGCCTTCAGGCGGACGTCACGCGCTGCGGCGGGATGACCGGTTTCCAGCGGGTCGGCGCCCTGGCCGACGCGTACGGGACCGACCTGTCCGCGCACTGCGCGCCGCAGCTCAGCGCCCACGCGGGGACGGCGGTCCGGCGTCTCCGGCACGTCGAGTACTTCCACGACCATGTGCGGATCGAGCGCTTGCTCTTCGACGGCGTGCTCGAACCCGTGGGCGGCGTCCTGGTCCCCGACCGCGCCAGGCCCGGCACGGGACTGGAATTCAAACGGGACGACGCGGCGCCCTACCGGACGGCATGACGGAGGGCCGCTGAAAAAGAGAGGAGAAAGGTGTAACGCCGGACGGGGAACGCACGACATACCCGTGGTCACCCGACGCTCTGCGAGAAAGCAGAGACATCCTTCCACTAGGAGTTTATCACACATGCCCATCAGCGCTGTAGAGGAAGAGCAGAGAAAAGTCACGTGGCTCTACGGGCTGCTGGACGCCGCCAGGGCCAGGACGGCGGGTTCGGAGCGGGCCGAGGCCGGTGGCGGCGCGGGGTTCCAGCAGCGTGCGGACCGGGAGACCGCGGTGCACGAGCGGGAGAAGAGGCTGGCGCAGTACGCGGCGGTGGAGCACGGCCTGTGCTTCGGGCGGATCGACCGGAAGGACGACGACACGCTCTACATCGGGCGGGTGGGGCTGCGGGACGAGGAGGGAGAGCCGGCGCTGATCGACTGGCGCGCTCCCGCGGCGCGGCCGTTCTACACCGCCACGGCCGCCGATCCCGGTGAACTCGTGCGGCGGAGGCATCTGCACACGCGGAGGAGGAAGGTCGTCGGGCTGGACGACGAGGTCTTCGACCTGGAGGCGATGAAGCCGGGGGACAAGGCGAACCTCGTGGGGGAGGCGGCGCTGCTCTCCAGCCTCCGGCGGGGGCGTACGGGCCGGATGAGCGATGTCGTCGCCACGATCCAGGCGGAGCAGGACGAGGTCGTCCGGGCCGGGTTCCAGGGGATCCTGGTGGTCCAGGGCGGTCCGGGAACGGGGAAGACCGTGGCGGCCCTGCACCGGGCGGCCTTCCTGCTCTACACCTACCGGGAGACGCTGAGTCGGCGCGGAGTGCTCATCGTGGGGCCCAATCCGACGTTCCTGCGCTACATCGAACGGGTCCTGCCCGGCCTCGGGGAGACGGACGTGGCGCTGTGCACGCTGGGGGCGCTGTACCCGGGAGTGCACGCCACCACCGCGGACACCCCGGAGGTGGAGGCGTCCAAGGGCGACGGGCGGATGGCCGAACGGCTGGAGGCGGCCCTCAAGGCGCGGCAGCGCGTTCCCGAGGACGACGTGACGCTGGAAGCCGACGGGATGCCCGCCACGCTCACCCGTGAAGCCGCCCTGCGCGCACGCGAACACGCCCGTGACGTCCGCGCTCCGCACAACGTCCAGCGGCGCGTGTTCGTCCATGACGTCCTCGCGGCGCTCGCCGAAGACCAGCTGGACCGGATGGAGCGCGAGACCGACGAGCCGCTGCAGCAGCTCCTCGCCGAAGGCGGCCTGAGCAGGGAGCTGCGGGAGCTCCTCGAAGAACCCTCCCGCCTGCGCGAGGACCACGACCTGGAACTGGCCAAGGAGACCCTCTGGGAGGACCCGCAGGTGCGGGGCCTCATCGATTCCCTCTGGCCCGAACTCACCCCGGAGGGCTTCCTCACCGACCTGTACGCCGACCCCGGGGCACTCGACCACATCGGCCGTCCCGAGCTGCGAAGGGAACCGGGAGCCCCCTGGACGGTCGCGGACGTCCCGCTGCTCGACGAGGCGGCCGAGCTCCTCGGCGTGGACGACAGCGCGGACAAGGCCGCGGAACGCCGCGCGGAGCAGCGCCGCCGCGAGGAGGAGCGCTACGCGCGGGGCGTCCTGCAGATCTCCGGCATCACGGAGGTGGACGCCGCGATGCTCGCCGAGCGCCAGCGCGAGGACCGCGGCCCCGTCACGGCCGCCGAGCGGCTCGCCGACCGCGAGTGGGCGTACGGGCACGTCATCGTGGACGAGGCGCAGGAGCTCTCCGCCATGGCGTGGCGCGCGGTGATGCGCCGAGTCCCGGCCAAGTCCATGACGGTCGTCGGCGACCTCGCCCAGACGGGCAGCGCGGCGGGCGCCCGCGACTGGGGCGAGATGCTGGAGCCGTTCGTGGAGGACCGCTGGCGCGAACTGCGCCTGCTCGTCAACTACCGCACCCCCGGCGCGATCATGGCGGTCGCCGAGGACGTCCTGGCGAGCGTCGACCCGGCCGCCGAGGCCCCCCGCTCGGTCCGCGAGGAGGGCGACCCGCCGCAGTCCGTCCGCATGGAGGCCCTGGACGCCCTCCCCGCGCTCGTCGAAGCCGAACTGGAGAGGATCGGCGAAGGCCGCGTGGCCGTCATCACCTCCCGCGCCCGCCGCGAGGAGGCGATCGCGGTCCTCCCCGGAACCCCGTCGGAAGTGACACCCGAAGCCCTCGACCACCCCGTCGTGCTCCTGACGGCGACCGAATCCAAGGGACTGGAGTTCGACTCCGTCCTCCTCGTCGACCCCGACGGCATGCTCACCGAGTCACCGAACGGCGGCCACGACCTCTACGTGGCCATCACCCGCGCCACAAGACGCCTCACCGTCGTCCACTCCGGGCACCTTCCCCCGGAGCTGGCACGGCTCGAAAGCTGAGCCGAGGCGGGGATCAGCGGCGGCCGATGGTCCGGGCGGCGCCCGCGGCGATGGTCGTGGCCAGGATCCAGCCGGCGGCGACCAGGAGGTAGGAGAACCACTGGTAGAGGTCGACGGGGTTGAAGGCGCGCTCCTGGCCGAGGTCCACGATGGGCAGGAGGAGGTCGACGGTGTACATGACGGGGTTGAACGCCGGGTGCTCGTCGGCCTTGATGGGGCGGGGCGGGGAGAGCGCGAACACCACGGAGCCGATCGCGACGAGGAGGGCGAGCCAGGCGGCGGCGCGGGCCGGCTGGTAGCCGTAGCCGACGGTGAGGTCCTGGAGGCCGCTCCACACCCGGCCCGCGCCGGAGGCGGTGCGGCCCTGGCGGCGTTCGCGGGCCAGCAGGACGGTCTGGGCGTGGTGCTGCTGGCCGAGCGCGGTGTAGTGGGCGGCGAGCTGCTCGTACGGCTGGGGCTGGAAGCCGCGCGGGTCGCGGGCCAGCCAGTCCAGCCGGGCCTGCGGGTCGAGGCGCGGCTCCAGCGCCTCGTAGGTCAGGCCGTCCAGCTCGATCGCCTCCGGCCAGCGCGCCGTGTCGTCCTCCAGGATGCCCAGGCGGGCGTGGCTGAGCTGGACGGTGCCCGTCAGGCGGGCGGGGTGGAGCACCAGGCGGCCCGCCTGCAGGCCCTTGGCCTGCAGCGCGCGTCCGTCCGGCTGCTCGTGGACGGTCTCGCGGAGCTGGAGGGTGCGGCCGATGCGGGCCTCGGCGGCGCGCAGCGCCCCGGTGAAGACGGTCCGCTCCAGGAACACGTCGCCGACGACCTCGGCGAGCGACAGCCGCAGCGCGACGCCGCCGGGGTTGGTGAACTCGCTCTCCAGGGCGAAGAGCTGGTCGGTGATCCGGGCGCCGCGCAGGTTGAACTCCCCGGTGAGGCGGGCGCCGTGCAGCCGCAGGGTGCGGGTGTGCAGGCCGTCGGCGACGATCGAGTGCTCGCCGTCTCCGGCCAGCCGCGCCCCGTCGAGGTAGGTCTGCCCGGTGACCTGGGTGCCGCGCAGCACGATCCGCCCGTCGGCGGCGAGCCCGCTCAGCAGCAGGCCGCCCGCGGTCATCCAGCTGGCCAGGAGGGCCGGGTCCGCTCCGGCCGCGGTGAGGTGGGCGTCGGCGAGTTCGACGACCCCGGAGAACTGGGAGCCGCGCAGCGAGACCTTCCCCTCGGCGCGCAACCGCGCCATGCGGGCGTTGACGGCGCTCAGCCCCTCGCCGCTGAACGCGCGGCCTTCGCCGTCGGAGACGAAGACGGCGTCCTCGGCGGACAGGTCGGCGGTGATCTGCGCGTTGCGCAGCGCGATCCGGCCCCGCGCGTGCGTCCGGTTGAGCAGCACCTGCCCGGCGGCGAGCCCGTTGCACAGCAGCGCCATCCCGTCGTGGTCGCCGGTGATCCGCGTCCCGATCAGCCGGAAGTCCCCGGCGACCTGGGCGCCGCGCAGGGAGACGCGGCCCGCGAACACGGCCTCGTCGGCGACGAAGTGCACCGCCTGCAGCCCGGCCGCGGCCACGGCCCGCCCCTGGCCGTCGGCGCCGATCCGCGCCTCGGAGAGCAGCACGTCACCGGAGATCTGGCCGCCCAGCAGCGACACCCGCCCCGCGGCGGTCAGCCCGTCGGCGGCGAGCTCCCCGGCGGTCAGGCCGTCGGCGGACAGGGACAGCCCGTCGTCGGCGCCCAGCGACGCGCCGACCAGCTCCAGTTCCCGCGTGAGCTGGGCGTTGTCGAAGACCAGGAGGCCGCGGGCCTGGAGATCGCGGGCCTGGACCTTGCCCGCGACGAGGCCGGAGGCGTCCAGGGCGCGGCCGTCGGTGTCCAGCCGGGCCTCGCCCAGGTCGAGGTCGCCGGTGACGCGGGCGTCGACGAGGGAGAGGAGGCCGTCGGCGTGGAGGCGGGAGAGGCGGGCCGCCGTCGCGGTCATGCCGTCGGCGGCCAGCGCGACGCCGTCCCGCGCGGCCTCCAGCCGGGCGCCGGAGAGCTCCAGGTCGCCGGTGAGGCGGGCGTTGACGAGCCGGATCTGCCCGCCTTCGACGACGATGCCGGGGGCGTGCAGGCCGGTCAGGACGGAGGCCTCCAGGTTGAGGGAGCCGTCCTTGAGCACCGCGTCGGAGAGGGTGAGGGGGGCGCGCAGGGCGGCGCCGATGAACCGCACCTCGCCGACGGCCTCGAACCCGTGGTTGAGCCAGAGCGCGCCGTTGGCCTGCAGGCCGCCCGCCGCGATCGCCACCCCGCCCGGGTTGTTGACGGAGGCCGCGCGCAGCGTGATGCTCCCGGCGACGTGGGCGTTGTCCAGGTACAGCGCCCCCCACTGCCCGGCGACGCCGATCACCGCGTCGGAGAGGCGCAGCATGCTGCCGAACCGGGCGTGGGGCAGGCGCACGCTGCCCGTCGCGGTGAACCCCCGGTCGAAGCAGGCGACGCCGGTGACCTGCAGCCCCTCGGCGTGCAGGGCGTCGCCCGCCGGGTCGCACTCCAGCACGGCGCCGGACAGGTGGAGCTCGCCGTCGATCTGGGCGTGGTCCAGGTCGACGC
Organism: Actinocorallia libanotica; assembly: GCF_039525175.1. NCBI lineage: Bacteria > Bacillati > Actinomycetota > Actinomycetes > Streptosporangiales > Thermomonosporaceae > Actinocorallia > Actinocorallia libanotica. The sequence goes on from NZ_BAAAHH010000029.1 coordinate 79,005, forward strand.
GTCCGGCGACCACCGACTCCTTGAGGGACAGCACGCCGTCCAGCCGCAGCCGGGCCAGGCCGAGGCCGGGCATCCGGCAGCGGGTGAACCGCAGCGTCCGGGTGAGCGACTCCATGAGCTGCGGCGGCTCGTCGAACTCGCACTCGGTGAAGACCAGGGGGAGGTCGATGACGGTGCCGCGCAGCCGCAGCCTGCCGGTGACGCGGGCGCCGCGCAGCCGCAGTCCGGGCACCCCGACGGGCGGGGGCGGGTCGTGCAGCAGGAGGGTGAGGGCGGCGGCGCGGACGGTGCGGTCCTCGGCCTCGCGGAGGTCGACCGGTCGCCCGTCGGCCACCGCGGCGTAGAGCCGGCGTTCGGTTGCGGTGAGATCATCCGGCCCCATATGGCCTATCTTGCAGAAGATCGCGTAGAACGTCCATGGATATGGGCGGGAACGGGGAGCGGCGGGTCGAGCCGCGGGTCGGGCTCCGGCTCGCCGAAGACGGTGCGGACGGGCAGCACCCCGGCCCACACCGGCAGCGCGTAGTCCGCCTCGTCGTCGTTCGGGGGCGCGTCGCGGATCTTCACCGAGGCCTCCTCCAGGGAGAGGGCCAAGACCGCCGTGGCGGCGAGCTCCTTGCGGTCGGGCCGCCGCACCGCGTCCCACTGGCCGGGGGCGAGCTGCTCGGTGATGGCGCGGAGCGCGGCCAGGTGCTCGTCCGGGTCGGTGACGGGGCGGGGCGCGCCGTAGACCATCGCGGAGCGGTAGTTCACCGAGTGGTGCATGGCCGAGCGGGCCAGGACGATGCCGTCCAGCAGGGTGACGGTCACGCAGACCTCGCCCCCGACGCGCAGGGAGCGCGCCCCGGTGGATCCGTGCAGGTAGAGGGTGTCGCCGATGCGCGCGTATGCGGTGGGCACGACCCGCGGCGCGCCGTCCACGACGACGCCGAGGTGGCAGACCAGCCCGGCGTCGAGCACGGCGTACAGGTCTTCCCGCCCGGTCCTGGCGCGTGCCTTGCCCCGGCGGACCCGGGTGCGTTCGGTGGTGGAGAGCATGGCCCCTACAGTGGCGGGAAAGTGGCATCGCGACCATGGCCACTTCCCCCGAGAAAGAGAAGACCACTTTGCCCCGCCCCCGCGCCGACCTGCCCCTTCACCTCGACCGCGGCGCACCCGAGGCGCTGAACGTCCAGCTCTCGCGGGGGCTGCGCGAGCTGATGCGCGCCGGGGTGCTGACCCCGGGCGAGCGGCTGCCCTCCAGCCGCGCGCTCGCCGCCGAACTCGGCCTCAGCCGCACCGTCGTCACCGAGGCCTACCAGCAGCTCTACGCCGAGGGCTGGCTGGAGGGCAGGCACGGCTCCGGCACGTTCGTCGTCCAGGTCGAGCACCCCGCGCCCGCGCCACGGCGTCCCTCGCGCCGGGAGCCTCCGGTGGAACCCCGCGTCTCCCGGGCCGAGGCGAGCGCGGCGGGCCTGCTGGACCTGCGGCCGGGCACGCCCTGGGTGCACGACGTGGACCGCGCCGCCTGGAAGCGGGCCTGGCGCCGGGCGGCCGCCGAGCACCCGCCGGTCGACAGCCCCGACCCGCGCGGCCTGCCGTGGCTGCGCGAGGTCCTCGCCGGCCACCTGCGCCGGGCGCGGGGCGTGGCGGTGCGCCCGGAGAACCTCGTGATCACCCGCGGCACCGGCAACGGCCTCGACCTCGTCGCCGCGCTGCTGGCCGCGGGCGTCCGGGCGGGCGTGGAGGAGCCCGGGTACTCCCGGGCCCGCACCATCCTCCAGGCGCGGGGCGCCGAGGTCGTGCCCTGTCCCGTCGACCACGAGGGCGTCGACGTCGACCGGCTCCCCGACGGGCTGCGGCTGCTCTACACCACGCCCGCGCACCAGTACCCGCTGGGCGGACGGCTGCCGATCGCACGGCGGGAGCGGCTGCTGGCCTGGGCGCGCGCCACGGGGACGTGGATCGTGGAGGACGACTACGACGCCGAGTTCCGCTACGACGTGGCGCCGCTCCCGGCGCTGCACGGCCTGGACCCCGAACGCGTCATCCTGCTGGGGACGCTGGCCAAGACGCTGACGCCCGACCTCGGCATCGGCTGGATCGTCGCGACGCCCGAGCTGGCGACCCGGCTGGCCGCGCTGCGCCGCGCCCTGGTCGACCGCACCGGCGGGACCGTCCAGTACGCGACGGCCGTCCTGCTGGAGAACGGCGACCTGGACCGGCACCTGCGCCGGATGCGGCTGGAGTACGCGCGCCGCCGGGCGCTGGTCATGGAGCACCTGGGGCGGTGGGCGGTCGGCGACACCGCGGGCCTGCACGTCCTCATCCCGCTCGACCCCGCCCGCACCGCCGGGGTCAGGGCGGCGGCCAGGGCGCGCGGCGTGCTGCTGGAGGACCTCACCCGCTACTTCCACGGGGAGCCGTCCGGGCAGGGGCTGGTGCTGGGCTACGGCTCGGTGCCCCTGTCCGGGCTGCGGCGCGGTTGCGAGATCCTCGCCGATCTGCTCCGTGAATAATGCCCGTCATGCTTTTTGTTCCTTACATCCTCTCTCTCCCATGGTGACCGTCCTGGCGCTGACGGCGGCGCTCTTCTACGGGGTGGGCGACTTCCTGGGCGGGGCCGCCTCCCGCCGCGCCACCGCCCTGTCGGTGCTGCTGGTCAGCATCCCCCTGGGGTTTTCCTGCCTGGCGGCGGCCGCGCTGGTGGACGGCGCCGCGCCGGACGCGGCGGGCCTCGGCTGGGGCCTGGCCTCCGGCCTGGCCAGCGGCGCGGGCTTCCTCGCCCTCTACCGTGCCCTGGCGATCGGCCCGATGAGCGTGGTCGCCCCGGTCTCGGCGCTGGCCGGCGCGGTCGTCCCCGTCGCGGCCGGGCTGCTGGACGGCGAGCGCTTCGGCGGCACCGTGCTGTTCGGCGTGCTGCTGTGCGTCGCGGCGATCGGGCTGGTCAGCATGGAATCGGGTGGGGAGGGCGCCTCGCCGTGGGGGTGGGGCGGCGGGCTGTCCCTGGCGCTGATCTCGGGCACGTGCTTCGGCGTCTTCTTCGTGCTGCTCAGCCACGCGGGCGAGGGCGGCGGGCTGTGGCCGCTGGTCCTGTCCCGGGCCGGGGTGCTGACGGTCGTCCTGGGCGCGGCGGCGTTCCTGGTGCTCTCCCGGTCCGGCACGCGGCCCGCGAGACTGCGCGGGCGGACGACCTGGGCGCTGGCGCTGGGCGCGGGCACGCTCGACGTCATCGCCAACGTCGCCTACTTCAAGGCGGTCAACGCCGGGATGCTCAGCATCGTCGGGGTGCTGACGTCCCTGTACCCGGCCGTCACCGTGCTGCTGGCGTGGCTCCTGCACGGCGAGCGGCTGCGGCTCGCGCAGAGATTCGGCCTGCTCATGGCCTTGACAGGGGTGGCGTTGGTCACAGGAGGATGAACCTCGCGTATCGCCTGGGATGTAAGTAATGGTTTACTGTCGCCTAGGCGCGACTAGGAGGACCCCGGGATGACCTCGCAGCTTGACCTGGCCACTGTCTTCGAAGCGATCGCCGCGGCGGTCCCCGAGCGGGACGCGCTCGTCTGGCGGGGCCGCAGATGGTCGTTCGGCGAGATCTCCGGCAGGGTGCGGGCGCTCGCCCGCGTCCTGCACGACCACGGCCTCGGCCGCGACGGCGAGCCGGGTGAGGCCTGGGAGTCCCACCACGACCACCTCGCCCTCTACCTGCACAACAGCCAGGCCTACCTGGAGGGCCTGGTCGGGGCGCACCGGGCGCGCGTGGCGCCCTTCAACGTCAACTACCGCTACGTCGGCGACGAGCTGGAGTACCTGTTCGCCGACGCCAGGCCGAAGGCGATCCTCTACCACGCCACGTACGCGCCGACCCTGGCCGAGGTCCTGCCGCGGCTGAGCACGCGGCCTCTGCTGCTGCAGGTCGCCGACGATTCCGGCAACGACCTGCTGCCGGGCGCGCTGGACTACGAGGAGGCGCTCGCCGCCGCCTCCACCGAGCCCCTGGACGTCGTCCCGGACGGCGACGACCTGCACATCCTCTACACCGGCGGCACGACCGGCATGCCCAAGGGCGTGCTGTGGCGCATCGCCGACCTGGTCGACGGGCCGCTGGGCCTGCGCCGCCGGGACGGGGAGCCGTACGCGTCGGTGGCCGAGGCCGTCGAGGCCGCCGAGGCGCGCAAGACCGCCAAGGTGCTGGTGCTGCCGCCGATGATGCACGGATCGGGCACCTGGGTCTCGCTCGGCGGCTGGCTGGGCGGCGCGACCGTGCTGCTGCCCGACGTCGTCGACCGGCTCGACATCGCGAGCGCCGTGGACCTCCTGGAGCGGGAGGAGGTCTCCCGGATGCCGGTCATCGGCGACGCCTTCGTCCGCCCGCTGGTGGCCGAGCTGGAGAGCAGGCCCCGGGAGCTGCCCCGGCTGCGCCAGATCGTCAACTCCGGCGCCGCGATCAACCCCGTGACCAAGGCGCGGCTGGCCGAGCTGCTGCCGGGCACCCGCATCATCGACATCGTCGGCTCGTCCGAGAGCGGCTTCCAGATCACCCGCACCGGCGGCGCCGACACCCCTTTCCTGCCCGCCCCCGGCGCCGCCGTGCTCAGCGAGGACCGCACCCGGAAGCTGGAGCCGGGCGAGGACGAGCTGGGCTGGCTGGCCAAGGGCGGATCCATCCCGCTGGGCTACCTGGGCGACCCGAAGAAGACCGCCGCGACGTTCGTGCGCATCGGCGACTACCGCTGCGTCGTCCCCGGCGACCGGGCGCGGCTGCGCGCCGACGGGTTCGTCGAGATGCACGGCCGCGACTCCATGACCATCAACACCGGCGGCGAGAAGGTCTTCGCCGAGGAGGTCGAGGCGGTCGTGCGCGCCATCCCCGGCGTGGCCGAGGCGCTGGTGCTGGGCCGCCCCAGCGAGCGCTGGGGCACCGAGATCGTCGCCGTCGTCCGGCTCGCGGAGGAGCTGAGCGACGAGCAGCTCAAAGACGCCTGCGCCGCCCGCCTGGCGCGCTACAAGGTGCCCAAGGGCTTCATCCGGACCGAGGACGGCCTGCGCCTTCCCAACGGCAAGGCCGACTACGCCGCCGCGCGCTCTCTCATCCAGTAGCAGAGAACACTCCAACCGCAGGAGCGAGCATGTCCCCTACCCCCAGGACCCTGGTCGAGGCGTTCCACCTGACCGCGGAGGCGCTGCCGGACGCGGTGGCGCTGCGCACCCCCGGCGACGCCGCCGTCCATACGTGGACCCAGTACGCCGCCGAGGTCGAACGGATCGCTCGCGCCCTGCGCAGACTGGGAGTGCGGGCCGGCGACCGGGTCGCGATGATGCTGACCAACCGGCCGGAGTTCCACTTCGTGGACAGCGCCGCCCTGCACCTGGGCGCGATCCCGTTCTCCATCTACAACACCAGCTCGCCCGAGCAGATCGCCTACATCATCGGCCACGCCGGGCCGAAGGTCGTGGTGGCCGAGAAGCAGTTCATCGGCAGGATCACCGAGGGCGGCGCGGCCTCGGTCGACCACCTGATCGACGTGGCCGACCTCGGCGCACTGGAGACCGACGACGCGTTCGACTTCGAGGCCGCCTGGAGGTCGGTCGACCCCGAGAACGTCGTCACCCTCATCTACACCTCCGGCACCACCGGCCCGCCCAAGGGCGTCGAGGTCACCCACCGCACGGTGCTGGCCAACATCGAGGCCTTCCAGAAGGGCTACCCCGTCCGCCGGGGCGACAACGTCACCTCCTACCTGCCGGCCGCGCACGCCGTGGACCGCATGGGCAGCCACTGGATGCACATGTGGCAGGGCACGGTCGTGACCTGCGTCGCGGACATGACCGGGATCCTCGGCGCGCTCACCGAGGTGCACCCCGACGTCTGGGTCGCGGTCCCGCGCGTGTGGGAGAAGATGAAGAACGGCATCCAGGCGATGCTGGCCGGCGCGGACGAGGACAAGCGCAAGGCCGTCGAGGGCGCCTTCGAGGTGGGGCTGCGCAAGGTGGCGCTGGAGCAGGCGGGCGAGGAGGTGCCCGAGCAGCTCCTGAAGGAGTACGAGTTCGTCGACGAGGTCGTCTTCGCCAACATCCGCGCCCTGCTCGGCCTGGACCGGATGCGCTACGCCTTCTCCGGCGCGGCGGCCATCCCGAAGGAGACGCTGGAGTTCTTCCTCGCGATGGGCCTGAACATCGTCGAGGGCTGGGGCATGACCGAGGTGACCTCCGTGGCCACCTGCAACCCCGTCGGCAGGGCCAAGGTCGGCACGGTCGGCCCGCCGCTGCCCGGCATGGAGGTGAGGCTCGGCGAGGACGGCGAGCTGCTCGTGCGCGGCCCGTGGGTGATGAAGGGCTACCGCAACGACCCGCAGAAGACCGCCGAGACCATCGACGCCGACGGCTGGCTGCACACCGGCGACATCGCCACGATCGACGGGGACGGGTACGTCACCATCGTCGACCGCAAGAAAGAGATCATGATCAACGCGGCGGGCAAGAACATGTCGCCGAGCAACATCGAGAACACCGTCCGGGCGCACTCCCCGCTGCTGGGCGGCATCGTCGTCATCGGCGAGGCCAGGCCCTACAACGTCGCGCTGTTCTCGCTGGACCCCGACGCCGCCGCCGGGCTCGCCCTCAGGCACGGGCTGGAGGCAGACCCGGCCGTCCTGGCCGCCGACGAGCGGGTGGCGGCGGAGGTCCAGGCGGGCGTGGACGCCGCCAACGCCAAGCTCTCCCGGGTCGAGCAGATCAAGAAGTTCGCGATCCTGCCGTCCTACTGGGAGCCGGGCGGCCACGAGCTGACCCCGACCATGAAGCTGCGCCGCCGGCCGATCGCCGAGAAGTACGCCGCGGAGATCGAGGCCCTCTACGCATAGTGGACGCTGAGTGGCGCTGACGTCACGCAGGGTGTACGAATTCCTGCATGACCTATACGCGTCGGCAGCGTTCCAGCCTGCTGTACCAGATCCAGTACGCGATCCGGAATCCCGACCGGATCCGCCCCTACGTGAGCCGGTACGCCCGCGACCTCATGCTGCGCGCGGGCGCACCGGACCATGTGGCCTACTACCGCGAGGTCATGCGGTCGGACGTCACCGAGAAGAGCCCGTACAAAGCGGTCGGCAGCCCGACCGAGGAGAGCTGGCTGCGCAACGGCCTCCTGCAGTTCGAGTACCTCGTCTCGCACGGCCTGGCGCCGCACCACCGGGTGCTGGAGGTCGGCTGCGGCAACCTGCGCGCCGGCTGGCGCATCATCGAGCACCTGGACGCCGGCAACTACTACGGCCTCGACATCTCGCCCGACATCCTGCTCGCCGCCAACGACACCGTCATCCGCTACGAGCTCCAGGACAAGCTGCCCAGCCTCCGCCTGGTCAAGGACCTCACCTTCGGCTGGCTGCCCGACGCGCACTTCGACGTCGTCCACGCGCACAGCGTCTTCTCCCACACCCCGCTGGAGATCGTCGAGGAGTGCTTCGCGCACGTCGGCCGCATCCTGCGCCCCGAGGGCTACTTCGACTTCACCTTCGACCGCACCGAGCTGGCCGAGCACCAGGTGCTGCGCGAGGACTTCTACTACCGCACCGAGACCCTGGTCGACCTGGCGGCCAAGCACGGCCTGCAGGCCAGGTTCATGTACGACTGGGAGAAGAACCCGCACAAGCAGAGCAAGATCCGCATCACCCTCTAGGCCACTTCGGTACTGCGGCGGGCCAGGGGCAGGGCCCGGATGAAGGCGCCGATCTCGGCGATGGACTCCAGCCCCTCGGGGCACAGGTCGGCGAAGATCTGGAAGACGTGGGGCTGGCGGTCCCAGAGCGTCAGCGTCGCCGGGACGCCCGCGGCGCTCAGGCGCTCGGCCATCAGCTCGGCGTCCGCCCGCAGGACCTCGGTCGTGCCCACGTGGATGAGGACGGGCGGGAGGTCGGCCAGGGCGCCGTTGACGGGGGAGTGCAGCGGGTCGGGCACCATGTCGCGCAGGACCAGCTCGCGCAGCAGGCCCAGCCGGTCCCCGGGGATGAAGGCGTCCCGCCGCAGGTTCTCGTGCGCGAGCTTGGCGGCGTCGTCCAGGTCCGTCAGCGGGGAGATCGCGACGATGCCGCCGGGGGCGGGCAGTCCCTCCTGGATCGCCTTCAGCGGGGCGGCCAGGGAGAGGAACCCCCCGGCGGAGTCGCCGGCGACGATGATCTGCTCCGGCCGGTAGCCCCGGTCCAGGAGGTGGCGGTAGGCGGTGACGCAGTCGGCGACGCTGCCGGCGAGGTTGGCCTCGGGAAGCTGGCGGTAGGCCACCGACAGCGCGGGCGCCCCGGCCGCCGCGGAGATGCGGGAGACCATCCGCCGGTGGGTGTTGAGCCCGGCGACCACGAACCCGCCGCCGTGGAAGTACAGGATGATCCGCTCGGAGCGCCCGACGCCGGGCCCGCAGACCAGCTCGGCCTTGAACCCGTCGAAGTCCACCTTCTGCTTCCTGGTCCCGCGCGGCGAGATGAAGAAGAACGCCAGCACGTCGACGAGGTACAGGTAGCGCAGGACCCGGGGCGTGAAGGGCATGCGGTGCATCAGCGGCCGGAGCGTCATCCGCAGGAAGAGCACGAACAACCGCGCCCGCCGGCTGATCCCCTCGCGCATCTCGATGACGGGTGTCATGGACCCTCCGCTCAGCAGGCGCTCGCCGCCTTTCACCGTGCTGGAGCGTCCCACCTGTTGGACGGAGAGTCAATGTTCCGGCCGTCACACCGGCATCCCCCACCGCACCCGGCTCACGGCCCCTCCCCGACGGGTCCCCGGTCAGCGGGTGCCGGAGGCGCTTTCTGGAAGGTGGCGTACAGCCACCACAGGGAGGGCAGGAGGAGCAGGGCGCCCACGGCCAGGGAGCCGAGGGCGGCGGCCAGGACGGCGTCGGTCGCGGCGGCGTCCCGCAGGGTGACGCCCGGCAGCAGCCGCGGGTACTGGCCCAGCGCCCAGCCCCACAGCAGGCCGGTGACGGCGAGCGCGGCGGTGACGCGCACGGCGCGGTAGGCGCGCCACCACAGCAGCGGGAGCGAGGCCACACCGGCCGCGACCGACAGGATCAGCAGGGGCAGGGCCCTGCCGGAGGTCAGCTCGGTGAACAGTCCGGGCGCGTCGGCGCGCAGCACGAGCAGGCCCGCGGCCGACAGCAGCCCGGTGGCGGCGCCGGCGAGCAGGGCGCGGCGGCGGAAGAGCTCGGCCAGCTCCTCGTCTCCGTCCCGCTGCGCGTCGCGGGTCAGGTAGACGGCGGCCAGGTAGGCGGCGGTCCCCACGGCCAGGGCGCCGCTGATGAGCGAGGTGGGGTTGAACCAGCTGGTGACCAGGTGGCCCGCGGCGATGCCGGGCGGCACCCGTCCGGAGGCGATGGCCCCGGCGACCGTGCCCAGGAAGAACGGGGTGAACACCGAGGAGAACGCGAACGTGGCGCCGAACAGGCGCTGCTGCCAGGGCAGGGTGCTGGCCTTGCGGAAGGCGAACGCGGCGCCGCGGGCGATGATGCCCAGCGCCGCCAGGGTCAGCGGGATGTAGAGGGTCGAGGCGATCGCGGCGAACACCGGGGGCACGCCCGTCCAGGCCATGACGATGACGAAGATCAGCCAGACGTGGTTGGTCTCCCAGACGGGGCCGATGGAGTGCTCGATCGCGTCGCGCTGCGGCCGGCCCCGCTCGGCGGTCCCGGCCACCAGGTCCCACACGCCGCCGCCGAAGTCGGCGCCCCCGAACAGCACGTAGGCGGTCAGCCCCACCCACAGCACGACCAGCAGGATCTCGGCCAGCGGCATGGTCAGATCACCTTGAACTCTGCGACGTCGCGCTCCTGCGGGGCCAGGGGCACGGGCCTGTCGCGGGCCATGCGCCGCAGCACGTACACGGTCGCCGCGGTCAGCACGGCGTAGACGGCGGTGACGAGGACGAACCCCCAGAGCAGTCCGGGCGCGGGGTTGACGGCCTCGGAGGTGCGCATGATCCCGTAGACGATCCAGGGCTGCCGGCCGACCTCGGTGACGACCCAGCCCGCCTCCAGCGCCAGGACGGCGGCGACGCCGGACAGCGCGGCGGCGCGCAGGAACCACGGCGTGGCGGGCAGGTCGCGGCGGCGCCACCAGGACAGGGCGAGCCAGGCCGACAGGAGCAGCAGCGCGAAACCGAGCCCCACCATGATCTGGAAGGCCCAGTGCACCACGTTGACCGGGGGCCGGTCGGCGGGAGGGAACGCGTTCAGCCCGGTGATCTCGGCGTCGGGGTCCCAGTGCGCCAGCAGCGACAGTCCGTACGGGATCTCCAGCGAGTAGCGCAGCTCGTCGTCGACGGCGACCCCGCCCAGGTGCAGCGGGACGCCCCTGGCGGTCTCGAAGACGCCCTCCATGGCGGCGAGCTTGGCCGGCTGGCTCTCGGCGACGAGGTGGGCGGCCCAGTCGCCCACGCCGATCTGCACGGGGGTGACGACCGCGGCGACGGTGAAGGGGATGAGGAAGCCCAGCCGGTGGTAGCGGTCGCGCCGCCCGCGCAGCATCGCCACCGCGTAGACCCCGGCGATGCCGAACCCGGCGACCATGAACGCGGCGAGGATCATGTGGACGGTCTGCGGGGGAGTGGCGGGGTTGAACATCGCCGCCCACGGGCTGACCGCCGTGACGCGCCCGTCCCGCAGCTCGAACCCGGTGGGGTGCTGCATCCAGGCGTTGGCGGTGACGACGAAGAAGGCGCTGGCGACCCCGGCCACCACGATGGGGATGCCCGTGAGCAGGTGCTTGCCCGGGGAGAGCCGGTCCCAGGCGTACAGGTAGACGCCCAGGAAGATGGCCTCGATGAAGAACGCGATGCCCTCCAGGGCGAACGGCAGCCCGATGACCTGCCCGTAGACGCCCATCAGCCCGGGCCACAGCAGTCCCATCTCGAACGAGAGGATGGTCCCCGAGACCGCGCCGACGGCGAAGAGCACGCCCATCGCCCTGCCCCAGCGGCGGGCGAGCAGCCGGTGGTGCACGTCCCCGGTGCGGTGGCCGCGCCACTCGGCGAGCAGGGTGATGGCGGGCATGCCCACGCCGAGGCAGGCGACGACGATGTGCCAGCCCAGGGAGAGGGCCATCTGCATGCGGGCCGCACCGAGGTCGGCGGCGGTGACGGCCGGCAGGCCGTGGAGAAGGAGCACAGGGGCTGCATTGCCGCTGGGCGCGTGCTGACACGCGCCGGGGGGAATCCTCGATCCTTCCCTTACCTTGCCCGTCTCGCCGTGCGGCCGCGCCTACCCGCCGTGCGGCCGCGCCCCGGACCGGGCGCCGCGGTCCTCAGGCCTGGGCGCCGCGGCGCATCGCCTCGCTGATCCGCTCGGCGGCGGCGACGACCGGGGCGGCGTGCACCCGGCCGGGGGAGCGGCTGAGCCGCTCCAGGGGGCCGGAGACGGAGATGGCGGCGATGACCCGCCCGCCGCTGCCGCGCACCGGGGCCGAGACCGAGCCGACCCCCGGCTCCCGCTCGCCCACCGACTGCGCCCAGTTGCGGCGGCGCACCGAGGCCAGGGAGGCGGCGGTGAACTTGGCGCCGCGCAGCCCCCGGTGCAGGCGGTCGGGCTCCTCCCAGGCGAGCAGGATCTGCGCGGCCGAACCGGCGGTCATGGGCAGCGCCGCCCCCACGGGCACGGTGTCGCGCAGGCCGCTGGAGCGTTCCGCGGCGGCGACGCACACCCGCACGTCGCCCTGCCTGCGGTAGAGCTGGGCCGACTCGCCGGTGAGGTCGCGCAGCTGGGTGAGGACGGGCTGGGCGATGGCCAGCAGCCGGTCCTCGCCCGCCGCCACGGCCAGCTCCGCCAGGCGCGGGCCGAGGATGAACCGGCCCTGGGTGTCGCGGTGGACGATGCGGTGGTGCTCCAGCGCGACGGCCAGCCGGTGGGCGGTGGGGCGGGCCAGGCCGGTGGCGCTGACGAGCTGGGCGAGCGACGCGGGGCCGGCCTCCAGGGCGTTGAGGACCAGAACTGCTTTATCCAGTACGCCGACTCCGCTAGAGTTGTCCATACCTCGATATTGCCGTCTCGATACTTGAGACGCAACTCGGGGTGACCTGGAAGGGTGGCTGGAGACTCAGCCGGAACTCGATGGAGAGGTGGGAGAACGATGGGCCGTACACTGGCCGAGAAGGTTTACGACGCACACGTCGTGCGTCGCGTGGAGGGCGAGCCGGACCTTCTCTACATCGACCTGCACCTGGTCCACGAGGTCACCTCGCCCCAGGCGTTCGACGGCCTGCGCATGAGCGGCCGCGAGGTCCGCCGCCCGGACCTCACCATCGCCACCGAGGACCACAACGTCCCCACCCAGGACATCCACCTGCCGATCGCCGACCAGGTCTCGCGCACCCAGGTGGAGACGCTGCGCAAGAACGCCGCCGAGTTCGGCCTGCGCCTGCACCCCATGGGCGACGCCGGCCAGGGCATCGTGCACGTCATCGGCCCGCAGCTGGGCCTGACCCAGCCCGGCATGACCGTGGTGTGCGGCGACTCCCACACTTCCACCCACGGCGCGTTCGGCGCGCTCGCCCACGGCATCGGCACCTCCGAGGTCGAGCACGTGCTGGCCACCCAGACGCTGCCGCAGGTCAAGCCGAAGATGATGGCCGTCACCGTCGAGGGCGCGCTGCCGCCGGGCGTCACCGCCAAGGACCTGGTCCTGGCGATCATCGCCGAGATCGGCACCGGCGGCGGCCAGGGCTACATCATCGAGTACCGCGGCGAGGCGATCCGCGCCCTGTCGATGGAGGGCCGCATGACGGTCTGCAACATGTCCATCGAGGCGGGCGCCCGCGCCGGCATGATCGCCCCCGACGAGACCACCTTCGCCTACCTCGAGGGCCGCCCGAACGCGCCCCAGGGCGCGGACTGGGACACGGCCGTCGAGTACTGGAAGACCCTGCGCACCGACGACGACGCGGTCTTCGACAAGGAGGTCGTCATCGACGCCTCCGCCCTGACCCCGTTCGTCACCTGGGGCACCAACCCCGGCCAGGGCCTCCCGCTGGGCTCGGACGTCCCCTCGCCCGACGACTTCGCCGACCCGATCCAGAAGCAGGCCGCCGAGCGCGCCCTGGAGTACATGGGCCTGGAGGCCGGCACCCCGCTGCGCGAGGTCAAGGTCGACACGGTCTTCGTCGGCTCCTGCACCAACGGCCGCCTGGAGGACCTGCGGGCCGTCGCCGAGGTGCTCAAGGGCCGCAAGGTCGCCGACGGCGTGCGCGCGCTGATCGTCCCCGGCTCGGTCCAGGTGAAGAAGGACGCCGAGGCCGAGGGCCTGGACAAGGTCTTCACCGAGGCGGGCGCGGAGTGGCGCGAGGCCGGCTGCTCGATGTGCCTGGCGATGAACCCCGACAAGCTGACCCCGGGCGAGCGCAGCGCGTCGACCTCCAACCGCAACTTCGAGGGCCGGCAGGGGCCCGGCGGCCGCACCCACCTGGTGTCGCCCGCCGTCGCCGCCGCCACCGCCGTCAAGGGCCGTCTGGCCGCCCCCGCCGACCTGTAAGGAGGACTTCTGATGGAAAAGTTCACGGTTCACACGGGTCGCGCGGTGCCGCTGCGGCGCAGCAACGTCGACACCGACCAGATCATCCCCGCGGTGTGGCTGAAGCAGGTCTCCCGGACCGGCTTCGAGAAGGGCCTGTTCTCCGCCTGGCGCGAGGACCCGGAGTTCGTGCTGAACAACCCGGTGTACGAGGGCGCCACGATCCTGGTCTCCGGCCCCGACTTCGGCACCGGCTCCTCCCGCGAGCACGCCGTCTGGGCGCTGCAGCAGTACGGCTTCCGGGTGGTCATCGCCTCCCGGTTCGGCGACATCTTCCGCAACAACTCCACGAAGATGGGCCTGCTGCCGGTCATCTTGGACGAGGAGACCGTCGGCGCGCTGCAGGACGCGGTGGAGAAGGACCCGGCCACCGAGATCACCGTCGACCTGGAGAAGCGCGAGGTGCGCTCCGGCGGCCTCACCGCCTCCTTCGACCTGGACGACTACACCCGCTGGCGGCTGATGGAGGGTCTGGACGACATCGGCCTGACCCTGCGGCACGCCGAGGACATCGAGGCCTTCGAGGGCCGCCGGGCGTCCTGGCTGCCGGTCACCCAGTAGACCCGGCCCGCACCAGGGCCGAGAACGGTCCTCCGGGCCACGAGCCGGGCCGGGCCGACCCCACGAGCGCGCACCCCGCGGAAGCACCTTTCCGCGGGGTGCGCGCCGTGTTCTCCGGGCCGTTGCGCAGGGGGCGGCGCACGGCCGGTGATCGCCCCACTGCGACAATGGCGGCATGGGCGCGAGCGAGGTCCGGCCGTCGGGGCCGGCATGGGAGGACCCCGAGCTGACGCTGCTCGCCGCCCGGCTGCGGGCGGCGCACGAGCGGATCGCGCTGCTGCCGCGCCCGTCGCGGATGCGGCTGCACCGCCACCTGCTGGCGATCACCGACCTGGCCAAGCGGGACCAGGAACTGGCGGCGCGGCGGCTGGCGGTCTTCCTCGACGAGATGGACCGGGGCATCGTGCCGGAGTGAGCGCGACCCGCGTGCCCGCCGGGCGAATCCCAACGAATCCCAATAGAACCACCCTTTTCTTACGATGGTTTCGGCCATGACATGGGAAAACTCGCCACGGGGTGATTGTGCGGCTGCCGGGATGCCCTTAGTTTCGGGGGCGCAACGGGGTAACCGGAGGAGCAAACCCTATGAACAAGCGTGAGCTGGTCGACGCGATCGCCGAACGGCTGAGCGGCAGCAAGAAGGAGGCCGCCGAAGCCGTGGACGCGGTCCTCGACACGATCCAGGCGACGGTGGCCAAGGGCGAGAAGGTGGCCATCACGGGATTCGGTTCGTTCGAGAAGGCGGATCGCCCCGCGCGTACCGCGCGCAATCCCGCGACCGGCAAGACCATCGACGTCCCTGCGACCTCGGTGCCCAAGTTCAAGGCCGGGGCCGACTTCAAGAACCTGGTGGCGGGCAAGTAGCACCCGCCCGCCGGAAGAGCGCCCGCACGTTCCGCGTGCGGGCGCTCTCTTTGCCGGGAGGCGGCCGGGAGGCCCCGGGCGGGCGGTCCTAGGGCAGGGGGAGCGTCGAGAGGGTGAGCGCGGTGACGCGCCCGCCGTCCCAGGCGAGGTTGACCCGCTGGCCGAACCGCAGCAGCCGCAGCCCGCCGGCGTCGAAGGCGGCGGCGTCGAACGGCAGCTCGCTGCCGTCGTCGAGCAGCACGCTGCCCGAGCGCTCGACGGGGTCGAAGTCCTTCACGGTGCCCTGCATGGTCCTCATCGCTCCTACGAGGGGTCGCAACCGACTACGACAACCGACTACGAGGGGTCACCCTTTCACGGTGCCCCGCACGCCCGGCAGGCTACCCGGCGGGCTCAGCGGGTATGCGCCGCCAGGATCTTCTCGGCCACCGCCGCGGTGTGCGGCCCGACGCCCAGCTCCAGCGCGGCCTTCAGGTCGGCCAGGGTGTCGACGTCCGTGCGGACGCTGGGCACCGGCCCGGCGGAGATCTCCGGCACGCCCAGCGCCAGGTGGCGGTCCCGCGAGGCGCCTCCGAAGGCGGGGGCGAACACCTCGCCGGGGCGGGCGCTGTAGAGCACCGTGCCGGTCCCGGCGCGGTCGGGGAGGAAGGCGCGGGGCAGGAGCTCGGCCCCGGCCAGCACGGCCTCCAGCTCTCCGGGCCGCAGCGCGGGGAGGTCGGCCTGCAGCGCGGCGAGCCCCAGGCCCCGCGGCGCGGCGTACCGGGCGCCCTGCCGCAGCGCCTCGTTCAACCCGGGCACCGGCCCTTCCGGGACGACCAGCGCGCCCAGCCCGCCGAGCCGCTCCGCGGCCAGCGGGTCCTCGGTCACGACCACCACGTCGCCCACCGCGGCGCAGCGCAGCGCGGCGCCGACGGTGTCCGTCGCGATGGCCAGGGCGAGCTCGCCCCGGTACGCCCCGGCGGCGGACGCCAGCCGGGACTTGCCCAGGGACAGCCGCTTCACCGGAACGATCATCGACCAGAGGTTCTTTGACATCAGAGGCGAGATTATTGTGTTGCGGTCCCCGTTCGTCCGCCAGACCGCCGTAAGGGGGTGTCCTCCCTCAATGACCTACCGATCCTCCCGAGGGTGGCGCCTGTTCACCATCGCCCTCCTGAGACCGCCGCTGTTCCTGCTGCTGCGCCGCGACTGGCGCGGCCGGCACCGCATCCCGGCGTCCGGCGGCGTGATCCTGGTGGCCAACCACCTGTCGGAGGCCGACCCCCTGGCCCTGGGCCACTACGTCTACGAGGCGGGGCGCTTCCCCGTCTTCCTCGCCAAGGACGTGCTGTTCCGGATCCCGCTCGCCGGGCGGCTGCTGAGGCTGATCGGGCAGATCCCCGTCGCCCGCGCCACCGGCGAGGCCTCGCTCGCCTACGAGGAGGCGCGCGAGGCGCTGGCGGCGGGGGAGTGCCTGGTCTTCTATCCGGAGGGCACCTGCACCCGCGACCCGGACCTGTGGCCGATGGCAGCCAGGACCGGAGCGGCGCGGCTGGCCCTGAGCAGCGGGGCGCCGGTCGTCCCCGTCGCCCACTGGGGGGCGCAGGACCTGCTGCGATACGGCAGCTCCCGGCTGCGCCTGCTCCCCCGCAAGACGATGCGGGTGCTCGCCGGGGAGCCGCTGGACCTGACCGGCCATGCGGCGCGCCCCCTGGACGCCGATACGCTCAGAGCGGCGTCGGACGACATCATGCGGGCGATCGCGGAGCTGCTGGGTGAGTTGCGCGGGCAGAGACCACCCCCGGAGCTGCATGTCCACCCCAGGCAAGTCCGTCCGGAACCGTAGGTGCGAGGGAGCGTAGACAGACGTGACACGGGTTGCGGTGATGGGCGCGGGGTCCTGGGGGACGGTCTTCGCGAAGGTCCTGGTGGACGCCGGCTGCGAGGTCGTGCTGTGGGGCCGCAGGGCCGAGGTGGTGCGCGACGTCAACGAGCGGCACGCCAACGGCGAGTACCTGCCGGAGGTGGCGCTGCCCGAGGGGCTGCGGGCGACCACCGATCTGGCCGAGGCGCTGGAGGGCGCGGAGTTCGTCTGCCTGGCCGTGCCGGCCCAGACCCTGCGGGAGAACCTCGCGGCCTGGGCGCCGCACATCCCCTCCGACGCGGTGCTGGTCAGCCTGATGAAGGGCATCGAGTCCGGCACCACCCTGCGCATGTCCGAGGTGATCGCCGAGGTGCTGGGCGCCGGCCCCGAGCGCATCGGCGTGGTCTGCGGGCCCAACCTCGCGATGGAGATCGCCCGCGGCGAGCCGGGCGCGGCCGTGGCCGCGTGCAGCGACGAGGAGACCGCCCAGCGGCTCCAGGCCGCCTGCATGACCCCCTACTTCCGGGTCTACACCAGCACCGACGTGGTCGGCTGCGAACTGGCGGGCGCGGTCAAGAACGTCATCGCCCTGTGCGTGGGCATCGCCACGGGCCTGGGCTTCGGCGACAGCACCAAGGCGCTGCTGATGACCCGCGGCCTGGCCGAGATCACCCGGCTGGGCGTGGCGCTGGGCGCGCTGGAGCCGACCTTCGCCGGCCTGGCCGGCCTGGGCGACCTGGTGGCCACCTGCAGCTCGCCCTACTCGCGCAACCGCACGTTCGGCGAGAACCTCGGCCGCGGCATGACGCTGGAGGAGGTCATCGCCGTGACCAAGCAGACCGCCGAGGGCGTGAAGTCCTCGCGCCCGGTGCTGACGCTGGCCCAGAAGCACTTCGTGGAGATGCCCATCACCGAGGTGGTGGCGGCGGTCATGCACGACGGTGTGCCCATCGAGGAGGCCACCCTCAAACTCATGTCGCGCTCGCCCAAACCCGAGCGGTACGGGGTATAGGCCTGCTGGAGGGAGAGGACCCGCACCGACCGGCGGTAGGGTCAGGCAACATGCCCGAGAAGATCAGAGTGGCCGTGGTGTTCGGCGGCCGTAGTTCAGAGCACGCCATCTCCTGCGTCACCGCGGGCGGCGTGATGGCCGCGATCGACCGCGACCGCTACGAGGTACTGCCGGTGGGCATCACCCGTGACGGGCGGTGGGTGCGCGTTCCCGCGGAGCGGAGCCTGGCCATCGCCGGGAGCACGCTCCCCGAGGTGCCCGGCGACGCCGAGGAGCTCGACCTGCAGCGCGCCCTCGACGGGGTGGACGTGGTGCTGCCGCTGCTGCACGGCCCGTACGGCGAGGACGGCACCATCCAGGGGCTGCTGGAGCTGGCCGGGGTGCGCTACGTCGGCGCGGGGGTCCTGGCCAGCGCCGCCGGCATGGACAAGGCGTTCATGAAGCTGATCTGGCAGGCGCGGGGGCTGCCGGTGGGCCCGTACGTGATCGTCACCGACCGCGAGTGGCGGCTGGAGCGCGAGCGCAAGCTGGACGAGATCAAGCAGCTCGGCCGGCCGGTGTTCGTCAAGCCCGCCCGCGCCGGGTCCAGCATGGGCATCTCCCGGGTCACCCGCGAGGAGGACCTCGTCCCGGCGATCGAGGCGGCCCGCGAGCACGACCCCAAGCTGATCATCGAGGCCGGCGTCGAGGGCGTCGAGGTGGAGTGCGGCGTGCTGCAGGGCGTGGCGGACGGCCCGAACGAGGCGAGCCTGCCCGCCGAGATCGTCATGCTCGGGCAGCACGACTTCTACGACTTCGAGACCAAGTACCTCGACGGCACCTCCCGCCTGGAGATCCCGGCGGGCCTGCCGCCCGAGGTGGTCGAGCGGCTGCGGGAGACCGCCGTCCGCGCGTTCGACGCCCTGGACTGCGAGGGCCTGGCCCGGGTGGACTTCTTCGTCACCCCCGAGCACGAGCTGGTGCTCAACGAGATCAACACCATGCCGGGCTTCACCCCGACCTCGGCCTTCCCGCAGATGTGGGCGGCCACCGGAGTGGACTACCCGGCCCTGGTCGACCGGCTGATCCAGACCGCTCTGAACCGCCCCCTCGGCCTGCGCTGACGGACCTCCCCAGGGGGAGGTCCGCCGGCCGGTCCCCGCGCTCCAGGGCGTCAGCGGCTCCAGCGGATCCAGGAGCGCTGGGCGAGGGTGGCGGCATCGTTGACCTTCGCGCCCTCGGGGGAGATCGTCCACAGGGCGTCGCCGATGACGAGGGAGCGCTGGATCTGGCCGTCGCGCGGGTGGCCCACCGAGCCCTTGCGGGTGATGGCGGTGTCGGTGACGGACAGGACGAGGGCCTTGCCGCCGGTGTCGGGCAGGACGGTCAGACCGGTCCGCGGCCAGTGGAGGAAGGCGTGCTGGTCGTAGGAGACCTGGGTGTCGTAGACCTTGGGCAGGTGGAGGCGGGAGAGCCGCCGCGGGGAGCCCGTCACGTCGAACAGGGAGATCTGCGCGCCCAGGGGGCGGCCCTTGGCGTCGGCCTCGCGGCCCACGCCCAGCAGGCGGCCCTCGGCGGTGGGGTGCAGGTAGGCGGAGTAACCGGTGATCTTCAGCTCGCCCAGGGATCGGGGGCGCCGGGGATGGGCGAGGTCCAGGACGTAGAGCGGGTCCACCTGGCGGAAGGTCACCACGTAGCCGCGCGTCCCGGCGAACCGCACCGCGTAGATCTGCTCGCCCCGGCCCAGGCCCGTCAGGGAGCCGACCTCGCGCAGCGCCGGGCCGCCGTCGGCCTTGAGCACGTGGACGGTCGCCACCTGCGCGTCGTCGTCGGTGACGGCGACGCGCAGGTGGCCCTCGTGCTCGGACATCGAGTACTGGTTGAGCAGCCTGCCGCGCACCTGGCCCGAGGCGGCGTAGCGCGGCGCCCCGTCGCCGATCGCGAACCGGTGGATCCGGGTGACCGGCCTGCCCCAGGACGAACCCGTCACGTAAAGGCTCCGCCCGGTGCCGTAGACGGTGTCCCCGTCGGCGACCGCGGAGACGGGGGCTCCGTCGCCGAACCCCCGGGCGAGGTCCACGGTGAGGACGGTGAGCATGTTGATCTCTCGGGAGTCGGCGCTGTCCCGCGGGCGGCTGATCCGCTCGCAGGGCACGCGGTGCGTCGTCCTGCGCCCGTCCACCGTGATGTCGTAGCGCGGCTGGAAGGCCTCCAGCGGCGCCTTGCGCACGATCGCCCGGTTGCGCTCCTCGGCCCGCTTCTCCTTGCGCTCCGGCCTGCCGGGACGGCCCCAGTCCAGGTCGGGGAAGTCGATGTCGGGCGAGGTGCGCAGGACGAGCCGCGCCACCGAGCCGACCTGCCGCGCGTCCACCAGCGTGCCCTCGGCCTTGAGCCGGCCGAGGATCCTCGGCCGTGCCAGGTCCACGTACAGGACGTTCAACATCGACGACCCGCGGGCGGGCAGGATGCCCGCGGGCTTCGCGGTGTAGGGGAAGCCGGTCTGCATCACCAGGGCGCGGTCGCCGCTGACGAGGAGGTCGGCGGAGCCCTGGAACTCCTCGGGCAGCTTCAGCCGGTGCACGACCTTGCGGGAGGCCGCGTCGATGATCTGGAGGCGGCCTTCGGCGACGGTGTAGACGCGTGAGCCGTCCGTCTTCACCAGGTCGGGCTCGTCCACACCGGCCTCGTGCACGTTCGTACCCGAGTGCGGTGCCGCGTTCGCGGCGGTGGCGCTCTTCTGCACCGGGCCGGCGGCCGCCGCGGGCAGGTCGTTGAGGAGGTAGGGGATCCCCGAGTCGAAACCGTAGGGGCCGACCCGGGCGGCGGCGGAGGCGCGCAGCGACTCCAGCAGCTCATCGCAGCCGGAGTAGGACACCAGCCGCATCGGCGGCGCCTCCCCGGACTGGGAGGAGCGGTCCGGGGCGCTCTGGCAGCCGGCCAGGAGCACCGAGGCGCCGAGCACGGCGGTGAGGGCACGTCGCATGGGTCGCATGATCCCAGGACGTGACCGGCGCCACGTGGCGTTGCACGGGAAAAGACGGTCTCGGACCGTGAGTCGACCGGTATGTGCGGAAAAGAGGCCGGCTCAGTACTCGCCCTCGGGCTTCTCGGGCAGCCTCTTCAGGGCGGGGGTGAACTCGGTGAGGATCTCGCCGGGGGGAGAGCCCGCCGGGGCGTACTCGGCGGGGATCGTCACCTCGACGTAGGCGGCGCGGCCCACCAACGTCCACACGCGCGGCCGCTCGGCCTCCTCGGGGAGCCATTCGAGGCCGTCTATGGCCACGACGCGTTCGATGAGGCCGGAGTCCGGGTCGACCGGGCGGGGCACCCCGCAGCGCAGCGCGAGCGGGGGGCTGCCCCAGACCGCGACGTAGGGCGTGTCGGGGTCGGTCTCGCGGCGCTCCAGCCCGTCGACCTCCGCGGGGAGCTCCAGGTCCCGGCAGGCCTGCGCGGCGGCGGGATCGGGCGAGGGGGCCGTCACCTGGACGGGGCCGCCGGAGCAGGCGGAGACCGCCAGGATCGCGGCGAGGACGGGGCCGAGCAGGGCGCCTCGGTGCGGCGATCGTGTCACAGGTGCACGATAGGGCAGGTCAGGGTACGGGTGATGCCGGGCACCGTCTGGATCTCGGCGGCGACGAGTCTGCCCAGGTCGTCCATGTTGGGGGCCGCCGCCTTCACGATCACGTCGTAGGGTCCGGTGACGTCGTCGGACTGGACGACCCCGGAGAGGGCGCCGAGTGCCACGGCCACCTCGGCGGCCCTGCCGACCTCGGTCTGGATCAAGATATAGGCCTGCACCATCGCGGTCTTCCCGGTAGGGGTGGGAGAAAAGCCGACTGATCGTCACCGTACCCTGACCCGGCGGAGAAGTTCAGGGGAGGGACGCCATCGAGATCGCAGAGGCCGGCGAGTTCGGGTTGATCGCCCGGCTCACCGGGCGCTTTCCGCAGGGGCCGCTGGTGGAGCTGGGGCCGGGCGACGACGCGGCGGTGGTGCGGGCCCCGGACGGGCGCTACGCGGCCACCATGGACCTCCTGGTGGAGGGCCGCCACTTCCGCACCGACTGGTCGAGCGCCTACGACGTGGGACGCAAGGCCGCGGCGCAGAACCTCGCCGACGTCGTGGCGATGGGCGCGCGGCCGACGGCGCTGCTGGTGGGCTTCGGCGCCCCGCCGTCCCTGGAGGTGGCCTGGGCCGAGGCGCTCGGCGACGGGCTGCGGGACGAGTGCGCGCTGGTGGGCGCCTCGATCGTCGGCGGGGACACGGTGGGCGCGGAGGCCATCACGGTGGCCGTCACCGCGCTGGGCGACCTCGGCGGGCGGCCGCCGCTGACCCGGACGGGCGCCCGGCCCGGCGACGTGGTGGCGGTGCGCGGCAGGCTCGGTTGGGCCGCCACGGGCCTGGCGGGGCTGAGCGGTGCGGTGGAGGTGCCCGAGCGCTTCGTCGCCGCCCACCGGCGTCCTGAGCCGCCCTACGCGGCGGGGGAGGAGGCGCGCGCCCTCGGCGCCACGGCGCTTCTGGACGTCTCGGACGGGCTCGTGCAGGACCTGGGGCACCTGGCGCGGGGCGGCGGGGTGGGGATCGCCCTGGCGTCGGCGCTGGTGCCGCTCGACGAGGGGGTGGCGCTGCGGGACGCGCTGACCGGCGGGGAGGACCACGCGTTCGCCGGGACTTTCCCCGCGGACCGGCCGCTGCCGCCGGAGTGGCGGGTGGTCGGCGAGGTGGTCGAGGGCGCGGGGGTGACCGTGGACGGCGGTCGGGTGGAGCGCGGTGGCTGGGACCACTTTGGTCGCTAAATGACAGCTTCTTTGTTAATAAGAGTCTTTTAATGGGCTTGAGTTGCTCATCCGGTAGGCGGACTTGGTCGGGCTTTGGTATACATCCCAGGAACGAAGAGGATGGGATGGGACGACACACCAAGTTCTGGGACAGGGCAAGTGGACAAGAGGCCCCTCCGGACGGAGCGCCCCCGGTCGCCGCACCCGCGCGCATGGCCTGGCTGGGCCGCACCCCGCTGATGCCCCTCCTGGCGGGGGTCGCCGCGGTCGGCGTCATCGCGGCCGCCTTCAGCACCCGGCAGATCTCGCTGAACTTCCCCGCGGGCGCCCCTTCGGGGCAGGACTCCGCGGCGTGCGCGGGCTGCGAGGGGGTCGCCGACATGGGCGAGGAGAAGAGCGCGCAGCCGCCGGGGGACACCGGCTCCCCGGCTCCGGCGAGCCCGTCGCAGGCGTCGCTGCCCCAGCAGTCCACCCGCACGGTCTCGCAGCGGCCGCTGCGGGTGGAGATCAAGCTCGACGAGACGACCCCCGGCGGCTTCACCGCGGTGGCCGTCGTCCACAACGACTCGCGGACGGCCAAGGGCTGGAAGGTGTCCTTCCGCATCCCCAACGCCGTCATCGTCTCGGCCGAAGGCGCCGCGCTGCACACGACCGCGAAGAACGGCGGCACCACCTGGTTCACCGGGTTCAGCGTGCTCGAAGGCCGCCAGAAGGCGAAGGTGACCTTCTCCGCCGAGGGCGCCTGGTCCAAGCCGGCGCTCTGCAAGGTCAACGGATACGACTGCGCCTGAGGCTTCTCTCCCGGTTCGATAGGGTCTGACCATGGCCATCGCCCCTCCCCGCGTGCTGACCGTCGCCGGTTCCGACTCCGGCGGCGGCGCCGGCATCCAGGCGGACCTCAAGACCATGCTCGCCCTGGGCGTGCACGGCATGAGCGTCCTGTGCGCGGTGACCGCGCAGAACTCGCTGGGCGTCCAGGGGTACTGGGAGCTGCCGCCCGAGGCGGTCGAGGCGCAGCTGGACTCGGTGCTGTCCGACATCGGGGCGCAGGCCGTCAAGACGGGCATGCTCGCCTCCACCGCGCTGGTGGAGGTGGTCGCCGCCCGGCTCGCGCGCCACGGGGCGCCGGTGGTGGTCGACCCGGTGGGCGTCAGCAAGCACGGCGACCGGCTGCTGGCCGAGGAGGCCGTCGACGCGGTGCGCCAGGTCCTGCTGCCGGTGGCCGAGGTCGTCACGCCCAACCTGTGGGAGGTCGAGCTCCTCACCGGGGTGAAGGTGGAGTCCGAGCGCGACCAGCGGCGCGCCGCCGAGGCGGTCAAGGCCTTCGGGCCCCGCTGGGTGCTGGTCAAGGGCGGGCACCTTCCGGACGCCCCGGTGGACCTGCTCTACGACGGCGAGGAGATGCACACCTTCACCGCGCCGCGCCACGACAACCGGCACACCCACGGCACGGGCTGCACGCTGGCCTCGGCGATCGCCTCGCGGCTGGCGCTGGGCGACACCGTTCCCGAGGCGGTGGCGGCGGCCAAGGAGTACGTCACCGGGGCGCTGGCCGCCGGGTTCCCGCTGGGCGCCGGGATCGGCCCGGTCGACCACGGCTGGCGCATGCGGACCCTTTGATCATTTCGCTCTTGTGGCGTTTTTCTCGGTAATGTCGAAACCCCTGGTGGAAGTTCGGCTGAATATCTCAAACTGAGATCTCAGAACGGCACCCATTCCCCCGATTCTCGGCGTCCTTCTCATTGACGTGCAGTAAGAACTCGGGTGAGAGGGGGTGGGCGATGGCGCAGGTGGCCCTGATCGAGGTGTCCGAGCCGGACACGGATCCGTTCCGCGGCGACGAGCTGGCCCGGAGGCTGCGCCGGGAGCTGTGGGAGCACGGGCTCGCGGTGGACTTCGTGACACTGCTGCCTCCGCCGGACGGTCCCGGGAAGGCCATGGCCAGCGGCGCGCTGGCCGTCTCGCTGTTCTCCGGGTCCACCGCCGCGGTCCTGGCCGAGGGGCTGTGCCGCTGGCTGGCGGCGGGCGAGGGGCGGACGGCGCGGGTGCGGGCGGGCACCGGGAGCGTCGAGCTCGCCGAGGGCACCGCCGAGGGCCGGCGGAGCTTCCTGGCGTGGCTGCTGGCGCACGGGTGCGGCGCGGAGCCGGAGGAGGCGGACGGGCCGGAAGAGGACGGCGGGCCGGAGAGGGCCGGCTGAGCGACGGCCGGGTGAGGGCCGGCTGAGCGACGGCCGGGTGAGGGCCGGGCGGACGGCGAAGACCCGGTGCGCCGTGCGGCGACCGGGTCTTGCGAGGGGCGTTGCGTCCTAGCGGGCCAGGGGGCGCTGGATCTTGCCGGCCTTGAGGCAGGACGTGCAGACGTTCACGCGCTTGGTGGTGCCGCTGACGACCGCGCGGACGCGCTGGATGTTGGGGTTCCAACGGCGCGGGGTGCGACGGTGCGAGTGGGACACGCTCATACCGAAGCCGGGGCCCTTGCCGCACACTTCGCAGTTGGCAGCCACGGTAACTCCAAACAGTCGAGAAAACGGACGGCCCGGGGCACACGGCGGCGCCGGGGCGGTCACACGGAAAGACATGAAAAGGTCCCCACGCGGGGGACGCCTCACAAGGTTAGCCCACCGGGGCCCGGGAGGCGAATCGGAGGCGGAGGTCTCCGGAGGATCCGCGCACCAGGTGACGAACAAGACGCCCCACTGCGGAATACGCTCTGAAGCCTAGGAGGTGCTGGTGCTCGACATTCTGGACGCGTCGGCGGTCCGGCGCTGGGTGGAGCTGTCCGCCGAGGCCCTGGGCCGGACCAGGCGGGAGATCGACGCGCTGAACGTCTTCCCCGTGCCCGACGGCGACACCGGCACCAATCTGCACCTGACCGTCCTGGCGGCGGCCGAGGGCGCGGCCGGGCTGCCGCCGGAGGCGCCGCTGCCGCAGGTGTGGCGGGCGCTGAGCAGGGGCGCGCTGATGGGCGCGCGGGGCAACTCCGGGGTGATCCTCAGCCAGATCCTGCGCAGCCTCGCGGAGATCCTGGGGGCCGGGAGCCGCACCGACGGCCTCCTGCTGGAGGAGGCGCTGGCGTACGCGACGGAGCTGGCCAGGGCCGCGGTGGCGCACCCGGTGGAGGGCACCATGCTCACCGTCCTGCGGGCGGCCTCGGAGGCGGCGGGCGGCCGGTCGGTGGCGGAGGTGGCCGAGTCGGCGGCGCGAGGGGCGCGCAGGGCGCTGCGGGAGACGACGGGCCAGCTGGACGTGCTGGCCGAGCGCGGCGTGGTGGACGCGGGCGGAGCCGGCCTGTGCGTGCTGCTGGACGCCCTCGCCGCGGTGGCGACCGAGGAGTTCCCCGAACGCTACGAGGTGCCCGCCCGGGACGAGAGCCGGAGCGCCGTCATCGTGCGCCCCGAGGAGAAGGACCACGGCTACGAGGTCATCTACCTGCTGGAGACCGAGGACGAGCGGATCCCGGAGCTGCGCGCCGCCCTGGACGGGCTCGGCGACTCGCTGGTGGTGGTCGGCGGCGACGGGCTGTGGAACGTGCACGTCCACGTGGACGACGCGGGCGCGGCGATCGAAGCGGGCCTGGAGGCGGGCCGCGCCTACCGCATCCGGGTGACCCACCTGGGCACCGCGCCGGCCCCGCGCGCCCCGCACACCGGCCGCGGCGTGGTGGCCGTGACCGCGGCTGACGGCCTGGCCGCCCTGTTCGAGGAGGCGGGGGCGGCGGTGGTGCGGCGCCCGTCGGGCGGGCTGCCGCAGCTGGCCGTCCTGGTGGAGGCGATCCTGCTGGCCGGCGACGAGGTGGCGGTGCTGCCCAACGAGCCGGAGGTGCTGGGACTGGCCGAGGCGGCGGCGACGCGGGCCCGCGACAGCGGCGTCAAGATCGCGGTGATCCCGACGCGGGCGTCGGTGCAGGGGCTCGCCGCGCTGGCCGTGCACGATCCGCGGCGGCCCTTCGACGAGGACGTCATCGCGATGGCGGGCACCGCCCGCGCCACCCGCTTCGGGAGCCTCCAGATCGCCGTGGAGGAGGCGATGACCAGCGTGGGCATCTGCCAGCCCGGCGATGTGCTGGGGCTGCTGGAGGGCGATGTGGTGCTGATCGGCGCGGAGCCGGGCGTGGTCGCCCGGGAGCTGCTGGGCCGCATGCTGTCGGGCGGCGGGGAGCTGGTGACGCTGATCACCGGGACGGGCGTGCCCTCCGGCCTCGTCGCCGAGGTGGCCGAGGAGCTGCGGGCCCGGCGTCCCGACGTGGAGCTGACGGTCTACGACGGGGGCCAGGTGCTCTACCCGGTGCTGTTCGGCGTGGAGTAGGCGGAGAAGGGGGAGGCCCCGGGCGCGGTGAGCCTCAGGGGGATGAGGAAGGTTCACCGCGGCCGGGGCCTCGGGGCGGCCGGACGGAGGCCGGCCGGGAGGGTTCTAGTTCCAGGAGGGCGCGGGCGCGCCCAGGAGCCGGCAGATGCCCGCGGCGGCGGCGTCGAGGTTGCTCTCCGCGGCCAGCAGGTCGCCCCAGGACCACCACAGGGCCCGGTCCTCGAGGAAGACGGTCTCGGCGGAGCCGGAGACGCCGGGGTTGCTGACGTGCAGTGCCCGCGGCCGGCCGATGGGCTGGTCGATCCGGACGCGCAGACCGCGGTCGGTCAGCCGGTCGGCGAGCTCGCGCAGGCAGTCGGTAGAGGTCAGGGTGACCATGGAAGATCTCCACTTCATTGTGGGGGGTTTCCGGGCACTTACTTAAGGATTGCCCGGTTTTACCGAAATAAGCAAGTGACCCGAGTGATCTTTACCATTCTGCCGGGCCACATGGTGTTCTGATGGGCGGTTCGGACCGGAAGTTGGCGCCCGCGCACGTGGGACGCCTCACCCCCGCCGTGCCGCGTCCGCCCGCGCGCGGGCCGGATGTCGGCGGGATCGGCTGTAATGGGCTCGTGGTGAGTCTCAACAGCGGTCTCGTGACGACGGTGACCAAGAACCCCGCCAAGGTCCTGGAGTCCAAGTGGGGCATGCGCACCGTGGGCGACCTGCTGCGCCACTATCCGCGCCGCTACGTCAGGCACGGCGAGCTGACCGACCTCGCCTCGCTGGCCGAGGGCGAGGACGTCACGATCGTCGGCCGGGTCATCCGGCGGGAGCTGCGCAAGCTCCAGCGCAGGCCCTACCAGCTGTTCGAGGTGACCGTCCAGGACGCCACCGGCAACACCCTCCAGCTGAGCTTCTTCGGCACCGGCGTCCACCGCGCCGACAAGGAGCTGCAGCAGGGCACCCTGGCGATGATCGCGGGCAGGGTCGGGAGCTTCCGCGGCAAGGTCCAGCTCAACCACCCCGACTTCGAGGTCATCCCCGAACGGGCGTCCGCCGAGGCGGTTGAGGAGTACGCCACCAGGCCGATCCCGATCTACCCGGCGGCCAAGGAGATCGCCTCCTGGAAGATCAAACGGACGGTGGACTACGTCCTGGACCTCCCCGACCTGCAGGTGCCCGACCCCATGCCGCCCGAGGTGCTGGCTCGGCACCACCTGATCCCGCTGGCCGAGGCGCTGGAGCGCATCCACCGCCCCCGCGACGAGGAGGAGCTCGCCGCGGCCCGGCGCCGCCTGAAGTGGGACGAGGCCTTCTACGTCCAGCTCGCGCTGGCGCGGCGGGGGGGGGGGGGGGGGGCGGCGCCC
>NZ_BAAAHH010000030.1:0-99960 GCF_039525175.1 Actinocorallia libanotica
TCTCGTCGCTGGTCACCAGGTGGGCGCCCCGGGCGCGGCGGGCCCCCGCCAGCCGCCGGGTGTGGCGCGCCTCCTCCACCGCGCCGCGCAGCAGCGACGGGCCGGGCGCCGGGCCGCTGACGCCGACGGTCAGCCGCTCGCGGGTCAGCGCCGTCTCCAGCAGCGCCGCCCCGGCGCGCAGCTGCTCGACCAGGCCGGGGTCGTCGGCGGGGACGACGGTCACCGCCTCGTCCTCCAGCGCGGTCACCGCCGCCGCCTCGGGCATCAGCTCGCGCAGCACCGCCACCGCGTCGCCCGGCTCGGCCTCGCCCGGCCCGCCGAACGCGCAGGCCACCGCGACGAACCGGCGCTCGGGGTCCAGGCCGCAGGCGCGCATCCGGGCGGCGACCTCGCTCGGCTCGGTCACCCCCGGGTCCAGCAGCGCGTCCAGCAGCCGCCGCTCCACCCGGTGCCCCTCGGCCAGGCGCGCCCGCTCCAGTGCGGTGAGCGCCGCCAGCTCGTACGCCGACTCCCGGCTCTCCTCCGGCACGTCGACCAGCGCGCCCTCGCAGACCAGGAACCATCCGGCGACCCGGTGCGCGGCCCTGGTGTTGATCGGCAGCAGGGTGTGGGTGGCGCCGCCGGGCCGCGCCACCACGTGCGGGAGCCGGTCGGCCGAGAGGTACTCGGCGGCCAGGCCCTCGGCGCCGGGCAGCTCGCGCCCGGGGCCCACGACCACCCGCCCGGTCGAGGAGACCACCCAGCAGGACCGGCCGAGCTCGGCGCGGGTGAGCTCGAACACCCGGGCCAGCCCGGACCCCTCGGCCACCGAGGAGATCAGCCTGCGGTGCCGGCCCAGCACGGTGGCCAGGCCCGCGGCCCGCTCGGCGGTGAGCCGCCGGGTGACCACCTCGCTGATGGTGGCGAACGACACCTCGCGCGGCACCTCGACCAGCGGGAGGCCGACGCGCTCGCACGCCTCCCTGACCCGTTCGGGCACCTCGTCCTGCACCGAGAGCCCCACGCCCAACGCGGTGGCCCCGGCGTCGACCAGCTCGTCGACGAGCGCCTCGGGGCGTTCGCGCAGCTGCGGGCCGATCAGCCCGGTGAGCACCAGCTCGTTGCCCGACAGGTAGCGCCCGGCCTCCGGCAGCTCCGTCAGGTAGACCCAGCGGATGGGGCGGTCCAGCGCGTGCCCGCCGGACAGCAGCCGCAACCCCAGACCGCTCATACCTAGAAGATCCCGGAGTTTCACCCCTACAGGCTAGTGGCGGAAGTTTGGAGGATCATCCGAATCATGCAGGATAGGGACATGAGTCTCACCCTGCGCGCCCTCGACGCCGTGCGCGGCCGTCCTGCCGCCGACCTGCCCGTCCGCCTCGACCGCTACGACGGGAACACCTGGCAGGCGGTGGAGGAGGGCGCCACCGGCGGCGCCGGGGAGATCGTCTTCCCGGTCGCCGAGGCCGGGCTCTACCGGGCGCGTGCGGCGGCCGGTCAGTACTTCACTACGAAATTTCCGGAAATCCAGGTCATTTTTGAGTTCACACCGGGTGATCGAATCGAACTCCAGGTGACCCCCGCGGGGTACACCACCTGTCTGGTGACGCCATAATCTGCGTTGGCCGTTTACGGAAATCGGCCGACGCACTTATGAAAGGACCGAAATGGCGGGAAGTTCACTGTTGGAGCGGCGTTTCGCTCTGACGGAGCGGCGGACCACGGTGGGCCGCGAGTTCCGCGGTGGTATCACCACCTTCGTGGCGATGGCCTACATCCTGCTGCTGAACCCCATCATTCTCGGCGGGGCCACCGACGTCACCGGCGCGCAGCTGTCCATCCCGCAGCTCACCGCGATGACGGCGCTGTCCGCGGCGATCGCCACCGTGCTCATGGGCCTGGTCGGCAACGTCCCCATGGCGGTCGCCTCGGGCCTGGGCATCAACGCCGTGGTCGCCTACCAGGCCGCGCCCCAGATGACCTGGCCGCAGGCGATGGGCCTGGTGGTGCTGGAAGGCGTGATCATCGTGCTGCTCGCCGTCACCGGCGTCCGGCAGATGATCATGGACTCCATCCCGCTGGCCCTCAAGTACGCCATCACCGCGGGCATCGGCGCCTTCATCGCCCTCATCGGCCTGGTCGACGCCGGTTTCGTCAGCTCCGGCGAGGGCACCGTGCTCACCCTCGGCCAGGGCGGGCTGCTGCGCGGCTGGCCCATCGTGGTCTTCGTGTTCACCCTGCTGCTGATGTTCGTGCTGCACGCCCGGCGGGTGCCCGGCGCCATCCTCATCAGCATCGTCGCGGGCACCGTCCTGGCCGTGGTGATCAACGCCGTGGCCACCGTCCCCGAGGGGCAGTGGGGCCTGGTGACGCCGCACCTGCCCGACCAGCTGCTGGCCATGCCCGACCTGTCGCTGTTCGGACAGGTCGACGTCTTCGGCGGCTTCGGCCGGGCCGGCGTCGTCACCGCGCTGGTCGTGCTGTTCACCCTGGTGCTGTCGGGCTTCTTCGACGCCATGGGCACCATCGTGGGCCTCAGCGAGGAGGCCGGCACCGCCGACGAGAAGGGCCAGGTCCCGGGCCTGGGCCGCATCCTCACCGTCGACGGCGTCTCGGCGGCGCTGGGCGGGCTCACCAGCTCCTCGGCCAACACCGTCTTCGTCGAGTCCGCGGCCGGCATCGGCGAGGGCGCCCGCACCGGCCTGGCCAACCTGGTCACCGGCGGCCTGTTCGCGCTCACCCTGTTCTTCACCCCGCTGGCCTCGGTGGTCCCCGCCCAGGCCGCGGCGCCCGCGCTGGTGATCGTCGGCGCGATGATGATGGCCCAGGTGGCGAAGATCGACTGGTCCGACCCCGAGATGCTCGTCCCGGCCTTCGTCACCATCGTGATGATGCCCTTCACCTACTCGATCACCACCGGCATCGGCGCCGGCGTCGTGGCCTACACCGTGGTGCGCACCGCGCTGGGCCGCCGCGCCGGCTGGCTGCTGTGGGTCATCACCGCCGTCTTCGCCGTCTTCTTCGCGCTCGATCCCCTGCAGCGGCTCTTCGGCATCTGAGCGAACCGCTGAGAACGGCTGCCCGGCGCCTTGGCAAGAGGCTCCGGGTAGCCGTTTCCATATCGGCTGGGCCACTCTCCCCTGCGGACGCGGCCGGGTGGGCTTCAATGGATGCCATCCCCTGCGAATCGCGGCCAGAAAGGCATGTGGTGGCCTCACCCACCGGGCACGTCCTCATCTCCCCGGACAAGTTCAAGGGCTCGCTCAGCGCCTCCGAGGCGGCCGCCCGCCTCGCGGCCGGGCTGGCCCGGCACCGGCCCGGCGTCCCGCTGGTGATGCTGCCCGTCGCGGACGGCGGCGACGGCACGGTCGAGGCCGCCGTCGCCGCCGGCTTCACCCGCCGCTCGGCACGGGTCGCGGGTCCGACGGGAGAGCCGGTCGAGGCCGGGTACGCCGTCCGCGGCGACACCGCCGTGGTGGAGCTGGCCGAGGCCGCCGGGCTGCACCTGCTGCCGGAGGGGCGGCTTCGGCCGCTCGGCGCCTCCAGCCTCGGCGCGGGCCAGCTCCTGCTGGCCGCGGCCCGGGGCGGCGCCCGCCGGATCGTGCTGGGCCTGGGCGGCAGCGCCTGCACCGACGGCGGCGCCGGGCTCGTCCAGGCGCTGGGCGCCCGGCTGCTGGACGCCGGCGGCAACCGGCTGCCGCCCGGCGGGGCGGCGCTGCGCCGGCTGCACGCGCTGGACCTGCGCGGGTTCAACGACCTGGGCGGCCTGGAGGTCGTCGTCACCACCGACGGCGACGACCCGCTGCTGGGCCGGGAGGGCGCCGCCGCCGTCTACGGGCCGCAGAAGGGCGCCGACCGGGAGGGCGTGAAGACGCTGGAGGCCGGGCTGCGCCGCTGGGCCGACCTGGCCGAGGCCGCGGTGCGTCGGCCCGCCCGGGACCGTCCGGGAGCGGGCGCGGCCGGCGGTGTCGGCTTCGCCGCGCTGGCGTTCCTCGGCGCCCGGGTCGAACCGGGCATCGCCTACCTGCTGGACCTGCTCGGCTTCACCGAGAAGCTGGCCGGGGCCCGGCTGGTGATCACCGGGGAGGGCTCGCTGGACGCCCAGACCCTGCGCGGCAAGGCGCCGGTGGGCGTGGCCCGCGCCGCCGCCCGCGCGGGCGTCCCGGTGGTGGCCGTCTGCGGCCGCAGGGCGCTCACCGGCGAGCAGCTGCGCCGGGCGCGGATCAGCGCCGCCTATCCGCTCACCGATCTGGAGCCCGATGTGGAACGCTGCATCAGCGCCGCGGGCCCGCTCCTGGAGCGCCTGACCTTCGCCATCGCCGAGGAGTGGCTGTGAGCGGGAGCGGGAACCCTTCTGGGGTACGCGGCTGACCCTGGGGGCGATGCGGTGAGGATCGGCGTTCCACGCGAGATCAAGGAGCAGGAGGACCGGGTGGCCGTCACCCCCGCGGGGGTGCACGCGCTCGTCGGCGCGGGCCACGAGGTGCTCGTCGAGCGCGGCGCGGGCGCCGGCTCGGCCCTGCCGGACGGCGAGTACGCGCGGGCGGGCGCCGTCCTGACCGCCTCCGCCGACGAGGTGTGGGCCGAGGGCGAGCTGATCCTCAAGGTCAAGGAGCCGGTCGCCGCCGAGTACCACCGGATGCGGCAGGGCCAGGTGCTCTTCACCTACCTGCACCTGGCCGCCTCCCGCGCGTGCACCGACGCGCTGCTGGAGGCGGGGGTCACCGCGATCGCCTACGAGACGGTGCAGACCTCCGGCGGGGCGCTGCCGCTGCTGGCGCCGATGTCGGAGGTGGCCGGGCGGCTGGCCGCGCAGGCCGGCGCGCACCACCTGCTGAGCTTCAACGGCGGCCGCGGGGTGCTGCTCGGCGGCGTCCCCGGGGTCTCGCCCGCCGACGTGCTGGTGCTGGGCGGCGGTGTCGTCGGCCTGAACGCGGCGCGGATCGCCGCGGGGATGGGCGCCCTGGTGACGATCATGGACGTGGACGTCGACCGGCTCCGCCTGGTCGAGGCGCGCTACGGGGCGCGCATCCGGACCCTGGTCTCCAGCGCCTACGCGGTGGAGCGGCAGGCGCTCCGGTCGGATCTGGTGATCGGCGCGGTGCTCGTCCCCGGCGCCAAGGCGCCGACCGTGGTCTCCCGCGAGCTGGTCGGCCGGATGCGGCCGGGCTCGGTGCTGGTGGACGTCTCCATCGACCAGGGCGGCTGCTTCGAGGGCTCCCGCCCCACCACCCACACCGACCCGACGTTCCGGGTGCACGACTCGCTCTTCTACTGCGTCGCCAACATGCCGGGCTCGGTGCCCCACACCTCGACGTACGCGCTGTCCAACGTGACGCTCCCCTACGCGCTGGCCCTGGCCGGCCGGGGCTGGGCGGAGGCGCTGCGGGCGGACCCCGCGCTGGCGCGCGGCCTCAACACGCACGCCGGCCGGCTCGTCCATCCCGGTGTCGCGCAGGCGCACGGGCTCCCCTTCACCCCGCTCTCGGAGCTTCTGGAAGGGCCCGGAGTCCCGTAACGTGATGCCCATGGGGGAACTGCTGATCCTGCGCCACGGGGAGACCGAGTGGAGCCGGGTGCGCAAGCACACCGGACGGACCGATCTCCCCCTCACGCCGCGCGGCGAGGAGGAGGCCGCGGCCCTGGCCCCGCGGGTGGCCGCGCGCCACGTCGTCCGCGCCTTCTGCTCCCCCGCGCTGCGCGCCCGCACCACCGCGCGGCTGGTCGGCCTCGGCGACGCCGAGCCGCTGGAGGACCTGTGGGAGTGGGACTACGGCGGGTACGAGGGCCGCACCACCGCCGAGATCCGCCAGGAGATCCCCGGGTGGGCGGTCTGGACGCACGAGATCGTCCCCGGCAGGACGCCGGGCGAGAGCGTGGAGGCGGTCGGCGCGCGCTGCGACCGGGTGATCGCGGCGGCCCGCCCCTTCCTGGCGGAGGGGGACGTGGCGCTGGTGGCGCACGGGCACGTGCTGCGCGTCCTGGCGGCCCGCTGGCTGGGCCTGCCCGCCGACCACGGCAGGCTGTTCGCCCTGCGCACGGGCACCACCTGCACGCTGGGCTTCGAGCACGGCCGGGAGGTCTTCACCTCCTGGAACGTCCCGCCGGACGCGTAGCCCGCGGCTCAGACGACCTGGTAGCCGGCCTCCTCGACGGCCTTGCGGACCTGGTCGTCGGTGAAGCCCTCGCCGCTGACGACGACCTTGCCGCTCTCCAGGTCCACGTCCACGCCGGTGACGCCGGAGACCTCGCCGACCTCCTCGGTCACCGAGGCCTTGCAGTGGCCGCAGGTCATGCCCTGGACGGTGTAGGTGCGCTCGGACACGGGTACTCCTTCCGATAGGGATACCCCGTAGGGGTATATCGACAGGAACAGATCATACCCCCTGGGGGTTGGTAGTCTGTACACCACCCCGCCCGGCGATTGTGAGGCCCGCCATGACCACCCGCGGCTACACCGCGACCAAGGACCAGTTGCAGACCCGGCTGCGCCGGATCGAGGGCCAGGTGCGCGGCATCGAGCGCATGGTCGACGAGGACCGCTACTGCATCGACGTCCTCACCCAGATCAGCGCGATCCAGGCCGCCCTGGACAAGGTCGCCCTGGGCCTGCTCGACGGCCACGTGCGGCACTGCGTCACCAAGAGCGCCGCGGAGGGCAAGAGCGAGGAGATGTCCGAGGAGCTGATGGCCGCCGTCGGCAGGCTCATGCGCCGCGGCTGACCCCGCCCTCCCCCGGCGCGGTCCGGCGCCGCCGTGGTCGGCTCACGGGCTTCTGCGGTGCGCCGAGCACCCGTTGCGGACGGCCCGCGCGCCCCGCGACGCGGCCGAGCACCACCGCGGTCGAGTCGCGGGCTCAGGCGGCGTGGTCGAGGGTCTCCGCGGTCAGGTCGCGGGCGCGCCGGGCCTCCGGCGGGTAGCGCAGTGAGGCGGGCACCAGCCGGGTCGAGCGGTGGAGCGCGCGCAGCGCCGCGGTCGCGGCCAGGTCGGAGGTCGGCAGGCCCGGGAGGCCGTACATCCGCCGCGCCCAGCGCGGGAGCGTCGCGACGACCAGCGCGGCCAGCGGGGGCGCGATCGGCTTCAGCGCCGCGGCGTACGGCAGGGGCACCGGCGGGTTCAGCAGGCGCCGCAGCCCCTGCTTCGCCTCGTCGCAGGCGTACAGGTGCGGCCGCATCGCCCGGTAGTAGTCGGACATCTCCTCCACCGAGCCCGGGACCTCCGCCGGGTCGAGCCCGACGACGGCCGCGGCGCGGCGCTGCTCGTCCACGAAGCGGTCGCAGTCGGCGCGGGACAGCCCGACCCCGGCGCGGCGCGCGACGTCGAGGTAGGAGTCGACCTCGCCCAGGTGCACCCACAGCAGGTTCTCGGGGTCGTCCACCGGGAAGACCTCGCCGGTCCGCCGGTCGACGCCGCTCAGCTTGGAGTGCAGCTTGCGCACCCGCCGGCCGACCCGCTCGACCTCCTGGGTGCTCCCCCAGGTGCGCACGCCCACGAACTCGATCGTGCGGCCCAGCCGCGACCAGGCGGCGTCGGCGTCCATCAGCGCGGAGTTCTGCGCCGTCCCCCACATCGAGTGCGGGTGCAGCGCCTGCAGCAGCAGCGCGCGGAACCCGCCGACCATGAGCACCGGCTCGCCCATGATCCGCCAGGTGACCGAACCCGGCCCGAACAGCCCGTGATCCTGCGCGGCGGCCATGGCGGCTCCTCAGTCAAGCGACGCCTTATGGTGCGATATGTCACCGCGACGCGGCAAGACCAAACGGTCGCTAGTCCAAAATCTCCAGTTCGTCCTCTTCGAGCGCCGGCTCGGCGGTCTGCGCGCTGACCCAGCCGAGGTAGTCGGCGCTCCCGGCCACCACGGGCGTCGCGATGATCTCCGGCGTCTCGTAGGAGTGCTGCTCGTTGATCAGGCCGGCCAGCTCCTCGAAGCGGTCGGCCGTGGTCTTGAACAGGACCATCCACTCCTCGGCCGTCTCGATCTCGTCCTCCCACCAGTAGGTGCTGGAGATCGGCCCGAGGACCTGCGCGCACGCGGCCAGCCTTTCGGACACCGCCACGGCGGCCAGCTCGGCCGCCTCGGCCCGCTCGTCGACCGTGGTGGTCACCTGCACGTAAGCCTGCGCCATCAAAGGGCTCCTTCCCCACCCGATGATCGTAGCCGCTGGACATCCCGCGCGCCCCGGGTTATGTTGTTCTCAGTTAGAGTTTTACTCAATTTGAGATAGACCGGCGGAGCCGGGAAGGGACAGGTGGCGGGATGAGCGAAGAGGAGTTCCTCGCCGAGTACGACCCGCGGGCCTACGACCCGATCGCGGTGACGGTGGACGTCGTGGCGCTCACCATTCGCGACGGCGTGCTGCACGTCCTGCTGATCCGGCGGGCCGAGCCCCCCTTCGCCGGCCGGTGGGCGCTGCCCGGCGGGTTCGTCCGGGCCGTCGAGGACGAGGAGGACCTGCGCGAGGCCGCCGCCCGCGAGCTCGCGGAGGAGACCGGGCTGACCACCAAGGCGCTGGGCCGCGTCCATCTGGAGCAGCTCGGCACCTACGGGAAGCCGGGACGCGACCCCCGCATGCGCGTGATCTCGGTGGCCTACCTGGCGTTCGGCCCGGATCTGCCCGACCCGCAGGCCGGAAGCGACGCCGCCGACGCCTCCTGGATCCCGGTCGAGGCGCTGCGGCTGACCGCGGCCGCCTCCCAGGCGCCCGGAACCACCCGCAGGCTCGCCTTCGACCACGCGCGGATCCTCGCCGACGGGCTGGAGCGTGCCCGCGCCAAGCTCGAATACACCCCGCTGGCCACCGCCTTCCTCGGTGAGTCCTTCACCATCCCCGAGCTCCGCGCGGTCTACGAGTCGGTCTGGGGCGAGCCCCTGCACGCGGGCAACTTCCACCGCAAGGTGCTGTCGGTGCCCGGCTTCGTCGAAGGCACCGGCGACACCACCCCGACCGGCGGCCGTCGAGGCGGCCCCCGCGCCCGGCTCTACCGCGCCGGCGACGCCCGCCTGCTGCACCCCGCGCTGCTGCGGCCCAGCAGCGAGGACGACCTGCGATAGGAGCCCGCATGAACAGGGACACCGTGCTGGCGCTCCTCGACCGCCCCGCCGCGGAGATCTTCGGGGCCGACCCGGCCGAGGCCGTGCGCGTCTACCACCGGATGGCCCGCCTGCTGCACCCCGACACCGGTGCCGACGGTACGGCGTTCACCCGGCTGGCCGCCAAATGGCGCTCCTACGGCCGCGGGGAGACGGTGACGATCACCACTCGGAAGCACCGCTACGAGGTGGGACCGAAGCTGGCCAGAGGAGACCTGGCCGACCTGTTCGCGCTCACCCGCGACGGCGGCTCCGCCATCCTCAAGCTTCCCCGCGACCCGGCCGACAACGACCTGCTGGAACGCGAGGCCACCGCGCTGCGGCGGTTGCGCAAGGACGGCGACCCCCAGTTCCTGCCGTACGTGCCGGAACTGGTGGAGAACCTGCGTTACGAAGGCCGCAGCGGCAACGTTCTCGCCCGCCTGGAGGGCTTCCACACGCTCGCCGAGGTGAGGGAGGCCCGCCCGGACGGGGTGGACCCGCGGGACGCGGCCTGGATGTGGCGCAGGCTGCTCGTGGCGCTCGGTTTCGCGCACCGGGCGGGCGTCCTGCACGGTGCGGTGCTGCCCGAGCACGTGCTGATCCACCCCGAGCAGCACGGCCTCGTACTGGTCGACTGGTGCTATTCGGTGTCGGCCTCCGCCGATCCCGGCGAACGGGTGCCTGCGCTGGTGAGCGACAGGGCGTCCTGGTACCCGCCGGAGGTGCCCGGACGCGAACCCGCCTCCCCTGCCACCGACCTGTTCCTGGCCGCCCGCTGCATGACCTACCTGATGGGCCCGAAGATCCCGGACCCGCTGCGGAACTTCGCACGAGGCTGCACCCTGCCCGCGCAGAAGAAGCGCCCCTCGGACGCCTGGCGCCTTCTGGAGGAGCTGGACGAGCTCCTGGAGCGCCTGTACGGGCCGCGCAAGTTCCGTCCCTTCGCCCTCTGAACCCCCGCGACACAAGGAGAACCCTCATGGGAAGCGGTACCTGGTCCACCGACGTCTACGCCGCCGCGGCGAGCTACCGCCGCGCCACCGGGGCGAGCGCCTTCGCCCACTCCGACAGCGGCGCCCGCCACGTCCACCCCGCCCTCGACCCGCACGGCGTGACCGTCCGGGAGAGCCGCGACAACGACGAGCACCCCGAGTCGCAGGCGATCGCGGTGCTGTTCGACGTCACCGGCTCGATGCGCAACGTGCCGCGCGCACTGCAGACCAAGCTCCCCGAGCTGCTCGGCCTGATCCTGCGCAAGGGCTACGTCACCGACCCCCACATCCTGTTCGGTGCGATCGGCGACGCCACCTGCGACCGCGCCCCGCTGCAGATCGGGCAGTTCGAGTCCGACAACCGCATGGACGACGACCTGGGCCGCATCCTGCTGGAAGGCGGAGGCGGCGGCCAGATGACGGAGTCCTACGAGCTGGCGATGTACTTCATGGCCCGGCACACCGCCATGGACTGCTGGGAGAAGCGCGGCAAGCGCGGCTACCTCTTCCTCATGGGCGACGAACTGGCGTACGCCAAGGTCAAGAAGGCCGAGGTGAAGAAGGTCATCGGCGACGACCTGAAGCGGGACATCCCGATCGCCGAACTCGTCGCAGAGCTGAAGGAGCGCTTCGACGTCTACTACTTCATCCCCACCGGCACGTTCCACGCCGAGGACCCGAAGCTCCTGGAGTTCTGGCGCGGCCTCCTCGGCCAGAACGTCATCCGCCTCGACGACCTCGACGCCGTCTGCGAGACCATCGCCCTGACCATCGGCCTCGCCGAGGACGCCATCGACCTCGACGAGGGCCTGGAACACCTCGAGGAGGTCGGCTCGAACGCCGGCGAGGTCGTCTCCCGCGCCCTCGCCCCCCTGCGCCGCGGCGCGGTCGCCAAGGCGAGCACCCCGCTGGACCTCTCGAACGACCTGCCCCGCGGCACCACCCGGCTATGACCCATCACATCGTCGTCGACCTGGGCTACGGCGACTCCGGCAAGGGCACCGTCGTGGACCGCCTGTGCGCCCAGGGCTCGGCACGGACGGTCGTCCGCTTCAACGGCGGCGCCCAGGCCGCGCACAACGTGGTGACCACCGACGGCCGCCACCACACGTTCGCGCAGTTCGGGTCCGGCACGTTCACCCCGGACGTCCGGACCCACCTGTCCCGCTTCATGCTCGTCGACCCCCTGGCCCTGGCCGCCGAGGCCGCCCACCTGCGCGCCCTGGGCGTCCCCGACGCCCTGGACCGCCTCACGACGGACGCCTCGGCCCTGTTGACGACCCCGTACCACCAGGCCGTCAACCGCGCCCGCGAACTGGCCCGCGGCACGGCCCGACACGGCTCCTGCGGAATGGGCATCGGCGAAACCGCCTCCTACGCCCTGGACCACCCCGAGGCCCCTCGCGCAGGCGACTGCCGCTCCCCCGCCCGCCTCCGCAGACTGCTGCGCGAAGTCCGCGACTGGGCCCTCTCCCTCTTCCCGGCCCTGGACGTGCCACCGGTCGACGACTGCGCCGAAACGTTCCTGGCCTTCGGCGCAGCCGTCCAGATCGTCCCCGAGACCTTCCTACGCCGTCTCCTCCGGGACGCCCCCGCCGTCTTCGAAGGCGCCCAAGGCGTCCTCCTGGACGAGTGGCACGGCTTCCACCCGTACACGACGTGGTCCACCACCACCTTCGCCAACGCCCTGGACCTCCTGGAAGGCACGGACGCCCTCCGCCTGGGCGTCGTCCGCAAGTACCTCACCCGCCACGGCCCCGGCCCCTTCGTCACCGAAGACGCCGCCCTCGACCTCCCCGAACCGCACAACGCCCACGGCACTTGGCAGGGAGCCTTCCGCACCGGCCACTTCGACGCCGTCGCCCTCCGCTACGCCCTGGAGGTGACAGGCGGCGTAGACGGCCTCGCCATCACCCACCTGGACGCTCCCCCGGTACGCATGTGTGTCTCTTACGACACGCTGGAGCGCATACCCGTCCACGCGAAGGATCTGAAAGCCCAGGAGCGGCTCACCCGCCGCCTGATGCGGGCACGCCCCCTCTACGACGGCTGGGCCACCGACCCGTCCGACATCGGCCGCGCCCTCGGCGCCCCGGTCCTCCTGGAGTCCTACGGCCCGACCTCCGCCGACAAGAAGGGCCCGCTGACGGCGGCGTAGCGGGCTCGGACGTGGGGGGTGGGGGCGGCTTCGTAGGCGGCTTGTGCCGTGGGGGTCCATTCGGGGGGCTCGGGGGTGTTCGCCAGGAGCCAGGCGGCTTGGCGGGCGGCGCCCGTGGCGACGTATTCGGCGGGCTCCGGGATGAGGACGGGGCGGCCGAAGATCGCGGGGGCCAGGTGGCGGACGGCTTTGGAGCGGGCGCCGCCGCCTATGAGGAGGAGGCGGGTCGGGGCGAGGCCCAGGGCGTCTACGGCGTCGGCCAGGTGGCAGAGGAGGCCCTCTACGGCGGCCCGGGCCAGATGGGCGGGGGTCGAAGTCGACAGGCGGAGGCCGTGCAAGGAGCCGGTGGCGTCGGGGAGGTCGGGGGTGCGTTCGCCTTCCAGATAAGGGAGGAGGACGAGGCCGTCGGCGCCGGGCGGGGCGGTCAGGGCGAGGTCGGAGAGGCGGTCCAGGCTCACGCCCAGCATCGCGGCGGTGGCGTCGAGGACGCGGGCGGCGTTGAGGGTGCAGACCAGGGGGAGGTGGCGGCCGGTGGCGTCGGCGAAGCCGGCGACCTTGCCCGAGGGGTCGGCGGCGGGGGTCTCCGCTACGGCGAAGGCCGTTCCCGAGGTGCCGATGGAGATGACGACGTCGCCGGGGCGGCCGCCTACGCCGAGCATGGCGGCCATGTTGTCGCCGGTGCCGGGGGCTACGGGGATGCCGTTCCATTCGCCTGCCTGCTCGCGGGGGGCGAGGACCCGCGGGAGGTCGGGGGTGGCGCCGAAGGCGTTCCGGAGGATGTCGTGGCGGTATTCGCCGGTGGCGGGCGACCAGTAGCCGGTGCCCGAGGCGTCGCCGCGGTCGGTGGTCAGGGCGCCGGTGAGGCGGCTGGTCAGCCAGTCGTGGGGAAGGCAGACCGCGGCGGTGCGGCGGGCGTTGTCCGGTTCGTGTTCGGCGAGCCAGCGGAGTTTGGTGACGGTGAAGGAGGCCACGGGCACGCTGCCGACGGCTTCGGCCCACCAGGCGCGGCCGTGTTCGGCGACCAGGGCGGCGGCGGCGCCGGCCGAGCGGGTGTCGTTCCACAGCAGGGCGTCGCGGACGACCTCGCCGTGCTCGTCCAGGCAGACCATGCCGTGCTGCTGGGCGGCGATGCCGATGGCGGCGACGTCCGCCAGGCCTCCGGCCGCCGCGGGGGCGCGTTCGAAGGCCGTCCGCCAGGCGGCGGGTGCGACCTCGGTGCCGGGCGGGTGGGGGGCGGCGCCCTCGCGGACGAGGGCGCCGGTGCCGGCGTCCCGCACCACCACCTTGCAGCTCTGGGTGGAGGAGTCCACCCCGGCGACGAGGGTCATCCCCGCACTCCCATGAGGTGTTCGAGGGCGAGCTGGTTGAGGCGGGTGTAGGCGCTGTCGCGCAGGGCGGCGGCGTCGGGGTCGAAGTCCTCGGCGAGCAGGTCGGCGAGGGCCTCGCCGGGGGCGAGGGTCGGCACGGCCAGTTCGGGGGCGCGGGTGGCGGCCAGCGCCTCGGCGACCTCGGGGTCGGCGCGGAACGCGGCGGCCTTCTCCTTGAGGATCAGGTACGTGCGCATGTTGGCGGCGGCGGACGGCCACACGTCCATGTCGGTGCGCAGCGGCTTGTAGTCGAAGTGGCGGGGGCCGTCGTAGCCGGCGGACTCCAGCAGGTCCACCAGGAAGAACGCGTCCTTGAGGTCGCCGTGGCCGAAGACCAGGTCCTGGTCGTAGCGGGGGCCGTGCTGGCCGTTGAGGTCGATGTGGAAGAGCTTGCCGTGCCACAGCGCCTGGGCGATGCCGTGGGTGAAGTTGAGCCCGGCCATCTGCTCGTGGCCGACCTCGGGGTTGAGGCCGACGCGTTCGGGGTGCTCCAGCTCGTTGATGAACGCCAGCGCGTGGCCGACGGTCGGCAGGAGGATGTCGCCGCGCGGCTCGTTGGGCTTGGGTTCGAGCGCGAACCGCAGGTCGTAGCCCTGGTCGATGGCG
Source organism: Actinocorallia libanotica (assembly GCF_039525175.1). Lineage (NCBI taxonomy): Bacteria > Bacillati > Actinomycetota > Actinomycetes > Streptosporangiales > Thermomonosporaceae > Actinocorallia > Actinocorallia libanotica. Next base: position 14,176 of record NZ_BAAAHH010000030.1, read on the forward strand.
TAGGAGGTGAGGAGGTCCAGACCCTCCTTGTAGCGGTCGAGCGCGACGCGGACGTCCTTGGCGGCGGCGGACTCGGCGCCTTCCCTGCCGCCCCAGCACACGTAGGTGGTGGCGCCCAGCTCGACGGCGAGGTCGACGTTGCGGATGACCTTGCGCAGCGCGTACCGGCGGATGTCGCGGTCGTTGCTGGTGAAGGCGCCGTCCTTGAAGACGGGGTGGGTGAACAGGTTCGTGGTGGCCATCGGGACCTTGAGTCCGGTCTCGGCCAGGGCGCGCTTGAAGTTCTCGACGGCCTTGTCGCGGTCGGGTTCGACGGCCAGCAGGTCGTCGTCGTGGAAGGTGACGCCGTAGGCGCCCAGTCCGGCCAGGCGGTGGAGGGTCTCGGCCGGGTCCAGCGGGGGCCGCGTCGCCTCGCCGAAGGGGTCGCGGGCCTGCCAGCCGACGGTCCACAGGCCGAAGGTGAAGCGGTCCTCGGGCACGGGCGTGTAGCCGGGCATCGGCACTCCTCGGTATTTAGTCCATAATGTGAACTAAATACGACCACAGGGGGGTGGCATCGTCAAGGCCGTGAACCAGCCGGTACGCCACGGGGCGATGCGCGCCCGCAACCTCGGCCTGGTCCTGGGCGAGGTGGCCGGGGGCGGGCCGCTGACCCGCGCCGCGCTGGCCGAGCTCACCGGGCTGACCAAGACCACGGTCTCCAGCCTCGTCGCCGACCTGCTCGCCGCCGGGCTCGTCGCCGAGTCCCCGGCCGTGCGCGCCGGGGAGCGCGGCAGGCCCGGCACGGAGGTGCGGCTGAGCGGCGGACGGGTCGCCGCGCTCGGCCTGGAGGTCAACGTCGGCTCCCTGACGGCCTGCGTCGTCGACCTGACCCGCGTCGTCCGCGCCCGGCGCACCGTCCGCGCCGACAACCGCTCCCGCGAACCCGGACGGGTGCTGGCGGCGCTCGACCGCCTCGCCGGGGAGGTCCTCGCCGAGGCGCCCTCCCTGCGGATCGCCGGGACGGTCCTGGCCGTGCCCGGAACGGTCGGGGACGGGCTGATCCACCACGCGCCCCACCTCGGCTGGCGGGACGTCGCCGTCTCCGCGCTCCCGTCGGGCCGCCCCGTGGCGGTGGAGAACGAGGCCAACCTCGCCGCGCTGGGCGAGCTGGAGTTCGGCGACGCGCCGCGGGACTTCCTCTACGTCTCGGGCGAGATCGGCATCGGCGCGGGGATCGTCCGCGACGGCGGGCTCCTGCGCGGCGCGACGGGGCTGGCGGGCGAGCTCGGCCACGTGGTCGTCGCCGAGGGCGGCCCGGCCTGCCGGTGCGGGAGCCGGGGCTGCCTGGAGGTGTACGCGGGGCAGGACGCCCTGCCCTCCCCCGAGGCCCTGGCCGCCGGCGGCCCGGAGGCCGCCGCGGCGTGCGAGCGGGCCGGGCGCGCCCTGGGCCTGGCCCTGACCTCGGCGGTGAACGTCCTCGACCCCGGCACGATCGTGCTCGGCGGCTGCTACGTGCCGCTCTTCCCGTGGCTGGCCCCGCCCGTCGCCGCCGTCCTGGCCGACCGGCTCGGCGCGCTGCGCCCCGCCCCGCCCGCGCTCGTCCCGGCCGCGACCGGCCCGGACGCCGCGGTCCTGGGCGCCGCGGCCCGCGTGCTGCGCCGCGTCCTGGCCGACCCGGCCGCCCAGTGGTGAGGACCACCGGGGATCCCTGACCGAAAAGCGAACCGTTTTCCTCTTCGCGGAGTCAGAAGTCCTGGATGGTCCCCCGCCCTGACCTGCCGGAGCAAGACATGTTCAAACGCCTCCTCCCCCTCGCACTGGCCGCCGTCATGGCCACCACGGCGGGCTGCGAGTTCCAGGTGGGCGACGTCGGGACCCAGCCCTCGAACGTCCCGACCATGCAGCCGGGCCCCAACACCGGCGCCCCCAACGCCGGAGGCCCGCCGCCGGAGAACGGGCAGCCCGCTCCCGGCGCCCAGCTCTCCGACGCCGACGTCACCAAGGAGATCAACGACGCCATCCAGGTGATCGACACCTACTGGAGCACGCACTGGCCGGAGCTGTTCACCGGCACCTACAACCCGCCGCGCGTCGTGGGCGCCTACAAGGCCGACGACCCGGCCCGCCCCACCTGCGGCGGCCAGCCCGCCGAGGCGTTCAACGCCTTCTACTGCATCCCCGAGGACTACGTCGCCTGGGACTTCCAGCTGATGCGCGACGGCTACGCCAAGGGCGACGCCTGGATCTACCTGGTCATCGCGCACGAGTGGGCGCACGCGGTGCAGAACCGCCTCCAGACGAGCCTGGTCGCCGAGGCCAACGAGCTCCAGGCCGACTGCCTCGCCGGCGCCGTCCTGTGGGGCGCCTCCCAGGTCGACCGGACCCTGAAGTGGGAGGACGGCGACACAACCGAGATCAGCACCGCGTTGTCGTCCTTCGGTGACGACCTCCCGTGGACCGACCCCAGCGCCCACGGCGACGCCGTCGAGCGGGTCACCGCCTTCGGCCAGGGCCGCACCAAGGGCGTCCGCGGCTGCCTCGCCCAGAGCTGACCGGGCTCGTCCCCCGCCCCGGTCCGCATTCGGCCACAACCTTGAAACATTCGGAAGGAACTGGAGAAGATCATGAAGAAATTATTTCTGACAGAAGGGGGAACATCATGAAGAAGGCTGTCCAGATAGCCGTCCTCGCTCTTGCCGCCGCCGCTTTCTTCCATCCCGTTCAGGCATCCGCGAGTTCTGCTCGGATGTGCACGGACTTCACCGCCTTCCTCTTCGACGAAAAGCAGCTCCAAGGCACCAAGCAAGGATTGTGCGGTAGCACGTATTTCGCCGGCCTGCCGTTCAACAACAAGGCGAGTTCCGGGCGGAGCCAGAATCTCCTGTGCACCTACCGCCTGTTCGACGCCGCCAATGCGACGGGAAGCTACACCGCCCTCTCTCCCGGCGAAAGGGACAACGACTTCTCCAACGACACCGTCGGCAACAACCGGGTCTCCTCGGTGCAGAAGGTTTGCTGAGCCGTCTTCCGGCCGCGGCGGGCGCCCTGTTCGCACTCCTGGCGACGGGGTGCGCAACCTCGGTGGCGCCCGCCGCGCCGCCTCCTCCCCCGGCCGAGGAGCACGCCGCCTTCCTGCTGCCCCTGGACCCCTACGTCCTGGACGAGTCCGGCCTGATACGCGTTCTTGATGCGACGGACGTGGTCGCCGAACGATGCGCGAAGCAAGCGGGCGTGGAGTGGCCCGCCGTCGACCGCCCGGACCGCGGCCCGAGCCCCAACCGCAGACGCTATGGCGTGGCGGAGACCCTGATCGCACGGATGTACGGCTACCACCCCCCTCCGGATCCCGCGCTCGAGGAGACGACCTCGCGGTCGGAGCGTCGGCTCAAGGAGCTGGACGGGGGCGAACGCGAGAAGATCCTCGGCCCCGGAGGATGCCTGGAGAAAGCCCGCTCCGAGGTGAACGGCGGCCTCGGCCCGTTGGAAGACCAGCCCTCGGAAAGCATCGACCAAATTTCCTTTGCAGAGTCGAAAAGTGATCCGAAGGTGGCCGGCGCCCTGCAGGAGTGGACCTCCTGCATCATCTCCCACGGCTACTCCTTCAAGGATCCCCTGACCGCGGCGAGCGACTCCCGCTGGAACTCCCCTACAGCTTCTCCAGAGGAGAAAAAAATCGCCCTCGCCGATGTCGACTGCAAGAAGAAGAGCGATCTCGTGCGAGTCTGGAGCTCTGCGGAGGCGAAGATCCAGACTCGGCTGATCAACGAGAACAGAGACCGGCTGGGGCCCCTGAGAGAGCTCAAGGAAACACAATTGCGCAATGCCGCTCGGATCCTGTCCGCGCCAGGGCCCTGACCGTCGACGCGAGAACGGGGCACCGCACACCATGCGCCGCGGCCCGGGGTTCCACGGCTCACAGGACGCGGTCGGGCGTCCCGGGGCCCGCTGGAACGAAGTGTGCAGATGCGGCCGGCGACGGGACAGCTCGGCCCTGGCGCAGCCGGCGGCCTGCAGCAGACCGCGCAACGCGCGGATCTCGGAGCCGCGGATGACGGCGGCCGCCTCCCGGGTGAGGCCCGCGCTCCCGGTGCCCCGCCGCCGGGACCGCCGCGGCCCGTGCCCGTTTCACTGGAGGTTCGCGCTACATCCTCACCAATCTCTGTGCTTTTCGTGATCAGTGTTTACATGCTTCGGAAAAGCGAACATCCGCCACAAAAAATATGCGACGGATGACCGGTTAATTGCCGGAAGGGAATTTATTTGCCGTGATGAAATTCCCCGAACAACGACCAGGGCTGCTTACCATTGACGGGTCAGGTTCTGGTGCAGGATTCAATTCCGAAGGAATCCCCCCATGCGACGCTCGCTCCCCGCCGTCCTCACGGCGATCGCCCTCACCGCTCCCGCCGCGCCCCCCGTCCGGGCCGCGGCGCCCGAGGGCTACATCGTGGTCCTGAGGAAGGGCACCGACTCCGTCTCGATCGCCCAGGAGCACTCCGGGAAGCACTCGGCGAAGCTCCTGCACACCTACAACCACGCCCTGCACGGTTACGCCGCCGCCCTGACGGAGGCGGCCGCCAAGGAGATCGCCGACGACCCGCGCGTGGTGTTCGTCCAGGCCGACCAGCGCGTCCGCCTGGAGGCGCAGACCGTCCCCACCGGGGTCGACCGCGTCGACGCCGAGCTCAGCCCCACCGCCGACATCGACACGGTGGACAAGCGTGTCGACGTGGACGTCGCCGTGATCGACACCGGGATCCAGGCCGACCATCCCGACCTCAACGTGTACGCCGCCGGCGCCAAGAACTGCGCCGGCGGGGTCGGCGCCGCGGACGGCAACGGCCACGGCACCCATGTGGCGGGCACGATCGGCGCCCTCGACAACGGCGACGGCGTGGTCGGCGTGGCGCCGGGCGCGCGGATGTGGCCCGTCCGGGTGCTCGACGACTCCGGCAACGGCACCTTCTCGTCGATCATCTGCGGCGTCGACCACGTCACCGCCAACGCCGACAAGATCGAGGTCGCCAACATGAGCCTCGGCGCCGCCGGCACCGACGACCGGGACTGCGGCAGGACCAACCGCGACGCCCTGCACCAGGCGGTGTGCGCCTCGGTGGCCGCCGGCGTCACCTACGCGGTGGCCGCGGGCAACTCCTCGGTCGACTCCGCCAAGCGCGTGCCCGCCGCCTACGACGAGGTGATCACCGTCAGCGCCCTGGCGGACTTCGACGGCAAGCCCGGCGGCAGAACCGCCTCCACCTGCGTCGCCGACGACGACGACAGCCTCGCCAACTTCTCCAACCACGGCCGCGACGTCGACCTCATCGCGCCCGGCGCGTGCATCCGCTCCACCTGGATCAAGAGCGGCTACCAGGTCAGTTCGGGCACCTCCATGGCCTCCCCGCACGTCGCCGGAGCCGCCGCCCTCTACAAGGCCGCCCACCCCTCGGCCACGCCCTCGGCGGTCCGCACCGCGCTGATCTCCGCCGGCACCGGCGAATGGAACGCCGGCGACGACCCCGACGGGGTCAAGGAACCCCTGCTCAATGTGCGGACTTTCTGACCCGGAGCCGCCGGATCCGCCCGGTAGGCCTAGACAAGTCCTAGTTTTCAGGCATATGACAGTAAATAGAGCCTTGAAGGCCGCTTTGCTGCTCCCGGACAGGAGAGGGGGACGGATATCCTTGACTGGTAGCATCCGCCTCCAGACCGGCTCCGAGCCGTGCTCCGGGGCCACCGCAGAGCGAAGGGAACCAGCAGCCGTGACCGACCAGTCGCCCACCTCCGTGAACGAGGAGATCGAGACGCCCGTCGCCGCCGACGACGAAGTGGCCGCCGCGCTCGCCAACTGGCCTGTCAACACCGCGAACCCGCGCCGCACCCAGATCTGACGCGGCCCGTGCCGACGGCGATCCCCGGCCCTCCCTCAGGGGGAGGGCCGGGGATCGCCGTCGTTCGCGCGCTCTCACGCGTCATCCGCGCGGCGGCCGCCGAAACGGCGAAGCCGCGAAAAGCGCGAACGATCACCTGAAATCACGGCACCGCAGCGCTTTTGCCATGATCAAAAAGGTATATCCACCGCGAACGGTACAGATAAAGGCCGATCCTCTAAGAGTCATCCGATAAAACAGGCATGCCTGGATATCGCATGCGTGGAGCTCCGCCGGGGGACCTAGGAAGCGGCCGCGGCGTAGCCGGCCACGAGGGCGTCGGCGACCCGGGTGATCGCCTCGTCGGGCGGGAGGAAGGCCGGGTGGTGCAGGCCGGGGGCCGACGGGTCGGTGCCGGTGCCGACGAAGAGCATGAGGCCGCGGGTGCGGTGGCAGTAGTGCGAGAAGTCGTCGGCGCCGTAGGAGCGGAAGGTGCGGTCGACGGGGACGCCGAAGCCGTTGAGCACCGCGGTGGCGCGGTCGGCGAGGCCGGGGTCGTTGCGCAGCACCGGCTCCAGGGGGTGGATGCGGGTCTCGGCGGCGCAGCCGAAGGCGGCGGCGGTGTGCGCGGCGGTCTCGGTGATGATGCGGGTGGCCTCGGCGCGGTCCTCGTCCCGCATGACGCGGACGGTGCCGCGCGCGACCGCGGTGTCGGGGACGACGTTGGGGGCGCTGCCGCCGCTGACGTGCCCGACGGTGCAGGACGCGCCGAGCACGGGGTCGAACCGCCGCGACGCCAGGTGCTGCAGGGCCACCACGATCTGGCACACGGCCAGGACGGGGTCGCGGGTCAGGTGCGGGTAGCCGGCGTGGCCGCCCACCCCGGTCACCGTGATCTCGAACTCGTCGGCCGCGGCGTTGACCGGGCCGGGGACGGCGCTGACGTGCCCTTCGGGCAGCCGCGGCTGGACGTGCGCGCCGACCACGGCGAGGGCGCCCTCCAGGACGCCTTCGCGCACGACGTCCTCGGCCCCCGACGGGTGGGTCTCCTCGCGCGGCTGGAGCAGGGCCAGGACCGGCACGTCCACGCCGATCCGGGCGGCGGCGCGGCAGACGGCGACGAGCGCGGCGAGGTGGACGTCGTGGCCGCAGGCGTGCATGGCGGCGCCGGTCGAGCTCCAGGGGACGCCGGTGCGCTCGGTCATCGGCAGGGCGTCGAGCTCGGCGCGCAGCACCACCCCCGGTCCGGTGCCGCCGACGCGCAGCAGGCGGCCGGTTCCGGCCACGCGCTCGCCCTGCCCGGCGTCCAGGGCCGCCACGACCGCGCGGGCGGTGTCCTCCTCCCGGCCGGAGACGCGGGGGTCGGCGTGCAGCCGGTGCCGCAGCTCGACGGCCGCGGGGATCTCGTCGGCGACGGCCGCGCGGAGCTTACGGGCAAGGGAATCGTCCGCTTCGGGGGGCATGTGCCCTTTTTACTGCACACTGAAGGTGACTTTCACCTCCCGCAGGGTGTTGAACCGGTCTCAGCCGGCGCCGCCGGTCTCGGCGAGCAGCGCCGCCACGACCCGGCGCAGCGAGCCGGAACGGGCGTGGACGGCGCGCTGCCGCGACGCGCAGTCCCCCCGCCCCAGCAGGGACTCGGCGAGCCCGGAGACCGTCTCCCAGTCCCCCGACTCCTCCAGGGACGGCCGCAGCCCCGCCACCATGTCCCGGACCACCGCCTCCGCGGGCGCGGGACGGCCCGTGGCCGGGTCGACCAGCGTCCCGCCGAGCCCGGACCTGGCCGCGTGCCAGGTCGCCGAGCGCAGCAGCTCGCCCCGCACCGGCCGGAAGGCGCCGCTCTCCGCGCACTCCCGCCGGACCAGGGCGCGGAACAGCCCGGCCAGCAGCACGACGTCGTCCACCCGCGGGCAGGCGTCGCAGATCCGCAGCTCCAGCGTGGGCAGGTGGCTGGACGGGCGAACGTCGGAGTAGACCATGCCCTCGTCGAGGATCGTCCCCCGCGCCACCAGCTCCGCCACCATCGCGTCGTACTCGGCGGCGCTCTCGAAGGGGCCGGGCGGCCCGGCCGTCGGCCAGCGCTGCCACAGCACCGAGCGGTAACTGGCGTAGCCGGTGTCGGCCTCGCGCCAGAACGGCGAGCCGGCGCTGAGCGCGAGGAGGACCGGCAGCCAGGGCGCCAGCCGCTGCAGCACCCGCACCGCCAGGTCGCGGTCGGGCACGTCCACGTGCACGTGGGCCCCGCAGATCAGCTGCCCCCCGGCCAGCCGCCGGTAGAGGTCGTGCATGCGCTGGAACCGCGGCAGCGGCGGGACCGCGGGCTCCTCCAGGCCGGGCAGCGGCGCCGTCCCCGCGGCCAGCACGCCCAGTCCCTGCTCCTCGGCCGTCCTGATCAGCGTCTTGCGGGTGGCCGTCAGATCGTCGGCGAGATCGGCCAGCGCCGTCCAGGGGGCGCTGTGCGCCTCGATCGTCGACTCCTGGAGCTCCGCGCTGTACCTGTCACCGGGCAACGCCTCCAGCAGCGCGGGCGAGGCGGACGCCAGCCGGCCGCTCTCCAGCGCGACGATGTGGAATTCCTCCTCCACGCCGACGAGCAGTTCCCCCGAAGTGTTCACCGTCCCCCCGCCACGCTCTACACTCTCTTATCGGATACCCGGCCGCATGCCCGCCGGGCCCGTACGAGACCAGGGGCGGTAGCTCAGCCGGTCAGAGCAGCGGACTCATAATCCGCCGGTCGTGGGTTCGAGCCCCACCCGCCCCACTCTCCTTAACCTCGATACCTACCCGATTCGACCGGGTTTCAGCCCTCCCGGGGCTCCTGGAGGGAGACCGCTCCCCCCGGTCGCGGCGCGACCGGCACCAAGTGCGGATCGAGTCCGGGTCGGCTGCGGGTATTCCTCGGCACCGGTCGGCATCGCCGTCGTTTCCCGGCGGGGACAACGCGGTAGATCGACCCTGTGAACGTGATCGCACGGCGGGTGCTGCAGCTGCACGACGACGACGGGGACGGGATCCGGGACGTGGTGATCTCGATCGGCCGCCCCTACCGCGACCCGGAGGGGCAGGGCGAATGGATCTGCCCCTACGAGATCGAGGGCCTGGACGAGTGGGACGGCCGCTACCAGGTGGCCGGCGAGGACTCCGTCCAGGCCCTCCAGCTGGTCCACGGGGTGATCTGGGGAGTGCTGACCGGCTCCGAGCGCAACCACCTGCTGCGCCTGTGGGGTGAGCCCGACCTGGGGTTCCCCTCCCCCTTCCAGCGCATCCAGGTGCTGCACGAGGCCTCCTCCGACAGCGCCTACATCGCGCTGGCCGGGGTCTTCGACCAGGCGCAGGAGGCGGTCGAGCAGATCGAGGTCGGCGACCGGAACGGCGAGCTCGCCGCCGTCCTGGACTTCGCCCGCTCCGGCGAGCTGCTGGGCATCGAGCTCTTCCGGGCGGGCCGCCGGCTGCCCGAGGGGCTGCGCGCCCGCCCCGTCGTCCAGGGCCCCTGAATCACTCCGTGGGGGGACGCGCCCGGCCCGTCGTCCCCCCGGGGACCGAACGAGAAGTCGGCGTGGGAGGTCTGTCCACCCCTGCGGCGAAGTGGCTAGGCTCACCGCCATGTCCCGACTTCGCACCCTTCTGGCGGCGCTGCTCGCCGTCGCCCTGCTGTCCGGCTGCTCCGGCGGGGAGGACTCCGGCGCCCCCCTCCCCGACGGCCAGGCCCTGCTGCGGGAGTCCGCCGCGGCCATGAAGGACGTCACCAGCGTCGGATTCGCCCTGACCACCGAGGGCGAGCCCGCGGGACTGCCGGTCAAGGCGATGAGCGGCCAGCTGCTGCGCAACGGCGACGCGCAGGGCGACGTGACCGCCGTCCAGCTGGGGATGACGATCGAGGCGAAGTTCGTGCTGGTCGGCCCCGACCTGTACTTCAACCTCATGGGCGGCTACCAGAAGACCGACAAGTCCATGATCACCAGCATTCTCGACCCGTCGGCGATCCTCGACCCCGAGCGCGGCATCCCGCTCATGCTCTCCCAGGCCACCGGTGCGAAGTCCGAGGCGCGGGAGGACGGCGCCGTCCGGATCTCGGCCTCCCTGCCCGGCACCGCCGTCGCCGGGCTGGGCATCAAGACCGACCAGACGCTGCAGGGCACGGTGTGGGTGAACGAGGACGACAAGCGGCTCACCCGGGTCCTGATGAACCTGGAGGGCGGTTCGGCGAACCTGGCGCTCTCCGAGTTCAACGCGAACCCGACGATCCAGGCACCGAAGCAGTAGCCGTGCGCGACCGCCGCCGACTGGCGATCGGGGCCGGCGGGGCCATCGTCCTGCTGGCCTCGCTCGACGCCTATGTCATCGTCACCGTGCTCACCGAGATGACGAAGGACCTCGGCATCCCCGCCAACCGTCCCGAGCGCATCACCCCCATCGTCACCGGGTTCCTGCTCGGCTACGTGGCGGCCATGCCGCTGCTGGGCCAGCTGTCGGACCGCTTCGGCCGCCGCGCCGTGCTGCACGCCTGCCTGCTGGCGTTCGCGGCCGGTTCGGCCGTCACCGCGGCCGCCGACGGCTTCCCGCTGCTGGTGGGCGGACGCGTCCTGCAGGGCGTGGCGGGCGGCGCGCTGCTGCCCATCACGATGGCACTGGCGAGCGACCTGTGGGCCGAGCGCGACCGCCCGGTCGTGCTCGGCGTCGTGGGCGCGGTGCAGGAGCTGGGCAGCGTCCTGGGCCCGCTGTACGGGGCGGGGCTGGCCGCGCTGATCGGCTGGCGCGGCATCTTCTGGGTGAACGTCCCGCTGGTGCTCGCCGCCATGGCCGCGGTGCACTTCGCCGTCCCCGCCGCCAGATCCGCCGCGCCGCCCGCGAAGGTGGACGTCCCGGGCGGGCTGCTGCTGGCCGGAGGGCTGGGACTGCTGGTCCTCGGCACCTACAACGAGACGCCCGAGAACGGCGTGCTGCCGCCCGGCGGGGCGCAGATGATCGTGGCGGGCGCGGTGCTGCTCGTGCTGTTCGGGTGGTGGGAGTCGCGGACGAGCGCGCGGCTGCTGGACCTGTCCGGGGTGCGCAAGAGCCCCGTGTTCGCCGTCCTGGCCGTCAGCCTGCTGTCGGGAGCGGCGCTGATGGTCACCCTGGTGGACGTGCAGCTGATCGCCACGACCCTGCTGGGACGCACGCCGTCGGAGGGCGCGTTCCTGCTGTCGCGGTTCCTCGTGGCGCTGGCGCTCGCCGCCGTCCTCGGCGGGTTCGTCGCCCACCGGTACGGCGAGCGGTGGCCGCTGGTGGCCGGAATGGCCATGGCCGCGCTGGGGTACCTGCTGGTCTCCGGATGGCCGCTGGATCCGGCCTCCGCCTCCTACGGTCCGCTGCCGCGCATGGACGTCGACCTGGTACTGGCCGGTGCCGGGCTGGGTCTGGCGATCGCGCCGGTCTCCTCGGCGATCCTGCGGCTGGTGCCCGCCGGGCAGCACGGGGTGGCCTCCGCCGCCGTCGTGGTCGCCCGCATGATGGGGATGCTGCTGGGTATCTCTGCCCTGTCGGCTTACGGTTTCCACCGTTTGCAGTCATTGACGGCCGGGTTGACGGTTCCGCTGCCGTTCGGGAACCCGAACTTCAAGGCCGAGTTCGAGGTGTACCAGGCGGGGCTGCAAGAGGCTCTGCACACCGAGTACCGCGAGATCTTCCTCATCACCTCGGTCCTGTGCCTCCTCGGCGCGGTGGTGGCGGCGAGCATCCGGAAACCCCCCTCCGACCTGCCGCATCCGGCCAAGGAGCTCGCTGTCTGATTCCTGCCAGTCCGTTGTCAGGACCCTACGGTGGGTGATTACTTCTATTCCTGGCCGTATGTAGCTGTATCGCTACGTTTCTAACCGTCACGGCCGAGGAGGGAAAGACCATCGTGCAACGGATGAGCGGGCTGGACGCCAGCTTCTATCTGCTCGAGGACGAGAACACGCCACTGCACGTGGCGGCCGCGATCGTCCTGGAAGGGCCCGCACCCGGCTACGGCGACCTCGTCAGGCTCGTCGCCGCCAAGCTGCCCGCCGTCGAACGCTACCGGCAGCGGGTGCGGTCCGTGCCCCTGCATCTGGGCCGTCCCGTCTGGGTGGACGACCCGCACTTCCAGATCCTGTACCACGTGCGCCACACCGCCGTCCCCGCGCCCGGCACCATGGACCAGCTGCGCAACCTCGCCGGGCGCATCATCGCCCAGCGCCTGGACCCCCAGAAGCCCCTGTGGGAGCTGTGGCTGGTCGAGGGGCTGGAGGGCGGCAGGTGGGCGCTCATCGGCAAGGTCCACCACTGCATGGTCGACGGCGTGGCGGGCATGGACCTCATCGCCTCGATGTTCGACCTCGACCCCGACGCGCCCCGCCCCGCGCCGCCCGCCGAGGAGTGGACGCCGAGCCGCGGCCCGTCCGGGCTGCGGCTGCTCGGCGAGGCGCTGGTCGACAACGCGCTGCAGCCCCTGCGGATGGCCGGGGCGCTGCCGCGGCTGGCCCTCTCGCTCGCCGACGCCCCGCGCCTGGCCGGCTACGCCGGCGGCGTCGCGCGCCAGGTGTCGCGGTTCACCCGCAGGTCCGCCAGCGTGCTCAACGGGCCGATCGGCCCGCACCGGCGCTGGCCGTGGGCGAGCGTCCCGCTCGACGACGCGCAGAAGATCCGCAAGCGGTACGGGGGCACCGTCAACGACGTCGTCCTGGCCGCCGTCACCCGCGGCTTCCGCGGCCAGCTGGCCGGCCGCGGCGCGCTCACCTCCGACATGGTCGTGCGCTCGGGGGTGCCGGTGTCGGTGCGCACCGAGGAGGAGAAGGGGGCGCTCAACAACCGCGTCTCCGCCATCTTCGTCAACCTGCCGGTCGGCGTGGCCGACCCGCTCGAGCGCTACCTGCTGATCCGCGACCAGACCGAGGACCTCAAGGCCAGCGGGCAGGAGGTCGTCGGCGCCAAGATCACCCGCGCCACCGACGCGGCGGTGGCGCCGGCGCTGCTGGCGCTGGGCGCCCGCATCCCCGTCCGCATGTTCAACCCGGTCGTCCAGACCATCACCACCAACGTGCCGGGCCCGAACTTCCCCCTGTACGTCCTCGGCCGCCGGATCGAGGACCTCTTCCCCTACGTGCCGCTGACCGGCGGCATCCAGGTGGGGACCGCGGTCTTCAGCTACAACGGCAGGCTGAGCTTCGGGGTGAGCGCCGACTTCGACGGCCAGCCCGACATCGAGGTGTTCGCCGAGGGCATCCGCGCCGGTTTCGACGAGCTGCTCCACACCCGCAGGCGGCCGCGCCCGGTGCGCGCCGGGAAGTGACGGCCGCGCCGCCTAGGCGGACCGCGGCCGGGCCCGCCGCAGCCGTGCGGAGACGGCTTCGCGGGCCCGGTCGAGGAACACGTCGTCGTCGTACAGGACGCCGTTGCCGCACGCCTGCCAGACATAGGAGGTGAGCTCGAAGACGAGCTGGTCCACGTCGGTGGCGGCGTCCAGCTCGCCGCGCGCCACGGCCTCGCGGACGGTGTCGCGCAGGTGGCCGTGCCAGGCGCCGTGCGAGGCGGCGACCGCGTCGCGGATCCGTCCCGGGCGCGCGTCGTATTCGGCGCTGATGGAGTACAGGACGCATCCGCCGGGGAAGACGCGCCGCCGGACGTAGTCGAGCCAGCTCGCCAGCAGCGCCTCGAGGCGGGCCAGGCCCGGCTCCGCGGCTGCCGCGACGGGCCGCACGACCTGGTCGACGAAGGCCTCGCGGGCGGCCTGGACCGTCGCGAGCTGGAGCTCCTCCTTGGAGCCGAAGTGGGCGAAGAGCCCGCTCTTGGACAGCGACAGGTCGCCTGCCAGCCGTCCGATGGACAGTCCTTCCAGCCCTTCGGCCGAGGCGATGTCCAGCGCCCGGTCCAGGATGGTCCTTCTGGTCTGCTCGCCGCGCAGCAGCCGTCCGTCGGTGGTCACCCCCAAAGAATACGACCGTTCGTGCGATCGGTCACTTGACAGGACGCCCCGGGAAAAGAAATCGTACGACCGTTCGTACTTTTACTGAGAGGCCCCCCATGTCCGCACGTGTCCTGCCGCTCGCGGCGGGAGCCACCTTCCTGGCGATGCTCGACGCCACCGTGACCAACCTCGCCTTCCCCGACCTCCAGCGCGACCTCACCGGCAGCACGGTCAGCGGGCTCACCTGGATCGTCACCCTCTACGCCGTGGCGTTCGCCGCCCTGCTCGCCCCCGCCGGGCGGCTCGCCGACCTGGTCGGGGTGCGGCGGCTGTACCGCGCGGGAGTCGGCGTGTTCACCCTGGCCTCCCTGGCCTGCGCGCTCGCCCCGGACCTGCCGGTGCTGCTGGCCGCGCGGGCCCTCCAGGGCGCGGGCGCGGCCGCGATGGTCCCCGCCTCGCTGGCCGTCCTGCTGCACGGCACCCCGCCCGAGCGGCGCGCCCGCGCGATCGGCCTGTGGAGGGCCTCGGCCGCGGTCGCCGCCGCCGTCGGCCCCTCCCTCGGCGGCGTCCTCGTGGACGCCTTCGGCTGGCGGTCGCTGTTCTTCATCAACCTCCCGCTGGGCCTCGCCCTCCTGTGGGCCGCCCGCGCGCTGGCGCCCCGGCACGGCGAGGGGAGGCTCCCCGACCTCGCGGGCACCGTCCTGCTCGCCGGCGGCCTCGGCGCGATCGCCCTGGCCGTCAGCCAGGGCGAGGACCTCACCCGTCTCGACCCGCTCGTCCTGGCCGCGCTGCTCGGCGGGATCGCCGCCGTCGCGGTCGCGCTCGTCCGCTCGGCCCGCCACCCCGTGCCCGTGCTGGAGATCTCGCTGTGGCGCGACCGCGCCTTCGCCGTCACCAACGCGGTCTCCTTCTTCTACGGCGCGGCGTTCTTCCCCTGGATGCTCGCCGGGGTCCTGGTCCTCACCCGGATGTGGGGCTACTCGGAGCTGGAGGCCGGGCTGGCGATGACGCCCGGCGCGCTCGCCGCGGCCGCCGCCTCCGTGCTCATGGGACGGCTGGCCACCCCGCGCGCCGCCATGCTCACCGGTGCGCTCGCCATGCTGGCCGCCGCCGTCTGGACCTGGCTCGCGCTCCCGGAGGAACCGCGGTTCCTGGCGTTCTGGCTGCCCTGCGGGCTGCTGGTCGGCGCCGGGATGGGCGCCCTGGCCACCGGGACCGCCGGCTCGGCCGCCCTGTCCGTCGCCCCCGCCCGGTTCGCCGGGGCCACCGGGCTCAACACCACCGCCCGCCAGCTCGGCGGCGCCCTGGGCACCGCCGTCCTGGCCGCGCTGCTGGCCGGTCCGCGGACCGGGCCCGAGACGTTCACCACCGTCTACGCCTGCTGCGCGGCCGCCTGCGCGCTCGCCCTCCTGGCCGGGCTCGTGCTGCGGACCGCCGCCCCCTCCGTTTCCGCCCGCACCGCAGAAGGAGTACCCGCATGAACCGGTGGACGAGGCTCGCGGTGATCGGCGACAGCATCGCCGCGGGGGTACGGGAGCCCGCCGAGGGCTATGAGGACCTGTCCTGGACCGACCGGATCACCCGGGAGCTCGGCACCCGCACCCTCAACCTCGGCGAGCGCGACCTGACGGCCCGGCGGGTGCGCGAGACCCAGCTCGCGCCCGCGCTGGCCTTCCTGCCCGACCTGGCGGTCGTCGTCTGCGGGGGCAACGACGCCTTCCAGGAGGAGTTCGACGCCGACGCGCTCGCCGCCGAGCTCGACCTCATGGTCGGATCCTTCCGCGGGCTCGGCGCGGACGTCGTCACCCTCGGCCTGTTCGACAACACCTCCGCCGGGTTGACCGGGCGGCGCTTCCAGGAGGTCTTCGGGCCGCGGCTGCGCACGCTCAACCAGATCACGCGGCAGATCTCCGCGCTGCGGGGAGCGGTGTTCGTCGACTTCAGCCGCCACCCCTCGGGAAGCGACCCGTCGATCTACGCGAGCGACCGCATCCACCTGAACGCCAAGGGGCACGCGATCGCCGCGGAGGAGAGCCTCCGCATGCTCGCGGCGCACGCGGACGGCACGACGGTCAGCGCGTAGCCGTCCTGGCCAGGAACGCACGGGTGCGCGGCTCCTGCGGATCGGTGAAGATCCGCTCCGGGGAGCCGCGCTCCAGCAGCACTCCCCCGTCCAGGAAGCACACGGTGTCGGCGATGTCGCGGGCGAAGGACATCTCGTGCGTGGCCAGGATCATCGTCATGCCCTGCTCCTTGAGCTCCCGGACGATGTCGAGCACCTCCCCGACGAGCTCGGGGTCGAGCGCCGAGGTGACCTCGTCCAGCAGCAGCACCTGGGGTCCGGCGGCCAGCGCCCGCACGATCGCCGCCCGCTGCTGCTGGCCGCCCGACAGGCGGTCGGGGTACTCCGCCGCCTTGTCGGCCAGGCCGAAGCGCGCCAGCAGCTCCATCGCCTCCTCCCGCGCCTGCTTCCGGCGCTTGCGGTGCACCTTGACGGGGGCGAGGACGACGTTCTCCACCACGCTCATGTGCGGGAAGAGGTTGTACTGCTGGAAGACCATGCCGACCCTCCGGCGGACGGCGTCCTCGTCGACGTCCACGGCGGTCAGCTCCAGGCCGTCCAGGAAGACCGCCCCGTCGTCGACGGTCTCCAGCAGGTTCACGCAGCGCAGCAGCGTGGACTTGCCGGAGCCGGACGCCCCGATGAGGCAGACCACCTCGTGCGGCTCGACCGCCAGGTCCACCCCGCGCAGGACGGGGCGGCCCCGGTACTCCTTCCACAGGCCCTCGATCTGCAGCAGCGGCATCAGCGGCCTCCGGGAGCGCGGCGGTCGGCGGCCCTGGCCGCCAGCCAGTCGGTGAACCGCGCCATCGGCACGGTCAGCAGCACGAACAGCAGGGCCGCCGCGAGGTAGGGCGTGTAGTTGAAGGTCTTGGCGGAGTGGATCTGCGCCTGCCGCAGCGCCTCGACGACGCCGAGCACCGAGACCAGCGCGGTGTCCTTCTGCAGCGATGCGAAGTCGTTCAGCAGCGGCGGGACGACACGGCGCACGGCCTGCGGCAGCACCACGTGGCGCAGCGTCTGCGCCTGGGAGAGGCCGAGCGAGCGGGCGGCGGCGCGCTGGCTGGGGTGGACCGAGTCGATGCCCGCGCGGAACACCTCGGCGACGTAGGCGCCGTAGGACAGGACCAGGGCGACGACGCCCAGCACCATGGGGTCGTCGGGCACGCCCTGCAGGTTGAGCGCGGGGACGCCGAACCCGACCAGGAAGACCAGCAGGATCGTGGGGATGCCCCGGAAGACGTCGGTGTAGGCCACGGCGAGCGCGCGCAGCGGGAAGAACGCCGGGGTCTTCACACCGCGGGTCAGGGCCACCGCGAGGCCGACCACCAGGATGATCGGCTCCGCGATGAGGAAGATCTGGACGTTCTTCCAGAAGCCCGCGAGGACGTCGGGGAACGCCTCGGTGAAGTGCGGCCAGGAGAAGAAGGTCTCCCGGACCCGGGGCCAGCCCGGCGAGGCGGTCAGCCCCACCGCCAGCAGGCCCAGCACCACCACGGTGGACGCCCCGGCGACCAGGCCGGAGACGACCGCCTTGCGGCGGCGCCGCGCCTCTCTGGCCAGCTGGCGCTCGCTCTTGACCCGGGCGGGCCCGGTGGAGGACTTCACTTCAGGACGGGTGCCCCGGCGGCTTCCGCCAGCCACTGATCGGTGATCTTCTGCAGGCTCCCGTCGGCCTTCAGCTCGCCGATCGCCTGGTTCAGGCAGGTGACGAGCGGGCTGCCCTTCTCCAGCAGGAGGCCGAACTTCTCGTCCTCGCCGGACGCGGGGAGCTGCCCGACGATCTTGGAGCCCTCGACCTGGGCGGCGGTCACGTAGAACGCGGTGGGCAGGTCGACGACGACGGCGTCCACCTGCTTGTTCTTCAGCGCGTTGATCACGTCGATCTGGGTGTTGAAGACCCGCGGCTCCTCGCCCGGCTCGAGCTGCTCCTGGACCGCGGTCAGCGAGGTGGTGCCGACCTGCACGCCGATCTTCGCGTCCTTGAGCTGCTCCTTGGTGGCGGCCCCGGCGAACTTCCCGTCGCCGAGGGTCACGACGCCCTGGGCCACGGTGTAGTAGCCGTCGGAGAAGGTCACCGCCTTCTCCCGCTCGGGGGTGACGGAGATCTGGTTGATGTCGAAGTCGAAGTCCTTGGAGCCCGGCGCGTAGGACTGCTCGAAGCCGACCTTCGTCCAGACGACCTCGCCCTTGGCGAAGCCGAGCCGCTCGGCGACGGCGTAGGCGACCGCGCTCTCGAAGCCCTCGCCGTTGCCCGGGTCGTCGTTCTTGAACCACGGCTCGAAGGCGGGGGTGTCGGTGGCGATGGTCAGCTTGCCCGCGGTCTTCAGGGGCAGCCGGTCCTTGGCGCAGTCCGCGGCGGACGCGGACGGCGCGGCCCCGGTGCCGGTGTCGTCCGCGGGGGCGCAGGCCGAGGCCGCCACGACGGCGGCCAGGGCGGGCAGGACGAGGAGACGACGCAACAAGACGACCTCCGGCCTTTCTCAGTTCTCACATAAAACAGGGGGAAACAGGGGGAAAGTCTAACTTTCTCGGATCACACGCAGGGTCACGGTCCTGCCCGCGGACAGCCCGAAGCGGGTGGCCGCCGAACCGAGGTTGACGCCCAGGGCCAGCCGGCCGGAGGAGTCGGCGAACAGCAGGGGCTCGCCCTCGGGGACGTCGCCGAAGGTCGCCGCCCAGCACACGCGGATGCCGGCGAACTCCAGCTCCGTGCCGTGCTCCAGGGGGCCGAACGCGGCGGCCAGGTCCCGCGGCGTCGCGCCGAGGACCAGGCTGCCGAAGTCGTCGGGGTAGAGCACGACGGTGCCCAGCTCGCCCTTGCCCAGGACCGGTTCGGGGATCTCCAGGGGACGCGGCCGCAGAGCCGTGCCGAACTCGCCGAGAGGGACGCCGTTGGCCAGGTGGGCGGCGGCGGGGGCGAAGACGTCGCGGCCGTGGAAGGTGCTGGAGACCGCGGGCAGCCGCAGCTCGGGGTTCTCCAGGATCCGCGCCTCGGCGACGCCGCCGAGCGCCTCGGCCGCCGGGACGAGCAGCCCGTTGTCCGGGCCGACGAGGAAGTCGCCCCGCCCGGTGCGCACGGCGATCGGGTGGCGGGGGGTGCCGACCCCGGGGTCGACGACCGCCAGGTGGACCCCGACCGGCAGGTGGGGCAGCGCCTGCTCCAGCAGCAGCGCGCCCTCGACCACCGCGTACTTGCTCACCTCGTCGCTGAGCACCTGCACGCGGGCCGCGGGCGCGAGTCGGGCCGCCACCCCGGCGCAGATGCCGGTGTAGGCGGCGCCGAAGTCGGTGGTGATGCTGAGGTACGGGGGCGGTGTCACGGAAGGGCCTTCAGATCGGCGGAAACAGGGAGATCGGTTCGGCAACGCTACCAAATCCCTGGTCAGGGCCCTTCCGCGGCCACCGATTCAGCGGTTCAGCGGTTCAGCGGTTCTTCAGGGTGTTGATGAGCGCCGCGCCGCGTGCGGCGTCGTCCACGCTGATGGCGAACCTGCCGCCACCGGGGTACTCCAGCACCAGGCACTCCCCGGCGCGCAGCATCAACGTGGTGTGCGGCGGCAGCCCGCGCAGGCCCCATCCGCCGACCTCCGTGGGCTTGATGTCCTCGGTGCGGGCCGCGGCGATCGCCGGCAGCGCCCTGCGCCAGACCGGGAACGACAGGGGGCCGTAGGCCACCGCCACACCGCGCTCGCTCACCTGCACCCGGATGGTGCTGACCAGGAGCCCCGCAAGACCGATCACGACACCCGTGATCGCGATGATCGGCGGGACCGGCGAGGCCGCCCCGCCCGGACCGACGATCAGCAGCGCGACCGCGCCCGCGCCGAGGAACACGTAGCCCACGGCGAGCATCGGGACGTTGGTGCAGCGGGAGACCCACACCGCGTGCCTGCCGGGGGGCAGGTCCAGGGTCTGGACCGGGCCGTCCGGCACGTCCTCCCGCCGCGGCGCGAGCCGCGTCGCCAGCCAGCCGGCCAGCGTCGCCAGCCCGATCATCAGGACGACCGCCCACCAGGGCAGGTGGCGCGCGTCCCGCCAGTCCGCCCGGTCCAGGTTCGCCCAGACGGACATGCCCTGCAGCAGCACCGCCAGGACGTACATGAACACCGCGATCGGCGGGTTGCGCCGTCCGGCCAGGAGCCCGAGGAGCGCGACCGCGAACGGCAGCGCCAGCGCCGCCGCCCTGGGCAGGGAGCCGTCCGGCTCGCCCCCGACGCCCCAGTGCGAGGCCATCGGGTCCGGCAGGCTCCCCCACCACACGGCGGCCGGGAGGGCCAGGACCAGCGCCACCGGGACGCTCCACAACAGAAGTCTCTTCACATCGCCTCGATCATCGCTATCAGGTCCGCGCGGGTGTGCCCCGCCCTCTCGGCGTCGCGGACCAGTTCCCGTATCCGGTCGAGGAGCTCGCCCCTGCGGCCGGCCCCGGGGATCACCCGGATGCCGCGGCCGCGCCGGAACTCCAGCAGCCCCTCGTCGCGCAGCTCGCGCAGCGCGCGCAGCACGGTGTTGGGGTTGACGTCGAAGGCCGCCGCCAGATCGCGGGCGGTGGGGAGCCGTTCGGGGGCGCTCCCCTCCGCGATGGCGCGGCGCAGCGCCCCCGCCACCTGTTCGTGCAGGGGGCGCGGGTCGTCCGCTTCCAGCCTCAACAACATGGTGCTAATAGTACTAGCACCATTAGCGTCATGTCTCCCGGGGACAGGCCTCCGGCACCACGCGGCGCGCGGCCATCAGGTCCAGCAGCAGCGCGGCGGTCCAGCTGTAGTCGTGGCTGCCGCGGCCCGAGCCGTCGAACGGGTCGAAGAACTCCCGGAAGCCCGACTGGCGGATCAGGCGCAGCGTGCCGCCGTAGAGCAGGTCGGCGATCGAGTCCATGCCCTGCTGCCGGGCGCCGGCCCACAGCAGCCAGTTGGTGTTGACCCAGGTGGGGCCGCGCCAGTACGCCGACCGGTCGAAGGCCGAGGCCTGCAGGTCGCAGGTCGGCACCGGGTAGCCCGCCGCCCCGGCGAAGCGCGCCGACAGCAGCAGGTCGGCCAGCCGCCGCCCGATCGGCACGGGCAGCTCCGGATCCAGCAGCGGGACCAGGGAGGCGATCGTGGCGACCCGGATCAGCCTGCCCGACCGCAGGTCCCGCGGGTAGAAGCAGCGCTGCTCGTCGTCCCACAGGCGGCGGACCAGCGCCGCGTGGATGCGCTCGGCCGCCTCCCGGTGCGGGGCGGGGTCGGCGCCCACCAGCGCGGCGATCTCGGCCAGCGCGTGGGTGGAGGCCAGGTAGACCGTGTTGAACAGGGGATCCTCGACGAGGAAGGGGTGCTCGTCCCGCAGGTGCCCCTCGGCGTAACCGGAGTCCCGGTAGGCGGTGACGAGCCAGGCGTAGCGCTCGTGGTCGACGCCCGCGGGCTGCGAGCGCGGGACGGACGGGCGCGCGTAGGAGGTGGGCGGCGGCTGGACGGCGGCCAGCGGCCGGTCCCAGGCGGGACCGTTGTCCAGCCCCGACTCCCAGGGGTGGCAGATCGCGGCCAGCCCCTCCCCGCCCACGTCGCGGACGCGGGCGAGGTACCCGTGCTGGGCCACCAGCCGGGGGTAGGCCCAGCACAGGAATGCGCGGCTGCGCGCGCCGTCGGAGGCGGCGGCGTGCATCCGCAGCGCCGTGAAGGCGTGCAGCGGAGGCTGCGTGATCGCCGAGGTCTCGACCGACCGGGGGGCTTCCGGCCGCCCCCGGCTGAGCCACAGCTCAGGCCCGGGGAAGTAGCCCTTCCGGACGAGATCGGCGTTGAAGACGGTGTGCGGGATCATCCCGCCCGCCCACTGGGCCTCCAGCAGCGCGGCCAGTTCGCGTTCGGCCCGCTCGGGCCGGCACCGGGCCAGTCCCAGGCAGGCGAAGGCCGAGTCCCAGCTCCACTGGTGCGGGTACAGGCCGGGCGACGGTGTCGTCGCGGTCCCCGTCCAGTTGGCGTCCAGCACCCGAATGGCCGCCCTCCAGAGCGTGGACTCGTCTCCGGTCAGTCGCGGGCTCATCTCCCCAGAGTGACCCCGAGATCGCGTTCTGGCCAGCCTCCCGATCAGGTGATCAGCACTTCCTCTTCCCGGTCCCGGTGCAGCCGGTCGTTGACCTTCTGCTTCGCGGAACCGGCGACGGCCCCGGCCTTCTGGGCGCCGTTGCTCGCCGCCATCGACGCCTGCTCGCGCACGCTCACCGCGGCCGACTGCACCGACGGATGCGCCCACACCTCCTGCGCCGTCTTCTTGATCTGCTCGTACCGCTCACGCCCGGCCCGCGAGCCCAGCACGTACCCCACGGCGGCACCGGTGAGGAACATCAACTGCTTCATCCGGAGATCACTCCCTTTCAGTCGTCTCCACCATCCCCCCGTACCCGCCCAGCCGATAACGATGCACGAGCACCCGCCAAGATGCGCTAATGTAGACGCGCTGGCAGGGAGCGAAGCCCCCCGCCGGACGCCGATCCCGCGTAGCTCAATCGGCAGAGCAGCCGGCTGTTAACCGGCAGGTTATTGGTTCGAGTCCAATCGCGGGAGCCAGAGAAAACGCAGCTCAGGGCCGCTTTCCGGAAACGGGGAGCGGCCCTGGGTCGTTTTCCGCCAGGTCTCGGGACGCCCTCTGCGCGGGGCTCGGCGGTGGTGGCCGGGAGGGGGGCCGGGGCGGGGCGGGCGTGGCCCATCTCACGGTCGGGACGGGCGGTGCGCCGGGGGCGGCGGGCGGCCGAAGCCGGTTCGGAGCGGGTGGGAGAATCCGTGGTGGGTCTGATCACCTGGCGGTAGGTTGGGGGGCATGTCGCGCCTGCCTCGTCCCGTACGTGAACTGCTCCGGTTGGAGCGTGGTGAGAAGGTGCTCGCGCACGCGAGTACGCGCGGGGGGTCGGTGGTGGCGGCCACCGGGCACGCGCTGCACGTGCCGGACGGCCGCGGGGGGTTCACCCGGGTGCCGTGGGAGAAGGTGCTGCGGGCCTCCTGGCAGGGGGACCGGCTGCACGTGCAGGGCGATGACACCGACTACCAGGTGCGCCTGGTGGCGCCCGGGTCGGTGCCCGAGGTGGTGCAGGAGCGGGTGACCTCGACCGTGGTGGTCAGCCGGCACTTCGACCTGGAGCCCGGGACCGTCGACGGCGGCGGGGTGCGGATCGTGGGGCGGCGGCCCACGCACGACCGGCCCTCCCCCTCCCGGGAGGAGCTGCTGTGGGCGATGGTCTTCGACGAGGGCGTCGACTCCGACGATCCGAAGGTGCGGGCCAAGGCCGAGCAGCTGCTGCAGGCCGTGCGGCGCCAGGTCGGGCTCTAAGGTCTGTCTCGCAGTAGAGACGTTCCGGTGCCCTGCGGTGTCTGTCCGGTGTGGTCCCTTGAGGGTCTCTGACCGGGGTCGGCGCCGTCGGCGTTCCGGATGCGGCCGAGCAGAGGCCGCACCCCCAGGGGTGCGGCTGCCGCCTCGCCCGTCCCCGCCCGGAAGGACGGGTGAGGGGCCGGTGGCGGTTGACTCGGCCAGGGCTCCTTGCAGCCCCGACCCGTACACGCCCAGGGCGTGTCGGGAGGCTTCGAAGTCGACCGACGCCGTCTTGGGGTCGGTCGCATCGGTCCATGTCACGAACGCGCCCAGTGCGGCCGAGACGAGGTCCCGGTCGGCTTCCAGCCCGCAGGCGGGGCAACGGTGCATCCGCTGAGACAAGGGCTTGGGCACTCGGCGGCCGCACAGGCAGTGCTGGGACAGCCGGGTGGTGAACGTGCCCGCTCGCGCCAGCCGTCCGCCCACAGCCGCGCATTCGGCCGCCAGGGCGGTGGTGAGCATGCCGGGGGTGAAAGCCGCACACGCCCGCCCCCACAGCCGGAACCACGAGGCCAGGCGGCAGTCCTCGACCGTCAGCCGTCCTCCGTGGGTGGAGACGAGCCGGGCCGCCACCGCCCGGGCACGAGCACGCCTGGCCTCGGTACGGCCGATCCGCTCGGCACGGCCACGAGTGCGCAGGGCACGGTAGCCGCCGGAGAGACTGTCCTTGCGATAAGCGGTACGAGGCCACCCGGCCGCATCAGCCAGACGCGGGCCTTGGGGCAGGTCGACGTGACGGGCGGCCAGTCCGGCGTCCTGCCTGCGCCGCGCCCGCTCGTCCTGGCGGCGGGAGAGCTCATAGCGGGCTTTGTTGGCCGCCCGCCGTGAGCGTTCCAAGGCACGGGCGCGTCTGCGGGCGGTGCACCGGTCCCGCTCCACGGCGGCGCGTTCCAGCGTGGTGAGGACGATCTGGTCGGCCAGCACCCGACCCGTCTCAGGGTCTGGCGGGGTGGGGAAGGAGACCAGGGACAGGTTCCCGACGTTGACGTCCACCCCTCCCATCCGCTCCAGCCCAGCGGCCCGTGCTCTGCGTTCGCGGGCGGCCGGGGAGGCATAGCCGCCGTCCAGGATCATCAGATGCGCCTCGTACACCCACCCGCCCGGCCCGCAGGGATGCGGCCGCCGGACCAGGTCGATCTTGTGCCACAGCTGCGGTCTGTCCAGGAAGTGGCACAGCCACCCCCAGCGGCCCGCACCCGAAGGGAGACGTACCGGCAGGACCAGCTCGCCCCGGCTGCCGTCGGGGCCGCCGGTGAACACCACCGCCAACGGTCCCTCGTACTCCCACCAGGAGGCCCGGCCCGACCGGCCCGACGGAGGAGCAGGCGGGGGCATGCGGCGGGGCTGAGCCAGGACCGCAGTGCCCGGCTCCGACCGTGCGGCCTGCGCGGGAGTGGCCACCTCACCCGGTAGTGCAGGATGGCGGTAGGCGTCCAGGTGGCCTTGCAGGCTGCCGTGCAACCGGAACGTCTCCCACTTGCGGGCAGTGGTGTGGGAACGGGCCCGGCCGGGGATGCGCGTGTACTCCCACCAGGAGCCCACCCGGGGGCGGCCCGCCCGCCGTCCGGAGGCATCCGGGAACAAGTGACGCTCCACCCCAGCCCATACTTCATCGGCCTGATGCAACGCCAACGCCTTGGTCGCGTGGTGCCGCAGCCAGCCGGAGGCGTCCAGATGTTCGTAAGCCGCCCGCTCCAAGCCCTGACGCGACAGACCCAGCTCACGACGCCACCCGGCCCCATCCACCCCACGCCGATGGGCGCCCGCCCAGAACGCCGCCACCCGGGCACGGGCGTCATGCTGCAACGCCCGCTTGAGCGCGAACATCGCCGAAAACAAACCCTCCAACCGGACGGCGGCCTGCGCATCCACCACCAGGGGCAGGCGGATCACCGATACCGGTCCGTCCCACCGCCACGCGGGTGCCTTGTTCTTCCCCCGCGTGCGACGCACACCGTCGGCCGGAGCACCGGACGTTCGCGGTGTCCCGACGCTGGTCGCGGCGGTCCTCGTCATGACCCAGGATCCTGCCAGACGCAACCGACAGAATGCAGAGAGTCACCAAAATTTCCCATGACGAACTTTGAGACACGCCCTAGCAGCCTTCAGGCGGGAGGTGCCGGGCGTACGCGCCAGGCTCCCGTCTCGGGGATGAAGGACGGCTCCAGGGCGCGGGCCAGGAGCCAGGAGACGATCTCCTCGCCGGCCAGGACGCCGGGGCCGGAGGTGACGGCGGTGCCGGTGTGCGCCTGCTCGTGGAGTTCGCCGTGGGCCGGGCGGATCGCGGCGTCCGCGGCCTCCAGGAGCTCGGTGTCCAGCAGGGAGTCGCCGGCCGCCAGCAGGTGGGAGGCGCCCGTCCGGTGGGCGATCTCCGCCGCGGCCGCCGACTTGGTCAGCGGGACGGGCAGGCAGTAGACCTTGCGGCCCTGCAGCGAGACCTTCCAGCCGCGCGCGGCGCACCAGGCCGCCAGCTCCTCCACCCAGCCGTCGGGCAGGCGGTCGCGCTCCACGACGGTGTAGACGAACAGGTCCGAGGCCGTCCGCACGCTCAGGGTGAAGTCGCCGCTGCGGGCCTGCACATGGTCGAACACCTCCAGGACGGGCGCGCAGCCCGCCGTCTTCTTGCGCACCGACGCCGACCAGGCGGTGTCCTCCTCCCCGTCGACGAGCAGGAAACCGCCGTTCGCGCAGATCGCGTGGGACGGCGGGCGTCCGGGCAGGCGGATCCGCGCGTACTGCTCGGGCGTGCGGGTCGTGGTCGGGACGAGCACGGCCGCCCGGGCGAGGATCTCCCAGGCCTTCGCCGCGTCCGAGGTCACGAACGACAGCGGGCGCGCCTGGTAGAGCTCGACGCACAGCAGGCGCGGCGGTTCCGCCTCGCGGCCCTCCAGCGCCAGGGCGTTCGCGGAGTAGATGAGCGTGCGGTCCAGGTCCACACAGGCCACGACGGTCACGCACCGGCTCCTCTGGGTCTGATGAGCCCCACGCACGCGTAGGGCAGGTCGCCGTCCACTTCCTCGACGGGCACGCCGCGCTCCGCCGCCAGCAGGCGGACGTGCGCGAGATCGTCGCGGGCGTCCGGACGGGCCAGGATGCGCCAAGGGACGCGCCGCAGCAGCACCCTGGTGGTCTCCCCCACCCCGGGTTTGACGAGGTTCACGTCGCCGATCCCGTACTCCTCGCTGATCCTGCTCACCGCCGCCCAGCCGGACCAGTCGGGCTCCTCCACCGCCGGGTGCTCGGGGACCTCCACGGACGGGAAGTACGCGCACACCGCGTCGAGGAAGAGATGGGAGACGTCGGAGTAGGCCAGGTCCTTGTAGAACTTCGCGCCGTGGAAGTCGCCCGGCCCGATGAGGTCGCGGTTGAGGACCGTGCGGCTGACCAGGCCGGAGACCGTGGAGTTCAGGCACGCGGACGGGATGAGGAAGTCCTCGCGGGTCCCGTGGATGCGCACGCACCGGCCGGGGTCGGCGAGCACGGCCAGCTCCGGGGAGAACCCGCCGGGCAGCGCCGCCACGGCCTCGGCCAGCTCGCGCGTGATGGCGCCCTTGCCCGTCCAGCCGTCGACGAACATCACGTTCCTCGGGTCGTGGTGGCGGGCCAGGTAGTCCATCGCGACGGTGTCGATGCCGCGGCCCCGCACGATGCTCACCGCGTAGTGCGGCAGGTCGAGCCCGTGGGCGTGGGCGGCCCAGCGGCGGGCCAGGACGCCGACCGGCGTGCCGGCGCGGGCCAGCGAGACGAGCACCGCGTCCGGGCCGCGCTCGGCGAGGATCCGCTCGGTGATCATGGCGACGGCCTGGGCGATGCGCGCCGCCGACTCCTCCAGCGCGGAGTGGAAG
This sequence comes from Actinocorallia libanotica, assembly GCF_039525175.1. Lineage (NCBI taxonomy): Bacteria > Bacillati > Actinomycetota > Actinomycetes > Streptosporangiales > Thermomonosporaceae > Actinocorallia > Actinocorallia libanotica. The sequence goes on from NZ_BAAAHH010000030.1 coordinate 41,182, forward strand.
AGCATCTGGTACCCGGGCGAGGGCTGGTACTCGATCGGCAGCGACTCGGCGTAGTGCGCCGCGCCCGACTGGATCGCCTCCTCGCGCTCCTCGGTCGGGGCCTCCAGCTCCACGTCCGACAGGTCGGTCAGCAGCCAGGCGACGTCCTCGGGCCGGTAGCTGCCGAAGCCCGGGCCGCGCAGCGGGTGCGCGCTCATGAGGGGATCACCGCCACCAGCGCCTCGGCGCCCAGCCGCCGCACCCCGCGCAGCAGGCCGTGCTCCAGCGCGGGGGTGTCCCCCGCCTCGTCCACCACCACGGCCACCGCGTCGAACCCCTGGTCGACGTTGTAGGCGTAGCGCTCCCCCGGCCCGTCGGCGGGGTCGTCGTGCGCGGGGAAGACCAGCCGGTTCCGGATCGCGTAGGCGGGGTCGTCGACGGTGAGCACGGGTGAGCGGGTCGTCGTCGAGTACCGCACGTCGGTGTCCTCCAGCAGGTCGGCGAGGGCTTCGGCGAGCCGCAGCGGAGCGTACATCAGCTCCTCGAAGCCCAGCACGAGCACCCTGCGCGCCCCCGCGGGCAGCGCCTCCGCCAGGCGGGCCGCCATCGCGGGAAGCTCCTTCTCCAGTTGTTCGCGGTGCACGGGCAGGAAGCCGTGGCGGCCTCCCTCGGGCACCCCGGCGGGCCAGCCCAGCCGCACCCGCCGCACGCCGCCCGGTGCCCGCTCCGGGGCCTGGGAGCGCCCCATCCCCCGTTCGACCCGGGCGACGAGCTCCCGCCCCGCCTCCAGGACGCCCGGGGGCAGCCCGACCCGGCCCGTGACCAGCGCCACGACGTCCACGCGGGCGCCGAGCTCCCCTTCGAGCCCCGCCATCGCGGCGCGGTCCGCCTCGTCGCGCAGGTCCGTCAGGGCCGCCACCACGTAGTGCCGCCGGGGGCGCACCGCGTGCAGCGCCCGCAGGGTGTTGCGCACCGTCCTGCCGGTCGAGAGCTCGTCGTCCACCAGCACCAGCGGGCCCTCGGACTCCAGGAGCCCGGGGGGCACCGGCAGCAGCAGGTGGCTCGTGGCGTGGCTGTGCTCCTCCTCGAAGCCGCCGTAGGGCCTGACCTCCGCCACCGGCCGCCGGGTGGAGTGCAGGTACACCGCCTCCCCCAGGGCGTCGGCGACGCCGTGGCCCAGCGCCGTCGCGGTCTCGGCGTACCCCACGACCACGGCTCCCAGCACGCGCCGGTGCGCCGTCAGGAGGTCGCGCAGCCCGGCCGCCGCGCCCGGTTCGCCGCGCAGCCCCGCCTCGGCGAGCAGCCCGGCCTTCTCCTCCGGCCCGCCCGGGAGCGGCTGGAGGACGTCGGCGACCAGCCTGCCCAGCAGGAGGGCGCTGCCGTGGACCAGGCGCGGGTCGGTGGGGACGTGCTTGCCCAGGACGGTGGAGACCAGCAGGTGCGCCCGCCGGGGGTTGCGGCGGACGGCGAGCCCGACCAGGCCCGGCAGGGTGAGCCCCACCGGGGAGTGCGCGTCGCTCAGCGCCAGGCCCAGCCGGGAGGTGACCCACTCCCCGGGCCAGGGCGCCGTCACCGGCCCACCGGATTCATCGTCTCGGCTCCCACGGTCGCCTCCAGCAGGTCCACGAAGCCGACGTCCGGCGCGGCCACCCCGAACACCCCGGCGCGGCGCAGCAGCCTCTCGGCCCAGGCCCGGTGGGGTTTGGCCTCGTTCATCTTGTTGGCGTAGCTGGAGGCCATCGCGCCCCCGCCCGCGACGCCGAGGATGTCGGTGGCGTCGCTGTACTCCTCGTGCGTGACCACCGACAGGGCGTGCACGGCGCCCACGTGGCTGGGGTGGATCACGGTCTTGCCGGTCAGCCCGTTGGCCTTGTCCAGGGTGACCTCGCGGATCAGCCCGTCGAGGTCGGCGGTGAGCAGCCTGCGGCGCAGCGCCGCGGCGTCCTGCTCGTCGAAGGGCGAGGACCTCAGCTGCGGCTTGAACATGCGCTCGCCGGCCGAGAAGTACTCCCAGACGGGCCCGGTGACCACGTGCCCGGTGCCGTCGGCGCGGCCGAAGACGTTGACGACGTCGGAGATGAGCCCGGCGACCAGCTGGATGTCGTAGATCGTCAGCTCGCGGGGGCGGCGCAGCCCGTAGGCGGCGCACAGGTCGGTGCCGCCGAGCCGGACGGCCAGGACCTGCTCGCGGTGCTGGGCCAGCAGCACCGCGATCTCGTGCAGGACGGTGCGGCGGCTCTCCCGGTGCAGGGCGTCGCGGGTCTCGATCACCGGCATGCCCAGCAGCCGGACGCCGCTCAGCTCGGCGGCCTCGGCCAGCACGTCCAGGTAGCGCTTGCCGCCGGCGGCCTCGAACTTGGGCAGGACGAACCCGCTGAGCAGGGCGGTCTCGCGGCCGAGCCGCCGGACCAGGCGGGTGATCTGGTCGGGTTCGCGGACCCTGACGAACAGGAGCGGCGCCCGCGCCGGGTCGATGAGGCGCAGCTGGGCGACGAGGTTGTCCTCCGCGTGCGCGACGTCCGCGTCGGAGATGGCGTCCTCCAGGCAGAGGACCATGCTGCGCACCCCGCGCCGGGCGCGCCCGACGACGTCGCCGGCGAGCGTCGGGCGGGTGGCGGGGCTGTACAGGGTGGCGCCGAGCGCCACCGCCAGCACGTCCGGATCCGCGTCTCTGGTGAACTCGCGGGGCGGTCGGTGGAACAGTTCCGCGCGGCGCGCGGCGTCGATGTGATCGAAGTGACGCACGGCTCGGCTGCCTTTCCGTTCGCTCTGGCCGCACAACGTAGAGACCACATGCGTAGTTCCGCCTCCGCGGGCCAATAACCGAAATACTACCCAGATAGCTATTAACTAGCCGAAAACTCCTTTGCCCCCGTGTGAAAAGCATGTGTCCGAAAAGGGGAGGCCCCGGCCGCTTCCGGCCGGGGCCCGCACACGTTCCGCCGCGTCCGCACGCGGCCCCGCCGGGTCAGACCCGGCTGGACTCCGACTCCAGCTTGCCGGACTCCTCCTCCTCGGCCCCGCCCTCGGGCTTCTTGCGGACGATCGAGCTGATGAGGGCCGCGACGATCAGGCCCGCGCCCAGCCCGCCGGTGATCCACTCCGGCACGTGGTGGCCGATGCTGATCACCATGCAGGTCGCCAGCGCGCCGATGGCCCAGTGCGCGCCGTGCTCCAGGAAGCGGTACTCCTGCAGCGTGCCCTGGCGGACCAGGAAGACGGTGATCGACCGGATGTACATGGCGCCGATGCCCAGACCGAGCGCGATGATGACCGGGTCGGTGCTGATCGCGAACGCGCCGATCACGCCGTCGAAGGAGAACGAGGCGTCCAGGACCTCCAGGTAGAGGAAGAGGAAGAACGCCGCCTTGCCGGTGGCCACGGCCAGCCCGCTCGGCCCCCGCTGCACCTGGTCGCCGGCCAGGCCCTCCACCTGCTCGTCGATCTCGTCGGTCTTGTCGAACAGCTCGCCCAGCCCGTTGACCAGCAGGTAGACGACCATGCCCAGCAGGCCCGAGATCAGCACGTTGGTGCGGTGGGCGTCGTCGGCCAGCCAGGTGGCCGCGGCGGCGAGCGTGCCGCCGGCGATCACCACGGAGAGCTGGTTGAGCCTGCCGATGCGCGCCAGCGGGCGCTCCAGCCACGGCAGCCAGTGCGCCGAGCGCTCCTCGAAGATCCAGTCGAGGAACAGCATCAGCAGGAACATGCCGCCGAACCCCGCGATCATGGGGTAGGCGTACTCCATGCTCTCCTTGTAGCGCTCGTTGTCGTTGAGCGCCATGTTGATCGCTTCGATCGGCCCCATGTTGGCGGTGATCGCGACGATCGCCACCGGGAAGACCAGCCGCATGCCGAACACCGCGATCGCGATGCCGACCGTGAGGAAGATCTTCTGCCAGAACGGGCTCATCCGCTCCAGCACCTTGGCGTTCACCACGGCGTTGTCGAAGGAGAGCGAGATCTCCAGGACGGCCAGGACGGCCACCAGGAGGAACGCCTGGGTGTTTCCATAGAAGAACGCGGCGACGAGGCCCGCGATGGTGACGGCGAACGACCAGCCGAACGTGCGCAAAATCATGATGTCTTCAGTGTCCTCGGGTCCGCCGGCGCGCGAGGGCGCCGGCGGACCCCGTCAGGGGGCGTCAGCCGACGTTGACCCCGAAATCCTGGGCTATTCCGTGCAGTCCCGAGGCGTAGCCCTGGCCGATGGCCCTGAACTTCCACTCCGAGTTGTAGCGATAGAGCTCACCGAAGACCATGGCCGTCTCGGTCGAGGCGTCCTCGGTGAGGTCGTAGCGGGCGAGTTCCGAGCCGTCCGCCCGGTTCACCACCCTGATGAACGCGTTGCGCACCTGGCCGAAGGCCTGGCCGCGGTTGACCGCGTCGTGGATGGACACGGGGAAGACCACGCGGTCCACCCGCGGGTCCAGCCCGGCGAGATCCACGTTGATCGACTCGTCGTCGCCGTCGCCCTCACCGGTGAGGTTGTCGCCGGTGTGCTCGACCGTCCCGTCCGGCGAGGTGAGGTTGTTGTAGAAGACGAAGTGCTGGTCAGAGAGTACCTTGCCGTCGGTGCCGAGCAGCAGCGCCGAGGCGTCGAGGTCGAAGTCCGTGCCGGTGGTCACCCGCACGTCCCACCCCAGACCGACGGTGACCGCGGTCAGGTTGGGAGCTGCCTTGCTCAGTGAGACGTTCCCGCCCTTGGACAGGCTGACGCCCATGGCTCTCCTTCCGGTCGAAGACGGCGTCAGACGTTGACGCCGAAGTCCTGCGCGATGCCCTGCAGACCCGAGGCGTAGCCCTGGCCGACCGCGCGGAACTTCCACTCCGCGCCGTTCCGGTAGAGCTCACCGAAGATCATGGCGGTCTCGGTGGAGGCGTCCTCGGTGAGGTCGTAGCGGGCGATCTCGGTGCCGCCGGCCGCGTTCAGCACGCGGATGAAGGCGTTGCGCACCTGGCCGAAGCTCTGGCCCCGGCCCGCTCCGTCGTAGATGGAGACGGGGAAGACGATGCGCTCGGCGTTCGGCGGCAGGCCCACCAGGTTGACCTTGACCTGCTCGTCGTCGCCCTCGCCCGCGCCGGTGAGGTTGTCGCCGGTGTGCTCCACCGCGCCGTCCGGCGTCTTGAGGTTGTTGAAGAAGACGAAGTGGCCGTCGGAGAGCACCTTGCCGGTCGCGTCCACCACGATGGCCGAGGCGTCGAGGTCGAAGTCCGTGCCGGTGGTCGTCCGGACGTCCCAGCCCAGACCGACGATCACCGACGTCAGGCCGGGGGCCTCCTTGCTCAGCGAGACGTTGCCGCCCTTGCTCAGACTGACCGGCATCCTTGCCTCCAGAAATGATGTGTAGGGATCTTCGGAAGGACCATGCCCCGCGGGGGCCGCGCGACACGATCCGCCCTGACAGACGTGCGAGCGATGCTATCGGTTCCACCTGATCACCCAAGGTCATGCGGATTTGCTTGCACGCCGTGAGGTGATTGGCTGTGAACCAGGGTGGAACGGCTGTGGAGGAGGCCCGGTGTACCGATCCGGTGATTCCCGTCGCAGGGGGCGCCGGGACCAGCGCGCGGCCGAGGCCCGCGCCGCGGCCCTCGCCGCCAAGGCGGAGGCCGCCCAGGCCTTCTACGAGATGGACCTGGCGCAGAAGCACCTCGCGGGGCGGCTGTCGCTGCTGGAGGACCTGGACCGCGCGGCCGCCGACCGGCTCCGGTCAAGGCCGGAGCGGGCCGGTGCCGGGGCCGACGCCGCGGCCCTGGACTACATCACCGTGGTCGACTCCCACGACCTGGACTCCGAGGACCGCCCGTACGTCGAGTACGAGGCGGCCCGCTTCGCCCTGAGCGCGACCACCACCGCGCTGCGGCGCGCCTCCTCGGAGCTGGCGGGCGCCACCGCGGCGGTCGACTCCGAGCTGGCCCGGCTGGAGGGCGGCCTGGAAGGCCTGGCGCCCCGGCTGCGGGCCGCCCGCGAGGCCTTCCAGGCGGCGCAGGAGGCCGTCTCGGCGGCCCGGGAGGCGGGGATGCGCACCGAGGAGGTCGCCGCCGACCTGGCCGTCCTGCAGGGGCTGCTGGCCGAGCTGACCGCGCCGGGGCTGGGCGGGCTGGGCCTCCAGGGGGCGATGGCCCGCGCCGAGGAGGTGGCGGACCGTGCCGCGGCCCTGGCCGAGGAGGCGCGGAACCTGGCCGTGGCGGTGCGCAAGACCCGCAACGACCTGGCCAGCGTGCGGACGCGGGTGCAGATGGTCTCGGGCCGGCGCGAGCGCGTCGACGAGGCGATGAGCCTCCTGCGCCGCCGCTACTCCGCCTCCTGCTGGCAGGACCTCCAGGGCGCGCCGAACGCCATCGCGCAGGCGCTGGAACGCGCGCTGGAACGGATCGCCGAGACCGAGCGCGCCGCCGCGGAGCAGGAGTGGCGGGACGTCGCCCGGAGCCTGGCCGCGGCCCGCACCGAGCTCAAGGACGCCGAACGCCGCGCCCGCGCGGTCACCGGCCGGGTGGAGGAGCTGGCGGAGGCCGAACGCGATCCGGACCGCCCGCTGGAGCAGGCGCGCTTCACCGTCCGCGACGCCCAGCGCCTGGCCGTCGCCGCGCCGGGGGGCCTCGATCCCCGGCACGCCCGGGCCCTGGACGCGCTGGCCGGGCGGCTGGAGCGGGCCCCCGGTCTCCTCCAGGGGCCGCATCCGGACTACTGGGGCTATCTGCGGGAGCTGCGCGCGATCTCCACCGGCGCCCGCGACGTCGTGGAGGTCATCCGCGACGAGCTCTCCCGCTGAAAGGCGGGGTCAGCGGCCGGGCACCTGCACGGTGAGGTTCCGGCCGACCATCGGCATGCCCCCGGCGGGGGTGGAGGGCGGCGGGGAGACCGGCGGGGGCGTGGTCTGCGCCACCTGGTGGTCGCGCGAGGCTCCGGCGCCGGCCTGCTCCACCAGCACCGCGGTGCCGTAGGCGTAGACCTCGAACGAGCCGTCCCCGATCGCGCAGTTGGCGAAGCGCATGCCCAGCACGGCGTTGCAGCCGTACCGCTCGGCGTCGGCCTTGAGCCGTTCGATCGCCTCCCGCCGCGCGGCACTGAGCCCGCCGTGCGCGATCCCGGCTCCGGACACCGCGCCACGGACGTACCGGACCTCATACCCCGGAATGGTGTCGGTAGTTACGATCAGCATGAAGCCACCGTAGACGACGTTCCGTCCCAACGTGAGTAAATGCCGGGGCCCGGGAGTCGCCTCCCGGGCCCCGGCTCGATCCGGTCAGTCCAGGTACTCGCGCAGCATCTGCGCGCGGGAGGGGTGGCGGAGCTTGGCGAGGGTCTTGGACTCGATCTGGCGGATGCGCTCGCGGGTGACGCCGAACTCCCGGCCGACCTCCTCCAGGGTGCGGGGGTGCCCGTCGGCCAGCCCGAAGCGCAGCTGGATGATGCGCTGCTCGCGCTCGGACAGGGTGGACAGGATGCCTTCGAGCTGGTCCTGGAGCAGGATGAACGCCGCCGCCTCGATCGGCACCACCGCGTCGGCGTCCTCGATGAAGTCGCCGAGGTCGGAGTCCTCCTCGCCGATCGGCGACTGCAGCGAGACCGGCTCCTGGGCGATCCGCTGGATCTCCACGACCCGGTCGGCGCTCAGCCCCATCTCCAGCCCGATCTCCTCGGGCAGCGGCTCGCGCCCGAGGTCCTGGTGCAGCTGGCGCTGCACCCTGATCAGTTTGTTGATGGTCTCCACCATGTGCACCGGGATGCGGATGGTCCGCGCCTGGTCGGCGATCGCGCGGGTGATCGCCTGCCGGATCCACCAGGTGGCGTAGGTGGAGAACTTGTACCCCTTCGTGTAGTCGAACTTCTCGACCGCCCGGATCAGGCCGAGATTGCCCTCCTGGATCAGGTCCAGGAAGAGCATCCCGCGGCCCACGTAGCGCTTGGCGATGGACACCACCAGCCGCAGGTTGGCCTCGATCAGGCGTTGTTTGGCGCGCGCCCCGTCGCGGGCGAGCTGCTGGAGGTCGAGCCGTTCGGAGAGGGAGAGCACGGCGGCGCCGGCCACCTTCTCCTCCGCGAACAGGCCCGCCTCGATGGACTTGGCGAGTTCTACTTCGTCTTCCGCCGTCAGCAGCGGGACACGGCCGATCTCGCGCAGATAGATCCGGACCAGGTCGCTGGTGGCGGCCGCCCTCCTGCCGGCGTCCTCCGCCCCCGCCCGCTGGAGCTCCTCGACGTCGGCGCGCGACTCGAGGACCTCCACTCCCTGCTCGGCGAGGATGCGGGCGACGCGCTCCAGGGCGTCGGCCGGCAGTTCAGAGCGGTCAAGGGCTGCGGCGACGTCGTCGACGGTGACGCCTCCGCGTTCCCTTCCACGTGCGACGAGGTCGGCCACCTGCTCGGCCGACGGTGCCTCGCTCGGCATCATTACCAAAGGGCCCACATGGACAGTGTGCTTCAGAACACACTGAAATAGCAGGCCCCAATTCACTGACGCCGGGTCACAACTCCGATACCCCCTGGTCCCGGAAGCCACGTCTGCGCTGCTCAAGTGCCACCAGGTCACCGAAAAGGCGGTTGTACTCCTCCGCCTCGGAGACCGGATTCAGCCTCCCGAGTTTGGACTTCAGCGCGGTGATCTGCCTCGTGAGCTGCAGTTCCATGAAACGGGCGAGAAGCGCCTGGGAATAGGCATCGTCCGAAACTCCGGCGGCCTTGGGCGGCTCCACCCCGAAGCGGGTCAGCAGCGTCCTGACGTCCTCGCCGGACGCCAGCTCCCGCAGCCGCGCCGACCACTCCAGCGGCGCGCCCGCGCCGGACGTCCCGCCGCCGGCCAGGATCACCTCGTGCACGGCGCGGTGCTCGGGCGCGGTGAACGCGTCGGCGGACAGCGCGTCGTAGGCCGGGCCGAGCGCCGCGGGGCGCTGGAGCGCCATCTTCAGCAGCTCGCGCTCCAGCTCGACGGCCGGGTCGTTCGGGTCGGCGGCCAGGCGGGCGGAGCCGGGGGCGGGGGCGCCGCCCTTCATCTGCTCGTTGACGCGCTGCAGTACCAGCCGCTCGTCCATGATCCCGAGCCAGCGGTCGAGGTTGACCGCGTACCGCTTGCGGACCCCGGCGTCGCGGATGCCGGCGATGATCGGCGCCACCGCGTCCAGCGCCCGCATCTGCCCCTCGACGTGGTCGAGGTCGAAGCGCTCGATCCGGCTGCGGATGGCGAACTCGAACAGGGGGACCCGGGAGGCCACCAGGTCGCGGACCGCCGCGTCGCCCTGCCTGATCCGCAGCTCGCACGGGTCGAGCCCGTCGGGCTGGACCGCCACGAACGTCTGCCCGCCGAACTTGTGGTCGGCCTCGAAGGCGCGCAGCGCCGCCTTCTGCCCGGCGGCGTCGCCGTCGAAGGTGAAGATCACCTCGCCGCGGCCCTCGTCCTGGTCCATGAGCATCCGGCGCAGCATCTTGATGTGCTCGTCGCCGAAGGAGGTGCCGCAGGTGGCGATGGCCGTGGTCTCCCCCGCCAGGTGGCAGGCCATGACGTCGGTGTACCCCTCGACGATCACCGCCTTCTTCGCCCTGCCGATCTCCCGTTTGGCCAGGTCGAGCCCGTACAGGACGGAGCTCTTGTGGTAGATCGGCGTCTCGGGGGTGTTGAGGTACTTGGGGCCGTCGTCGGAGTCGAGCAGTTTGCGCGCGCCGAAACCGATCACGTCGCCCGAGACGTCGCGGATGGGCCAGACCAGCCGGCCGCGGAACCTGTCGCGCGGGCCGCGCCGCCCCTCGACGCTCAGGCCGCCCTCGATCAGCTCGCGGTCGGTGAAGCCGCGGGAGCGCAGGTGGCGCACCAGCGCCTCCCACTCGTCGGGGGCGTACCCGATGCCGAAGTGCGCCGCGTCGGCGGCGCGGAAGCCGCGCTCCATGAGGAACCTGCGGCCGGGCTCGGCCCGAGCCGTGCTCAGCTGGGCGGCGTAGAACTCCGCCGCCGCCTTGTGCGCCTCGATCAGCCGCGCCCGCTGGCCGCTCTCCCGGCTGCGCGGGACGTACCCGCCCTCCTCGTACCGCAGCTGCACCCCGGCCTTGGCCGCCAGCCGCTCCACGGCCTCGGCGAAGCTCAGGTGGTCGATCTCCTGCACGAACCGGATGACGTCGCCGCCGGCGCTGCAGCCGTGGCAGAAGTACAGGCCCCGGCTGGGGGTGACGTTGAAGGAGGGCGTCTTCTCGTCGTGGAAGGGGCACAGGCCCTTGAGGTTGCCGCCTCCGGCGCTGACGAGCTGGAGGTGATCGCCGATCACGGAGTCGATCTGTGACCGCTCCCGCACCAACGCGATGTCTTCCTGTCGGATGCGGCCTGCCATGCCCGCGAGTCTAACGACCGCCGACGGCCCCTTCGGTCGGGACCGCCTCCTGCCCGGCGGGCGCCCGCTCGGCGGGGTCCGCCGCGACGCCCGGGGGCGCCTCCGGGGACGCCTCCAGGGGCGCGTCCACCACCTCGGCCGCCTCCGCCAGGACCACCTGCCGCCGCGCCCGCTCGCGGCGCCCGCGCAGGAGGGCGGCGATCCGGAAGGCCAGCGCGCTGGCGACCACCGTGTAGACGACGCCCGCCAGGATGTCGAAGACGTAGTGCTCGCCCATGTAGACGATCCCGATCCACAGCGAGACGGGGTAGAACGCCACCCACCACACGCGCCGCCACCCGAACACCGCGGCGAGGAAGATCAGGATCACCAGCGGGTAGGAGGCGTGCAGGGACGGCACGGCGGCCACGAGGTTGGGCGAGAGCCTGCTGTAGAGGGTGTCGGGGTCGGCGATCCCCACGGCCTGCCAGATGTCGTGGGAGACCCGGTGGATCCGCGGGATGTAGCCGTAGTCCGACGACATCCACGGCGGGGCGGCGGGGAAGGCCACGTAGGTGACGAAGGCCGCGAACGACAGCCCCATGACCGCGCCGACGAAGACCCAGTACAGCTGCGGCCGCCGCTTCCACACCACCAGCGCGACCACCAGCGGCATCACGAAGTGCGCGGTGTAGAGCAGGTAGAAGTAGAAGTCGTACCAGCGCAGCTCCCCGTCCCACATGTGCTGCTGCAGCCACCGCGTCGGCAGCTCGTCGCCGCCCGCCAGCCACATGTCGAAGTTCGCCATCGGCATGTAGTGGACGGTGGGGTTGATGTCGTCGGCCAGCCCGCTCAGCACGAAGTAGAGCAGGAACAGCACCAGGAACGGCGCCAGGTACCGCAGGAACATCCGCGACCCGAACCCCGCCACCAGCAGCGCCACCAGCCACAGCGTGTCCGGCGGCCAGGTCGGGTGACGGACGACGGCCACCGCGCACAGGACGAGCACGGCGACGATCCGGACGGCGGTGCCCCGGGAGAGCCCGCCGAGGGAGCTGCGCAACCACATCCGGGCGATGTTAGTGGGGAAAGGTCCCATACCTCGTTACATTCCCCTACGAAAGCAGCAAGTCACCCAAAGTAACCGAACCTCCCGCACTGACCTCCCGTTAATTGGTCGTTAAATCGTCAATTCAAACGAATTAATCGGCTTTAACCGGGTTTAACCTCGCGCCGTGATGATTTCTCCGCACGAGCAGGAGCGCCTGCTCATCCATGTGGCGGCGCAGGTGGCGCGGGAGCGCCGCGGGCGGGGGCTGCTGCTCAACCACCCCGAGGCGACCGCGCTGATCGCCGTCCACGTGCTGGAAGGGGCGCGGGACGGGCGGACCGTCGCGGAGCTCATGGACTCGGGACGGGGGGTGCTCACCCGGGAGGACGTCATGGAGGGGATTCCGGAGCTCCTCGACGCGGTGCAGATCGAGGCGACGTTCCCCGACGGCACCAAGCTCGTCACCGTGCACAGGCCGATCCCGTGAGCGGGGAGGCCGTGAGCGGCGGACTCGTGCCGGGGCAGGTCGTCGTCGGCGCCGAGCCCGTCGAGCTGAACCCCGGACGGGAGCGGCTGGCGCTGACCGTCGAGAACACCGGCGACCGGCCCGTGCAGGTCGGGTCGCACTACCACTTCGCCCAGGCCAACCCGGCGCTGAGCTTCGACCGGGAGGCCGCCCGCGGGCACCGGCTGGACGTCCCCGCGGGGACCGCCGTGCGCTTCGAGCCCGGCATGGTCTGCGAGGTCGCCCTGGTGCCGCTGGCCGGGGCCCGGATCGTGCCGGGCCTGCGGCTCGAAGGAGGACTCGATGGCTGAGATCTCACGCGCGCGCTACGCCGCGCTGTACGGGCCGACGGCCGGCGACCGGATCCGGCTCGCCGACACCGACCTGTTCATCGAGGTCACCGAGGACCTGGCGCGCGGCGTCGGGGCCGGGGACGAGGCGGTGTTCGGCGGCGGCAAGGTCATCCGCGAGTCGATGGGCCAGTCCCGCGCCACCCGCGCCGAGGGCGCCCCGGACCTGGTGATCACCGGGGTGGTGGTGCTGGACCACTGGGGGATCGTCAAGGCCGACGTGGGCGTGCGGGACGGGCGGATCACCGCCCTGGGCAAGGCCGGCAACCCCGACGTCATGGACGGGGTGCACCCGGACCTGGTGATCGGCCCGTCCACCGAGGTCCTCGCCGGCAACGGCAGGATCCTCACCGCCGGCGCCGTCGACTCCCATGTGCACTTCATCTGCCCGCAGCTCATCGAGGAGGCGCTCGGCGCGGGCGTCACCACGCTCATCGGCGGCGGCACCGGCCCCGCCGAGGGCACCAAGGCCACCACCGTCACCGGCGCCTGGTACCTGCACCGGATGCTGGAGTCCCTGGACTCCTGGCCGGTGAACGTCGCGCTGCTCGGCAAGGGCAACACCGTCTCCGAGGAGGCGCTGTGGGAGCAGCTGCGGGCCGGGGCGTCCGGCTTCAAGCTGCACGAGGACTGGGGCACCACGCCCGCGGCGATCGACGCCTGCCTGCGGGTCTGCGACGCCTCGGGCGTGCAGGCCGCGCTGCACTCCGACACCCTCAACGAGGCCGGCTACGTCGAGTCGACGCTCGGCGCGATCGCCGGGCGCTCCATCCACGCCTACCACACCGAGGGCGCGGGCGGCGGGCACGCGCCGGACATCATCACCGTGGCCGCGCACCCCAACGTGCTGCCGTCCTCGACCAACCCGACGCGCCCGCACACCGTCAACACCCTCGACGAGCACCTCGACATGCTGATGGTCTGCCACCACCTCAGCGCCTCGGTGCCCGAGGACCTGGCGTTCGCCGAGTCGCGCATCCGCCCGACGACGATGGCGGCCGAGGACGTCCTGCACGACCTGGGCGCCATCTCGATCATCGGCTCCGACTCCCAGGCGATGGGCCGTATCGGCGAGACCGTCCTGCGCACCTGGCAGACCGCGCACGCCATGAAGGCGCGCCGCGGCGCGCTGCCGGGCCTGGCCGACAACCTCCGCGCCCGCCGCTACGTCGCCAAGTACACGATCAACCCGGCGATCGCGCACGGCCTGGACGGCGAGGTCGGCTCGGTCGAGGTCGGCAAGCTCGCCGACCTGGTGCTGTGGGACCCGGGCTTCTTCGGCGTGCGGCCGTCCGTCGTGCTCAAGGGCGGCATGATCGCCTGGGCGCAGATGGGCGACGCCAACGCCTCGATCCCCACCCCGCAGCCGGTGCTGCCGCGGCCGATGTTCGGCGCCTCCCCGGTGGCCGCGGCGGCGACGTCGGTGCACTTCGTGTCCGAGGCCGCGGTCGAGGACGGCCTGGCGTCGAAGATCGACGTGCGGCGCGCCCTGGTGCCGGTGCGCGGCACCCGCTCCGTCGGCAAGTCCGACCTGCCGCTGAACGACGCGCTGCCCCGCATCGAGGTCGATCCCGACACCTTCACCGTGCGGATCGACGGCGAGGAGATCGAGCCCGCGCCGGCCGCCTCGCTGCCGATGGCCCAGCGCTACTTCCTGTTCTGATGCGCAACGACCTGCTGCTGCTCGCCGACTCCCGGCTCCCCGCCGGAGGCCACGCCCACTCGGGGGGCCTGGAGCCGCCCGCCACGTCCGGCGCCGTCAGGACGGTCGCCGACCTGGCGGACTTCCTGCACGGCAGGCTGCACACCGCCGGGCTGGCGGCGGCGGCCCTGGCCGCGGCCGCCTGCCGCCACGCGGGCAACGGCCCGGACCCGGCCTCCTGGCTCGTCCTGGACGCCGAGGCCGACGCCCGCGACCCCTCCCCCGGCCAGCGCGCCGTCGCCCGCGCCCAGGGCAAGGCCCTGCTGCGCGCCGCCCGGGGCACCTGGCCCTCCCCCGTCCTGGACGCCCTGGGCGACGCCCACCGCGCCCGCCGCACCCCCGACGGCCGCGGCCCGCACCACCCGGTGGTCCTGGGCGTCGCCGCCTTCGCGGCGGACGGCTCCCCCCACGACGCCGCCGCGATCGCCGCCTACACCGCCGTGAGCGGCTCGGCCTCGGCCGCCGTCCGCCTCCTCGGCCTGGACCCCCTGGGCGTCCACCGCGCCCTGGCGGACCTGTCCGCCGCGGTGGACGCCGTCGCCCATGAGGCCGCCGGCCACGCCGAGGACGCGTGGGCGGACCTGCCCGCGCCGTCCGCACCGGTCCTCGACGGGTGGGCGGAGCTCCACCTGCTCGCCGACCTCCGATTGTTCGAGTCCTAAGGAGACCACGTTGGGCGGATACCACGGCCCCGACCAGCACCACGCCGCGCCGAGGTACGGCAGGCCCCTGCGCCTGGGCGTCGGGGGGCCCGTCGGCAGCGGCAAGACCGCGCTGACCGCCGCCCTGTGCCGGGTCCTCAAGGAGGAGCTGAACCTCGCCGTCGTCACCAACGACATCTACACCACCGAGGACGCCGACTTCCTGCGCCGCAACGCCGTCCTGGACGACGACCGCATCATGGCCGTCCGGACGGGCTGCTGCCCGCACACCGCCATCCGCGACGACATCTCGGCCAACCTCGACGCCGTCGAGGAGCTGGAGGACCGCCACGGGGACCTGGAGCTGGTCATCGTCGAGAGCGGCGGCGACAACCTCACCGCCACCTTCAGCCAGGGCCTGGTGGACCGGCAGATCTTCGTCCTCGACGTCTCCGGCGGCGACAAGGTGCCCCGCAAGGGCGGCCCCGGCGTCACCTCCAGCGACCTCCTGGTGATCAACAAGACCGACCTGGCGCCCCTCGTCGGCGCCGACCTGGCCGTCATGGACCGCGACTCCGCGCGGGTCCGCGAGGGCCGGCCGGTGATCTTCAGCTCGATCCGCGAGGAGCCCGCCGTCCCGAAGGTCGCCGACTGGGTCCGCGCCCGCGTCCACGACTTCCGGCACCACTGATGCCCGCGAGCGCGTACACCGCGTGCGCGGCGGTCACCGCCGAGCTCGGGCCGTACGGGCGCACCAGGCTGACGCGGCTGCGCTCGGACGGGCCCCTCGCGCTGCGGGAGACGCCCGACGGCCTCTACCTGGTGGGCGCGGCCGCCGGTCCGGTGGGCGGGGACCGGCTGCGGCTGGAGATCACGGTGGGGGCCGGGGCGAGCCTGCGGATCCGCTCGGTGGCCACGGCGATGGCGCTGCCCGGCCGCGGCGAGTCGGTGTACACCGTCGACGCGCGGGTCGAGGGGTACCTGGACTTCGCGCCGGAGCCGACGATCGCGGTGAGAGGCTGCCGCCACCGCGCCGTCAGCCGGATCGAGCTGGGGGCCGAGGGGGACGTGCGCTGGCTGGAGGAGCTCGTCCTGGGCCGGCACCGCGAGGAGCCGGGACGGCACGTCGGCCGGATCGACGTGACGCGGCTGGGCGTCCCGCTGCTCCGGCACGAGCTGCGGCTGGACGCCTCGGCGCGCAGCCGCGCCGTCCTGGGCGGCGCCAGGGCCGTCGGATCGCTGGTGCGCACCGCCGCCACCGCCGGCCCGCACGCCGAGGACGGCCTGACGGTGCTGCCGCTGGCTGCGGGCGGAACGCTGGCGAGCGCCGTCGCGCCCGACTCCGCCGCGCTGCGGCGGCTGCTCCGGCGGGCCGAGGAGGGGCTGGAGCCGGTGGAGACGGCTTCCCCGATCGCGACCCGGTAGAGGAACCGGCCCCGTCTCAGGAGTGTCCAATCGTCACGCCATTGCCCTAGATTGTGAGCTGTTTAACACTTCCGCGCCCTGGGGTGGTCCGTGATGAACGATGTGGTCCTCGACCGAGTGAGCAAGTACTACGGCCCCGACCACTGCGTCGTGGACGACCTGCGGCTGCACATCCGCCAGGGCGAGCTGTTCGTGCTCCTCGGCCCGTCCGGCTGCGGCAAGTCCACCGTCCTGCGCATGATCGCCGGACTGGAGGAGATCACCTCCGGTGACCTGTGGCTGGGCGGCGCGCACGCCAACGGCCTCGCGCCGCGCGACCGGGACGTGGCGATGATCTTCCAGTCGGGCGCGCTCTACCCGCACATGAGCGTGCGCGGCAACATCGGCTTCCCACTGCGGCTCGCCGGACGGGAACCGGACGAGGCGGGCGCCAGGGTCACCGAGATGGCCCGCGCCCTGGGCCTGGAGTCCCTGCTGGCCCGCGGCCCCGCGACGCTCTCGGGCGGCCAGCGCCAGCGGGTGGCGATGGGCCGCGCCATGGTGCGCGACCCGCGGATCTTCCTCATGGACGAGCCGCTCTCCAGCCTCGACTCGGGCCTGCGCCACGAGCTGCGGGCGGAGATCGGCGGCATGGTGCGCGCGCTGGGCGCCACCACCGTCTACGTCACCCACGACCAGATCGAGGCGCTCACCCTCGCCGACCGCATCGGGGTGATGCGCGACGGCGTCCTGCAGGACGTCGGCACCCCCACCCAGATCTACGACGACCCCGCGACGGTCTTCGTCGCCTCCTTCCTCGGCTCGCCGCAGATCAACCTGCTCGCCGGGACGGCCTGGGTCCGCCCCGGCGAGGGCGTGGTGCTGGCCCTGGGCGACCAGCGGCTGGACCTGCCCTGGTCGGACCCGCGGGCCGCCTCCTTCCGCCCCCACCACGGCGGGCCGGTGATCGTCGGCCTGCGCCCCGACGCCCTGGTCCCCGCCGGTCCGGACCACGCGGGCCCCTCGCTGGCCACCCGGCTGCGGGCGGTGGAGTTCCACGGCCACGAGTGGATGGCCTTCGGCGAGATCGACATCCCGGCCGTCGACGTCGACGTGATCGGCCGCAGGCCGTCCCGGCGGCGGGCCCCGGCGACCGGCGGGGCGGCCGAGCCGCTCGGGCTGCTGCGGCGCAGACGGCCCCGGCCCGCCCCCGAACCCGCGCCCCCGGGCCGCCACCACCGCACCGACCTGCTGTTCCGGGCCGGACGGGCGGGCGGCGCGCGCCGCGGCGACCGGATGCGGCTCGCCGTCGACCTCGGGCGCGCCCTGTTCTTCGGCACGGACGGCCGCCGGATCGACCCGGTGCTCCGCTGACCGGGCCGGACGGGAGGGTCAGGCCGTCAGGCGGGCGTGCCAGGCCAGGGCGCTGGTGTCGGTGAGGGAGGCGACCTGGTCGACCACCACGCGCAGGCGCGCCGCGTCGTCGGCGGCGTCGGCGTAGGCCCAGCGGAACAGGGGGTCCAGCGTCCCGGGCGCGCCGGCGGCGATCGCCTCGGCCAGCTCGGCGATCACCTCGCGCTGGCGGGCGCGGTTGTGCTCGTAGCTCACCCACACGTAGTGCGCGGTGATCGCCTTGAGCAGCGCCACCTCCTGGCGCACCGGCCCGGGGACGATCAGGTCGGCGCCGTAGCGGGTCAGCGGGCCCGGCCCGTAGGCGGCGCGGGTGGCCTCCTCGGCGCCCAGGCAGAAGCGGCCGATCAGCCAGCTGGTGAGGTTCTTCAGCGCCGCGTAGCTGCTGGCGGTGTTGTCGATCACCCGGGGCCAGAACGGCTCGGCCAGCAGCACCTCGAAGCGCGCCTCCAGCTCGGCCAGGTCGGCGGGCCCGTACAGCTTGGCGGCCACCTCGCACACGTCGCGGCGCAGCACCGGGTCGGCCAGCATGCCCAGGTCGACCGTGCCGGTGACCAGGGCGTCCTCCAGGTCGTGCACGGAGTAGGCCACGTCGTCGGACCAGTCCATGACCTGGGCCTCGAAGCAGACGCGGCCCTGCGGGGCGTCCCGCCTGATCCACAGCGCGACCTCGAGGTCGTCGTCGTAGACGCCGTACTTGGCCGGGTTGTCGCGCCTGCGCCAGGGGTACTTCATCGTGGCGTCCAGCGCCGCCCGGGTGAGGTTCAGCCCGACGCTGCGCCCGTCGGCGGCGAAGGACTTGTGCTCCAGGCGGGTGAGCAGCCGCAGGCTCTGGGCGTTGCCCTCGAACCCGCCGCAGTCGGTGGCGAAGAGGTCCAGCGCCTTCTCGCCGTTGTGTCCGAACGGGGGGTGGCCCAGGTCGTGCGCCAGGCAGGCGGTCTCCACCAGGTCCGGGTCGCAGCCCAGGGACTTGCCGAGCTCCCGGCCGACCTGGCCGCACTCCAGGGAGTGGGTCAGCCGGGTGCGCTGGAAGTCGTTCTGGCCGGGGTCGCCGACCTGGGTCTTGGACGAGAGGCGGCGCAGGGCCGCGCTGTGCAGCACCCGCGCGCGGTCCCGTTCGAAGGCCGTCCGGTCCCGGCGCTTGGGCGGTTCGTCCGCCCAGCGTCGAATGTCCTGCGAGGAGTAGCCGTTCATCTCCAGAGGATAGGACTCCCAGGTGAGGGGTTCGTGACTTTCACATGGTGTGTCGGCTACGGCCGAGCAGCACGTAGTAGAGATACCCGCCCGTCTCGCGGACTATCGAGTGGAACTGGGTGTCGCGCGTCCGCACGCTGGGGCCGCTGCGGGTGGGCGAGGAGACCGCCTCGATCCCGTTGTCCTGCGCCATCTTGTTCGACCGCAGGCTGTGCCACGGGTCGGTGACCACGACGCCGCTGTCCCAGCCGCGCTCCCGGTAGGCGCCGCCGACGGCGATCATGCTCTGCAGGGTGTCCCGGCCGGTCTCCACCGCCACGACGTCCGCGGCCGGCGCCCCCAGCCGGACCAGGAAGGCGCGGCCCGCGGCGGCCTCGGTGACCCGGTCGCCCTCCTGCTTGCCGCCCACGGTGACGATCTTCGGGGCGACGCCGTCCCGGTAGAGGGAGTAGGCGTGCCGCAGCCGCGCCTCGAAGTAGGGCGAGGGGCGGCCGTCGTACTGCGCGGCGCCCAGCACGATGATCGCGTCCGACCTCGGCCGGTCGTCCTGCCTCGCCTCGTACCAGACCCGCCAGCCCACGACCAGCGGCGTGAGGACGGACACCGCGACCACCACGAACAGCAGCCGCCCGGTCCACACCAGCCAGCGCGGCAGCCGCCGCCTTCTCCTGCGGCGCGGCGCGTCCTCGCCGTCCGCGTCCCGGATCTGCGGCTCGTCCATGTCCGTCACCATCGTGGCACTCACGATAGGTCAGACGTGCCCGTGGATCAGCGGGTTCGGCCCGACGCGCGAAAGAACGCGCGCCGGGCCCGGCGACGACCGACCGCGGCGAAGCGGGGACCGGTCGACGCCCTTGCGGGGTCCGGGGTCGCCCCCGGGAGAGGTCAGCGGCTGTCGCTGCCGTCGGTCTCCACCGCCGCGCGGCCCGCCTCCAGACGGGCCACGGGTACTCGGAACGGCGAGCAGGACACGTAGTCCAGGCCGACCTCGTGGAAGAAGTGCACCGACTCGGGGTCGCCGCCGTGCTCGCCGCAGACGCCGAGCTTGAGGTCCGGGCGGGTGCGGCGGCCCTCCTCGACGGCGATGCGCACCAGGCGGCCCACGCCCTCGCGGTCCAGCGTCTCGAACGGGGAGACGCCGAAGACGCCCAGCTCCAGGTAGCGGCTGAAGAACGAGGCCTCGACGTCGTCGCGGGAGAAGCCCCACGTGGTCTGGGTGAGGTCGTTGGTGCCGAAGGAGAAGAACTCCGCGCCCTCGGCGATCTGGCCGGCGGTCAGCGCGGCGCGCGGCAGCTCGATCATGGTGCCGATCAGCGCCTTCACCTCGCCGCCCACCGACGCCAGCACCTCTTCGGCCTCTTCCCTGGCGTGTTCGAGTTCCTGAATGGAGCCTACGAGGGGGATCATGATCTCAGGACGGGGGTCACCCCCCTCGGACAGCCGCTGGGCCGCCGCCTCCGCGATGGCCCGCACCTGCATCGCGAACAGGCCGGGAATCACCAGACCCAGCCTCACCCCACGCAGACCGAGCATAGGGTTCTGTTCGTGGAGGCGGTGGACCGCCTCCAGCAGCCTGCGGTCCTTCTCCGACGCATCGGCCCCCGCGAGGGCCACCTTCACCGAAAGCTCCGTCAGATCCGGGAGGAACTCGTGCAGCGGCGGGTCGATCAGCCGGATCGTGACGGGCAGACCGTCCATCGCCTGGAGGATGCCGTGGAAGTCCTCCTTCTGCAGCGGCGCGAGCGCCTCCAGCGCCGCGTCGCGCTCGGCGGCGGAGGTGGCCAGGATCAGGTCCTCCACCAGCCGCCGCCGGTCGCCGAGGAACATGTGCTCGGTGCGGCACAGGCCGATGCCCGTGGCGCCGAAGCGGCGCGCCCGCGCGGCGTCCTCGGGGGTGTCGGCGTTGGCCCGCACCGCCAGGCGCGCCGCGTCGTCGGCGTGGCGCATCAGGCGGTGCACCGACTGGACGAGCTCGTCGCCGTCCGCGGCGCGCAGCTCGCCCTCGAAGTAGCGCACCACCGGGGAGGCGCTGACGGGCACCTCGCCCAGGTAGACGTCGCCGGTGGAGCCGTCGATGGAGATCACGTCGCCCTCGGAGACGACCGTGTCCCCGGCCCTCATGCGGCGGGCCTTGACGTCGACGTCGAGGTCCTCGGCGCCGCACACGCAGGTCTTGCCCATGCCGCGGGCGACGACGGCGGCGTGCGAGGTCTTGCCGCCGCGCGAGGTGAGGATGCCCTCGGCGGCGATCATGCCGGTGAGGTCGTCGGGGTTGGTCTCCCGGCGCACCAGGATGGTCTTCTCGCCGCGGGCCGCGGCCTCGACCGCGGCCTCGGAGGAGAAGACGGCCCTGCCCACCGCGGCGCCGGGCGAGGCGTTCATGCCCTTGGCGATGCGCGTCTTGGGCGCGTCGGCGGCGAAGCGCGGGAACATCAGCTGGGCGAGCTGGTCGCCGTTGACCCGGTGGATCGCCTCGTCCAGGTCGATCAGGCCCTGGTCGGCCAGCTGGCAGGCGATGCGGAACGCCGCGGCGGCGGTGCGCTTGCCCACGCGGGTCTGCAGCATCCACAGCTTGCCGCGCTCGACCGTGAACTCGATGTCGCACAGGTCGAGGTAGTGGTTCTCGAGCGTCTCCATGATCTCCAGCAGCTGGTCGTAGACCGGCTTGTTGATCTGCTCGAGGTCGGCCAGCGGCACGGTGTTGCGGATGCCCGCCACCACGTCCTCGCCCTGGGCGTTCTGCAGGTAGTCGCCGTAGACGCCCTGCTGGCCGCTGGCGGGGTCGCGGGTGAAGGCCACGCCGGTGCCCGAGTCCATGCCCAGGTTGCCGAAGACCATGGAGCAGACGTTCACCGCGGTGCCCAGCTCGGCGGGGATGCGCTCCTGGCGCCGGTAGAGGATCGCCCGGTCGGAGTTCCAGGAGTCGAACACCGCCTGGACGGCCAGGTCCATCTGCTCGCGCGGGTCGGTCGGGAACTCCCGGCCCGCCTGCTCGCGCACGATGCCCTTGAAGGTGCCGACCAGCTTCTGGAAGTCGTCCGCCCCCAGGTCGAGGTCGTCCGTGGTGCCCTTGGCGTGCTTGAGCTCCTCCAGGGCGTCCTCGAACAGCTCGCCGTCCACGCCGAGGACGGTCTTGCCGAACATCTGGATCAGGCGCCGGTAGGAGTCCCAGGCGAAGCGCTCGTTGCCGGCCTGGGCCGCCAGGCCCTGCACGGACTCGTCGTTCAACCCGATGTTGAGCACCGTGTCCATCATGCCGGGCATCGAGAATTTGGCACCGGAACGTACGCTGACCAGAAGCGGATCGTCCGCCTGGCCGAGCCGCTTGCCCATGGTGCTCTCGAGCGCGGTCAGGTGCTCGGTGATCTCCTCGGCCAGGCCCGCCGGGACGGACCCCTCGGTGAGGTAGTGCCGGCAGGCCTGCGTGGTGATGGTGAACCCCGGAGGTACCGGAAGTCCCAAATTTGTCATTTCGGAAAGATTTGCACCTTTTCCGCCCAGCAGATCTTTGAGGTCTTTGTTGCCCTCTGTGAAGTCGTAAACGAACTTCGGCACGGCCAGCTCCCTTCCACCCTTTGGGCGTGGACTGTACCCGTTGCCCAGTTCAGGCCCCGTCGCCCCATTCAACCAGAGAGCAAACTCGCTGGTCAGGGCGGGTCCCGTGGTCTATTCCAATAGTCTTGTTCCGATAACTTTGCGTTCTTTTCACAGTGGATTGGAGCGTGCTAGCCCGTGAAAACCGGGGAAGCAAGGTACGAGGGAGGTGAGGCCGTGCGACGTCGTGGGGCCCTGGGGCCTGGCAGTGAACCGTTCGCGCCCATCGCGGACTTCGGGTTCCTGTCGGACTGCGAGACCACGGCGCTGATGGCGCCGAACGGCAATGTGGAGTGGTTGTGCCTGCCCTCGATGGACTCGCCGAGCGTCTTCGGCTCCATCCTGGACCGTGACGCCGGCTACTTCCGGATCGGTCCGGCGGGGGTCGAGGTGCCGGCGGCACAGCGCTACATCCCCGGGACCATGGTGATGGAGACCACCTGGTGGACCAGGGGCGGCTGGCTGGTGGTGACCGACGCCCTGCTCATGGGGCCCTGGCACCATGAGACGGAGCGCTCGCGCTCCTACCGGCGCGCGCCCACCGACTACGACGCCGACCACGTCCTGCTCAGGATGGTCAAGTGCGTCAACGGCAACGTCCAGGTCCGCATGGACTGCATGCCGGTGTTCGACTACGGCCGCCTGCCGGCCCGCTGGGAGTACACCGGGCAGGGCTACCACCAGGCGCTGGCCACCGGGGCGGGGCACGCCCTCGACCTGCACCTGACCAGCGACATGAACATCGGCTTCGAGGGCTCGCTGGCCACCGCCCGCACCCTCCTCAAGGAGGGCGAGTCCCGCTTCGTGGCGCTGTCGTGGAGCTCGCACGGCGCCCCGCAGCACCTCAAGGAGGCGCAGAAGCGCCTGCGGTGGACCATCCACCACTGGCAGCACTGGCTGGACCGGGGCGACTTCCCCGACCACCCGTGGCGCTCCTACCTGCAGCGCAGCGCCCTCACCCTCAAGGGCCTGACGTACGCCAACACCGGCGCGGTGGCCGCGGCGGCGACGACCTCGCTGCCCGAGACGCCCGGCGGGGACCGCAACTGGGACTACCGCTACACCTGGATCCGCGACTCCACGATGACGCTGTGGGCGTTCTACGCCCTGGGCTACGACTGGGAGGCCAACGACTTCTTCCACTTCATCACCGACATGGCCGAGGAGTCCGACGGCAGGCTCCAGATCATGTACGGGGTGGACGGCAGGTCCGAGCTGCCGGAGTCGACGCTGGACCACCTGAGCGGCTACGACAACGCCAAGCCCGTCCGGATCGGCAACGGCGCCTACACCCAGGCCCAGCACGACGTCTGGGGCGCCATCATCGGCTCGATCTACCTGTTCGTCCGCAAGCGCGACAGGCTGGACGACCGGCTGTGGAAGATCGTCATCACCCAGGTCGAGGAGGCGCTGCTGCACTGGCGCGAGCCGGACTGCGGCATGTGGGAGGTGCGGGGGGCTCCCCAGCACTTCACCTCCTCCAAGGTGTTCTGCTGGGTGGCCGCCGACCGCGGCGCCCGGCTGGCGCGGCTGCGCGGGGCCGACGAGGCCGAGCGCGCCGCGCGCTGGCAGGCCGCGGCCGACGAGATCCGCGACGACGTGCTGGCCAACGCCGTGGACGAGCGGGGGGTGTTCACCGCCCACTACGGGACCAAGGCGCTGGACGCCTCGGTCCTGCTGATCCCGCTCCTGGGCTTCTTGCCGGCCGAGGACAAGCGGGTGCGCGAGACGGTGCTGGCGATCGCCGAGGAGCTCACCGAGGACGACCTGGTGCTGCGCTACCGGGCCGAAGAGACCGATGACGGGTTCGCCTCCGAGGAGGGCACCTTCACCATCTGCTCGTTCTGGCTGGTGTCGGCGCTGGTGATCATCGGCGAAACGGAACGCGCCAAAACCCTCTGCCACAAGCTGCTGTCGTACGCCTCGCAGCTGCAGCTGTACGCCGAGGAGATCGATGCGCACACCGGCCGCCACCTGGGCAACTTCCCCCAGGCCTTCACCCATCTGGCGCTCATCAACGCCGTGATGCAGGTCATCGGGATGGAGCGCGGCCAGCGCCTGTTCCCCTTCACCTGAGACGCGTGCGCCCGGCCCCCCGGGGCCGGGCGCGCCCGAGGCCATGGCAGCGGTCCTCCGCCGCCATGGCCTTCGCCTTCTCCCCCGGGAGGCGGTCCTCCCTCCGCCCACCCGACATGGGCGGAGACGGGCCCGCGGCCTTCAGCGTAGACGAGGGGGTGATCTTCGCCCCACCCCCTTCCGGCAGGTGTACCGCCTTTCACCAGGCCAGGGAGTGTCGTGTGTCACAAACCGGCCACCGAGAGCGACGGAGGCCCGCGCGCGCCGCCGACCGCTGACCTGTCCGCACATCGCCGATCGTGATTTTGAGCACGGGTGACAACCGAGTGACGCCTGTCACAATCCGGTCATATACGACATCTCGTGAGCCGTTGACGCCCCCGGAGCACCTGCCTACTTTCGCAGTGGCATTGCAATCGGACAAAGGAGATGTCAATGCCGCGCATCAGACAACTGGCAGCGCTCACGGGAGCCGCGGCCCTCGCCCTCACCGCGGTGGGCGCCCCCGCCTACGCCGCGGGCACCGAGATCCACCGGACGGACACCAGCCCGCACGCCCTCTTCGCGGGCAACGCCCAGGCCGGCCTGCTCGGCAACCTGGTGGTCAACGGCGGCGGCACCACCACCTGTACCTCGGCCACCCTCACCGGCAGCGTCGACTCCGACGGCGACCCCCTGACCATGAGCTCGGCGTCGGTCAGCGGCTGCTCGGGCATCGCCTCCGCGATCACCTTCCTGAACCTGCCGTGGACCGGCACCGTGCAACGCACCACCGGAACCACCCACGACGCGATCATCACCCTCAACGGGTTCAGCGTGCGGGCGACGGTGACCCTCTTCGGTCTCACCGTCAACTGCACCTACGGCGGCACCGCCACGGCGAAGGGCTACAACGCCACCAACGCCGCCCGACCGGTCACCTCCAACAACCAGGCGCAGGTCGACATGTCCGGCGTCACGATCACCCGCACCGGCGGTTCCTTCCCCTGCCCCAGCAGCGCCACCATCCAGACGGGCGCCTTCCAGCTCAGGGGTGAGGGCAGCACCGCGGGCACCTACAACGTGCCCCTCGAAGTGGTGACCCCCGGCCAGCCCTGATCCGGCCGGCTCACCGCATAACGCGGGCCTGCTTCCGCCCATTGGAGCTGGGCGGAAGCAGGCCCGCCGCGTTCCACACTAACGGAGGGGCCGTCCCCTCCACCGTGCCGTGTTCCGCCTCCGGAAGCGTGCCCGGAAAGGCCGTGCGGCTAGCCGCGGCGGCCCGCGGCTGCGCAGGCGGGGCAGGTGCCGAAGACCTCGACGGTGTGCGTCATGTCGGTGAAGCCGTGCTCGGCGCCGACGGCGTCCGCCCACCGCTCCACCGCGGGTCCCTCCACCTCGACGGTGCGGCCGCAGGAGCGGCAGACCAGGTGGTGGTGGTGGTCCTCGGTGGCGCAGGCGCGGTAGACCGCCTCGCCCTCGGCGGTGCGCAGCACGTCGACCTCGCCGGACTCCGCCATCGCCTGCAGCGCGCGGTACACCGTGGTCAAGCCGATCTTCGAGCCCTCCCCGCGCAGCGCCGCGTAGATGTCCTGGGCGCTGCGGAAGCCCTCACCGGCGCCCAGGGCCCGGCGTACCGCCTCGCGTCTGGCGGTCGTCATGGCGTCTCCTCACTGACGGGTCCGCCCCCAGACCTTACAGGGCCCGCGAGAGGCCGGGCGTGGCGGCGCCGCGCCAGGAACCCGCCGGCGGTGGACAGGACGAAGATCGCCAGTGCCGCCACGACGATCGCGGGACCCGGGGAGATGTTCACCTCCCCCGTGCTGAACTGGTACGACCCGGCCAGCCCGCCGACCGCGGCGAGCACCCCGAAGAACATGGCGAGGAAGGCCGTCGCCCTGAAGCCCCGCGTGAGCTGCTGGGCCGCCGCGACCGGCACGACCATGAGCGCGCTGACCAGCAGCAGCCCCACCACGCGCATGGCCACCACGATGGTGAGCGCGGCGATGACGGCCAGCATCATGCTGAGGAGGCCCACCCGCAGCCCCGAGGCCCGCGCGACCTCCTCGTCCTGGCACAGGACGAACAGCTCGCGGCCGAACAGCAGCAGGGCGCCCAGCACCGCCGTCACGAGCACGCCGATGACCAGCAGGTCCTGCTCGGAGACGCTGCTGATCGAGCCGAACAGGTAGGACAGCAGGTTGGACGTGCTGCCGCCGGGCGCGAAGTTGGTGACCAGCACCCCGCCGGCCAGGCCGCCGTAGAACAGCAGCGCCAGCGCCACGTCGCCGCCGGTGCGGCCGCGGGTGCGCAGGAGCTCGATGCAGATCGCGCCGAGCACCGAGACGACGATCGCGCCCAGCAGCGGCGAGGTGCTGGTGACCAGGCCGAGGGCGACGCCGGTCAGCGCGATGTGGCCGATGCCGTCGCCCAGCAGGGCCAGCCGCCGCTGCACGATGAAGACGCCGACGGCCGGCGCGGCCAGGCCGATGAGCAGCGCGGCCAGCAGCGCCCGCTGCATGAAGGCGTAGGCGAGCAAGGGTTCAGTGCCTTCCCGTCTTGCCCACCCGGGCCCGCCACAGGGAGGCGGGTTCGGGCTCGGCGTGCGGATGGACGTGGTCGTGGCCGGGCAGGGCGCACTCGCCCGTGGGCTCGGGCGGGGCGCCCCGGTGCACGATCACGCCGTCCTCCAGCACCACGCTGTGCGTGATCAGCGGTTCGAGCGGGCCGAGCTCGTGCAGGACCAGCACGATCGTACGGCCGTCGGCGACCAGCGCGGACAGCGTGTCGGCCAGCGCCCGCTGGTTCTCGGCGTCCACCCCGGCCAGCGGTTCGTCCATGATGAGCACGTCGGGCTCGCCGGCCAGGGCGCGGGCGATGAGCACCCGCTGCTGCTGGCCGCCCGACAGGTGGGAGACGCTCTGCCGGGCCAGGTGCTCCACGCCCAGCGCCGCCATGGCCCGCCCGGTGGCCGCGCGGTCGGCGCGGGAGGTGGGCCTGAAGCGGGACTGGCGGGCGATCCGCCCGGAGGCGACGATCTCCCGGACGGTCGCGGGCACTCCCCCGCCGACGTCCAGCCGCTGCGGCACGTACCCGATCCGCGCCCAGTCGCGGAACCGGGCGGAGCCGAAGACCGAGCGCCGCCCCGAGCTGAGGGGCACCAGTCCCAGCAGGGCGCGCACCAGGGTGGACTTGCCCGACCCGTTGGGGCCCATCAGCGCGACGACCTCGCCCGCGCCGATCCGCAGGTCGATCCCGTGCAGGATCTCCCTGCCGTCCAGCCGGACATGCCCGTCGTGCAGCTCGAAAACGGCATCCATCATGGTTTCCATTGTCACTCAGGAACAGGACAGCGCGGTCCGCAGCGCCTCCAGGTTCCGGCGCTGAACCGACAGGTAGTCGTCACCCGACCCCTCCTTGACGCCCTCCAGCGGGTCCAGGACGGCGGTCTTCACCCCGGCCCCGTCGGCCAGCGTCCGCGCGAGCCGGGGGCTCGCCAGGGTCTCGGTGAACACGGTGGTCACGCCCAGCTTCTCGACCTCGTCGCTCAGCTCCGCCATGCGCCGGGGCGAGGGCTCGGAGTCGGGGTCGATCCCGGCGATGGACACCTGCTCCAGCCCGTAGCGGTCGGCCAGGTAGGAGAACGCCGCGTGCGAGGTCACAATGGTCTTCCGCTCGCAGCGGGCGAGCCCCTTCTCGAACTCGCCATCCAGTGTCTTCAGCTCTCCGGCGACCTGCTGGGCGTTGGCGCGGTAGTCCGCGGCGTGGTCGGGATCGGCCTCGGCCAGCCGCTCGCCGAGTCCGGTCGCCACGGTGGCCATGCGGGAGGGGTCGAGCCACAGGTGCGGGTCGTGCTCGCCCTCGTGCTCGTGCGCCTCCTCCCCCTCGTGCTCCTCGTGGGCGTGGTCGTCGGCGGGAAGCGGCTCCACCAGGGTGGAGACGTCCAGGGAGCGGTCGCCGGCGTGCTGGGCGACCGCCTCGTCCACGGCGGGCTGGAGGCCCTTCACGTACACGGCGAGGTCGGTCTCGGTGATCCCCGCCACCTGCCGGGGCGACAGCTCCAGGTCGTGCGGCTCGGCGCCCGGCTTGGTCAGGACCGAGACCTCGGCGTTCGGGCCGCCGACCCGCTCGGCCAGCCAGGCGACCGGGTAGAAGGAGGCGGTGATCTCCGTCTTCCCGTCCGCGCCGGAGGAGCCGCCGTCCCCGCAGGCCGCGGTGGTCAGCAGCAGGACGGACAAAGCACTGGAAATCAGGACGCTTCTCTGCATACCTTGATGATGACGAAAATGAAAATGATTGTCAAAACCAGCGAGATCATCCGGCCGCCCGCGCCGTCCGGAACTGCCAGGATGGCCCTGTGATCGCCGTTACCCGCTACCGCGTCCCCGAAGGCGCCCGCGCCGAGCAGTTCCAGGCCGAGATCGCCACCGTCCTCACCGCCCTGGAGGCCGCACCCGGCTTCCGTTACGGGCGGCTCGGGCGCTGTGTCGACGATCCCGAGCTCTGGGCGCTGATCACCGAATGGGACGGTGCCGGGTACTACCGCCGGGCTCTGGGTGCTTACGAGGTCCGCATGACCTTCATCCCCCTGTCGGCCCTGGCCATCGACGAACCCGGCGCCTACGAACTGGTCAAGCCAGAGTAAAGCTTGGCACGGGCCGTTTGCCGGGGCGACAACGTGGTGATCAACGCCTCACCTCTCACCCGGACCACCGGTCACCGGAAGGACGTCGATGCCCCGACCCCTCCTCGCCCTCGGGCTGCTCAGCCTCGCGATCGTGCTGCCGTGCGCCTCGGCCGAGGCCGTGTCCCGCCCCAAGGGACCGGGCCCCGCCGAGCGCGCCGTCTCCCCGCCGCGCGGCCAGCACCAGGCCTGGGCCTCCGGACTCGGCTTCGACACCTGCGCCGCCCCCTCCCTGCGCGCCATGCGGGCCTGGCGGGAGGCGTACTCGGTCGCCAACGTCTACATCGGCGGCGCCGCCCGCAGCTGCGCCCAGCCCCACCTCACCCGGGAGTGGGTCGGCCAGACGCGGCGGATGGGCTACCGGCTGATCCCCACCTACGTGGGCCCCCAGGCGCCCTGCACCCGCTTCCGCCACCGGTTCGGCGGCCGCGACGCCTTCGAGCGCGGCCTGGAGGAGGCCGAGCAGGCCGTGGCCGACGCGCAGCGGCTCGGCATCCCCGAGGGGCAGCCGATCTACTACGACATGGAGGCCTACCGCAGCCGCGACCTGTCCTGCCGCGACGCGGTCCTGTCCTTCCTGGACGCCTGGACGGTCCACCTGGACGAGCTCGGCTACCTGCCCGGCGTCTACAGCAGCGCCGCCAGCGGCATCCGCGACCTGGCCGAGGCCGAGGGGATCACCCGCCCGCACGCCGTCTGGTACGCCCGCTGGGACGGCGAGCCCGAGCCGTACGGCGACAAGCACGTGCCCGACGACCTCTGGTACGACCACCAGCGGATCAAGCAGTACCGGGGCGGCCACTTCGAGGAGCACGGCGGGGTGCGGATGAAGATCGACAGCAACATGGTCGACGGCCCCGTCTACTGAAGGTCACGATTCCAGGGCACACCGTTACCCGCCGCCCATGATTAACAGACGTGGCCGTCTACCCGGGTGCCCTAGACTCAAAACCGTCAATTACCGGGGTTTCTTGCTGGAGACATACTCATGGCCCGCCGTTCCGATGTGATGGAAAAGATCGTCTCGCTGTCTCAGAAGAGAGGCATCGTCTTCCCTTCGAGCGAGATCTACGGCGGACTGCGCGCCTCCTGGGACTACGGCCCGCTGGGCGTCGAGCTGAAGAACAACGTCAAGCGCCAGTGGTGGAAGGCCGTGGTGCAGGGCCGCGACGACGTCGTCGGCCTGGACTCCTGCGTCATCCTCAACCGCGAGGTGTGGGAGGCCAGCGGCCACGTCGAGACGTTCACCGACCCGCTGACCGAGTGCCAGAACTGCCACAAGCGCTACCGGGCCGACCACCTCGAGGAGGCCTACGAGGAGAAGCACGGCAGGCCTCCGGCGAACGGCCTGGCCGACCTCACCTGCGCGAACTGCGGCGTCAAGGGCTCCTTCACCGAGCCCAGGCAGTTCAGCGGCCTGCTGAAGACCTACCTCGGCCCCGTCGAGGACGCCTCCGGCCTGGCCTACCTGCGGCCGGAGACCGCGCAGGGCATCTTCATCAACTACAAGAACGTGGAGCAGGCGGCGCGCCGCAAGGTCCCGTTCGGCATCGGCCAGATCGGCAAGTCGTTCCGCAACGAGATCACGCCGGGCAACTTCATCTTCCGCACCCGCGAGTTCGAGCAGATGGAGATGGAGTTCTTCGTCCAGCCGGGCACCGACGAGGAGTGGCACCAGTACTGGATCGACGCCCGGATGGCCTGGTACCGCGACCTGGGCATCCGCGAGGAGAACCTGCGCTTCTACGAGCACGCCAAGGAGAAGCTCAGCCACTACTCCAAGCGGACCGTCGACATCGAGTACCGCTTCGGCTTCCAGGGTTCGGAGTGGGGTGAGCTGGAGGGCATCGCCAACCGCACCGACTTCGACCTGAACGCCCACTCCAAGGCCTCGGGCAAGGAGCTCAACTTCTTCGACCAGGCCACCGGCGAGCGCTACACGCCGTACGTGATCGAGCCGGCGGCCGGCGTCGACCGGGCGATGCTGACCTTCCTCATGGACGCCTACACCGAGGACCAGGCGCCCAACGCCAAGGGCCAGATGGAGACCCGCTACAGCCTGCGCCTGGACCCGCGCCTGGCGCCGGTCAAGGTCGCGGTGCTGCCGCTGTCGCGCAACGCCGACCTCTCCCCCAAGGCCCGCGACCTCGCCGCCGCCCTGCGCCGCCACTGGAACGTGGAGTTCGACGACGCGGGCGCGATCGGCCGCCGCTACCGCCGCCAGGACGAGATCGGCACCCCGTTCTGCATCACCGTCGACTTCGACACCCTGGAGGACCAGGCGGTGACCGTGCGCGAGCGCGACAGCATGAAGCAGGAGCGCATCGCGCTGGACCGCGTGGAGTCCTTCCTCGCCGCCCAGCTCATCGGCTGCTGACCGCGGGTTCGGACCGGCACGGCCGGTGACGGCACGGACAAGGAAGGCCCCGGCTCCCGCCGGGGCCTTCCCCGTTCCCGCGCCCTATCCCGCCCTCTCGGCGGCGTCGTGTGCGGCCTGGGCGGCGAGGATGCCGTCGGCATGGTCCCGGATCCAGTCGGACAGGGCCTGGAGGGGTTCGGTGATCCCGTGGCCGAGCGCCGTGAGCCCGTAGCTGACCTGCGGCGGGGTCGAAGGGGTGACGGTGCGCAGGACGAAGCCGTCGCGTACCAGCGTGCGCAGGGTCTGGGAGAGCATCTTCTCGCTGATGCCCTCGATCTTGACGCGCAGTTCGTAGAACCGCAGCGGACCCCCGCGCATGGCCGTCAGGACCAGCACGCCCCAGCGGCCGGTGACGTGGTCGAGCACCATGCGCGCCGGGCAGTCCCGGTGAAACGCATCACTCAAGGCGTCCTCCCGCCCTCCGCGAGCTGTGGGCCGATCTTCGGGTAAGGAGCATACTCTGAGGTACGTACTTACCGAAAGAAAGCCCGCCTCCTAGGGTCGTGTCCCGGGAGGTAGAACATGAAGCAGAACGCCCTCATCACCGGCGCCGGGCGGGGCATAGGCGCCGCGACCGCCCTCGAACTGGGCCGGCGCGGTTTCCACGTCATCGTCGACTACCGGGACGACGCCGCCTCCGCGGCCTCCGTGGTGGAGCGGGTCGAGGAGGCCGGAGGCACCGCGCACGCCGTCCGGGCGGACGTCCGCCATCCCGGTCAGGTGGCCGAGATGGTCCGGGAATGCGGGCGGATCGACGCGCTCGTGTGCAACGCCAACATCCGGCCGCCGTTCGCGCCGCTGGCCGAGATGGCGTGGGAGGAGTTCTCCGCCAAGGTCACCGGGGAGCTCGCCGCCGTCTTCCACATCACCCGGCTCGCCCTCGACGTCATGCGCGGGCAGGGCGGAGGCCGGATCGTGTACGTCTCGAGCCTCAGCGCCGACCTGCTGCGGCCCGGAACGATCGCGCACGCGACCGCCAAGGCGGCGCTCGACACCTTCGCCCGGCACGTCGCCGCCGAGGCCGCACCGCACGGGATCGCCGTGAACACCGTGGCTCCCGGCGGGGTGCGCACCGACGCCAGCGCCTCGATGCGCACCCCGGAGGCGGAGGAGGCGCTGGCGTCGCGCTCGATCCTCCGCCGCATGCTGGAACCGCAGGACGTGGCCGGGGTGATCGGGGCGCTCCTCGGTGGGGGCTTCGACGCGGTGAGCGGCGTCCGCGTCGCCGTGGACGCCGGCCGAGGCCTCTTCCCCGGCTGAGGTTCCAGGCGCTGCGGGCCGCAGGGCATGAAAAGAGCCCCGGCTGTCGCCGGGGCTCTTCCCTGTCCCTGGAGCGGCCGGAATCCGCCGCTCGCCCTCAGTTCCCGAGGTCAGCTGCCGAAGGGCTTGGGGGCGCCCTTCTTGCCCGCGCCCTTGCCCCACTCCAGGACCTCGTACTTCACGTTCTTGAGGTGGCCGGCGGGGACGCCGGCGGTGTACTTGCTCTTGGGCTGCTTGCCGTCGTACAGGTACCGGAACGTGTAGGTGTCGAGGTCGAGCATGACACCGCGGTGGGAGGGCTCGCCCGGACCGCGGTCGCCGACGAAGCCGGTGACGGAGCGGCCGTTGTAGGTGACCTTCACCTTGGTGTGCAGCGGCCAGGACGGGGAGGCGAACAGGCCCTTCTGCATGGGCTTGCCGCCCGCCGGGGCGCCGGTGTCGCCGTTGACGCCCGAGCCGTCGTCCCAGAAGTAGGACGCGGTGGTGGTGCCGGCGAGAAGGGCCTTGGCCTTCTTCTCGGCGGTCTCCTTCTTGGTCTCGTCGGCCTGCGCGTCGCCGGCCTTGCGCTCGGCCGTGGCGGCCTGCGTGGCGGGCGCCTGCTCGGAGGCGGTGCTCTTCTGGGGGGCGGCGACGGTGTTGGACGCAGAGGTGGTCTCGCCGGAGTTGGCGACGACGCCGGTGGACAGGGCGGCCAGAGCGGTGGCGCCGGCCAGGGACAGGGTGAGGGCACGCTTCTGCAACGCGGTTCCTTTGCTCGGTGGACAGGACGTCCCTGAACGGCTTTGCGCATCTGGGACGCCGTCGGGACCGGCACTCGGGTGGTCGTGCTCGATGGCCACGACGCGGTGCCTAAGCGATCTCGAATCGCTTCCGTGGAGGCGGGGGAGAGACGGACATTGCCTTCCCGTTGCCTGGATTGCCACCAGTTAACCATATGTGTCAAGAAAGGCCCAAACAGAGGGTCTCGACCGGTATGCAAAGACCCCTGTAACCCTTACGTGATAGGCGATCCGGCCGATGGTAAAGATCGGAAAGGGACGTAAGATCAGGTCATGGCAACCACTCGCACCGCCGCCGCGCACTGGGAGGGCCCGCTCTTCGGCGGGCAGGGCACCGTCTCCCTGGAGTCCTCGAAGCTGGGCACGTTCGAGGTCACCTGGCCCTCCCGGGCCGAGTCCCCCGACGGGCGCACCAGCCCCGAGGAGCTCATCGCCGCGGCCCACTCCACCTGCTTCTCCATGGCCCTCTCCAACGGTCTGGCCCAGGCCGGCAGCCCGCCGCAGCGCCTGGACACCCGGGCGGACGTGACGTTCCAGCCGGGCGAGGGCATCACCGGGATCCACCTGAGCGTCCGGGGATCGGTGCCGGGGATGGACGCCGGGCAGTTCGCCGAGGCCGCCCGCAACGCCAAGGAGGGCTGCCCGGTGAGCCAGGCGCTGAAGGGTGTGAAGATCACCCTCGACGCCTCCCTGGAATGACGCGCACCCTTCACTGACAACGGATCGACAAGATCTGTCAGAAAGGTAAAGAAAAGGCCGCCTCCAGCCGGAGCGGCCTTTTACTTTTTACCTTCGGGAAAGATCAGAGGGTGGGCAGGGCGCCGCCCAGGTCGCCGGTGGAGCTGACCAGGCTGCAGGTGATCCGGTTGGGGCCGGTGCTGCTCCAGGCCGTGGCCAGCGGGAAGAACGCCGACACCGTGAAGTTCGGGTCGCGCTGCCGCAGCTGCTGGAAGGCGTCGCCGTGCCGGCCGGCCCAGGTCTCGGCCTGCTCGCTGCACCTGTCGAGGAACTGGGTGGCGGTCGGGTAGGTGCCGCTGGTCATCGTGGTCTCGCCGATGACCTGGGCGTTGTGGCGCTGGCTGCAGGGGATGGCGTCGATGCTGCGGACCGTCTCGGTGGTGTCCACGCTGGAGATGTCGTTGTGATAGCAGTCACCGACCTTCAGCTTCAGCGGGTCCATGTTCCCGGGGTCGGTGATCTCGCCGTTGGTGGTCCGGTCGGGGGCGCCGATGTCGTCGATCGCCTCCGAGGCGGCGTCGCTCGCGGCGCCCAGGACGAGCCGGGCCGCGATGAGGGCCACGACCACCCCGACCACGACGAGGCCGCCGATCAGCGGGCCCTTGCCCTTGCCGGACGGCGGTGGCGGCGGGGGGAAGGCCCCGCCCGGGTGCTGGGGCGGGGCTCCGTAGAACGGCGGCGGGGTCTGGGGCTGCCCCTGAGGCGGGTACCCCGGCGCCTGCGGGTACCCCTGCGGCGGCGGAGGGGGACCCGGCTGGTAACCCTGAGGCGGAGGGTGGCCCGGCTGGTATCCCGGCTGCGGAGGAGGACCCGGCTGGTAGGGCGGTTGCCCCTGCGGGTCGTATTGCGGGGGGAAGCTCATGAAGCCGCACCTTACAAGGGATGCGGGACACTTCCCACTCCGATCTCCGCCCGGGCCCCCGGCCTTCGCCGGTTCTGTCAGATCCGTCAGATCACCGGTACGGGGTTGGGCATCGCCCCGCCGTAGCGCCGGTCGCGGCTGGCGTACACCTCGCACGCGTGCCACAGGTGCCGCCGGTCGAAGTCCGGCCAGAGGGTGTCCTGGAACACCATCTCGGCGTAGGCCGACTGCCACAGCAGGAAGTTGGACGTGCGCTGCTCCCCCGACGGCCGCAGGAAGAGGTCCACGTCGGGCACCTGCGGCTGGTAGAGGTACTTGCCGATCGTCTTCTCGGTGATCTTCTCCGGGTTCACCTTCCCGGCCTTGACGTCCCGCGCGATCGCCGCCATGGCGTCCGCCAGTTCGGCGCGGCCGCCGTAGTTGACGCAGAACTGCAGGGTCAGCACGTCGTTGCGGGCGGTCAGCTTCTCGGCGTCCTCCAGCTCCTTGATCACCGAGCGCCACAGCCGCGGCTTGCGGCCCGCCCACACCACGCGGACGCCCATCTCGTGCATCTGGTCGCGGCGGCGCCGGATCACGTCGCGGTTGAAGCCCATGAGGAAGCGCACCTCCTCGGGCGAGCGCCGCCAGTTCTCGGTGGAGAAGGCGTACGCCGACAGGTAGGGGATGCCGATCTCGACCGCGCCCTCGATCACGTCGAAGAGCGAGAACTCCCCCCGCTTGTGCCCCTCGGTCCGGGGCAGGCCGCGCTCCTTGGCCCAGCGCCCGTTGCCGTCCATCACCATGGCGACGTGCCGGGGGATCAGCTCACGGGGCAGTTCCGGTGGCTTGGCCCCACTGGGGTGCGGGTCCGGTGCGCGGAACTTCACTCTTGCTCCTCTCGACATGGCGCAGTGAACGGATCCCGTGTTCGAGATGCCACTGCAGGTAGGCGGCCACCAGGCCGCTGCACTCCACCCGGTGCCGGTCCTGGCTGGCGTCCGCGGCGTCCCACTCGCCGCGCAGCAGCGCCAGCATCAGCGAGAACGTCTCGGGCGCGGGGGTGGCCGAGCCCGGAACCCGGCAGGCCAGGCAGATCGCGCCGCCCGCCGCGATGGCGAAGCCGCGGATGCCGGCCCGCCCGCCGCAGCGGGCGCACTCGTCCAGCGCGGGCGCCCAGCCCGCCACCGACAACGAGCGCAGCAGGAAGGCGTCCAGCACCAGCCGCGGCTCGTGGACGCGCTCGCACAGCGTGCGCAGCGCCCCGACCAGCAGCAGGAACTGCCGCAGCGACGGCTCCCGCTCCTCGACGACGAGCTTGTCGGCGGTCTCCAGCATGGCCACGCCCGCGGTGTAGCGCGGGTAGTCGCTCACCAGAGGCTCCCCGTACGGGCGCAGCGTCTCGGCCTGGGTGATGAGGTCGAGCGAGCGGCGCTCGTACAGCTGGAGGTCGACGTGGGTGAACGGCTCCAGCCGGGCGCCGAACTTCGACCTGGTCTTGCGGACGCCCTTGGCCACCGCCCGGATCTTCCCGGTGCGCCGGGTGAGCACGGTGATGATCCGGTCCGCCTCGCCCAGCTTCTGGGTGCGCAGCACGATGCCCTCGTCGCGGTAGACCGTCACCCGTCCATTGTCCCGCATGACCCGGCGTGCGAAGGCGACCGGCGAACCCCTCTCCGAGGTAGTACAACTCCGAAACCGAGAGTGACACGATGAGCGCCATGAGATGCACGATCGTTCCCCCGCACCTGCTCCAGCGGATCGTGGAGCGCACCGCCGACCCGCGGACGCGCGCCCGCGCCATCCGCACCCTCACCCTGGACGCCGCCAACCGCGCCGAAAGGGAGCTGGTCCCCGGGACGCATACGGGCAATGGCAGACGCGACGAGCCGCGGCGCGCGGTCAAGGACGCCGAGCGGCGTGAGAAGCTGCCCGGCCGCACCGTCCGCGCCGAGGGCGACGGGCCCACCGGAGACACGGCCGCCGACGAGGCGTACGACTGGCTGGGCGTGACGTTCCGCTTCCTGGAGGACGTCTACGATCACGACTCGATCGACAACAACGGGATGGAGATGGTCTCCACCGTCCACTACGGGGTCGACTACGACAACGCCTTCTGGAACGGCGAGCAGATGGTCTACGGGGACGGGGACGGGCGGCTGTTCCTGTCCTTCACCGGGCCGCTGGACGTCACCGCCCACGAACTGGCGCACGGCGTCACCCAGCACACCGCCGACCTCGCCTACTACGGCCAGTCCGGCGCGCTCAACGAGTCGGTGTCCGACGTCATCGGGGCGATGGTCAAGCAGTTCCACCTGGGCCAGCACGCCGAGGAGGCCGACTGGCTGATCGGCGAGGGCCTGTTCGGCCCGGACGTGCGGGGGGTGGCGCTGCGCTCCATGAAGGAGCCCGGCACCGCCTACGACGACCCGGAGCTCGGCAAGGACCCGCAGCCCGGCCACATGGACGACTACGTGCGCACCCACCGGGACAACGGCGGCGTCCACATCAACTCCGGCATCCCCAACCGGGCGTTCCACCTGCTGGCCGTCGGGCTGGGCGGGCACTCCTGGGAGCGCGCCGGGCGGATCTGGTACGACACGCTCACCAGCGGGCTGATCTACCCCGACACGGACTTCGCGGGTTTCGCGGCGGCCACCGTCAAGCTCGCCGGCACCCGCTACGGCGCGGAGAGCGCCGAGCGGCAGGCGGTACAGGCGGCCTGGGCGGGGGTAGGTGTGACCCTATGAGGGTGAGTGTGGTGCGTTCGGGCGGATTCGCCGGGATCGAGCGGCGGGCGGAGGCCGACACCGCCGAGGATCCCGCGCTGGCGGCCCTGGTCTCCCGGAGCGGCCTGGAGGCGGATCCGCCCGGCCGCGAGCGGCGCGGAGGCGGCGACCGCTTCGTCTACGAGATCGACCTCGGCGGCCGCAGGATGACCGTCGGGGAGTCCCAGCTGACCGAGCCGCTGCGCGAGCTCGTCGGCCACCTGTTCCGGCGTTAGACCCGGGCGCCCGCGACCGGGCGGCCCTCCTTCGTCCCGGGGAGTCTCCTTCCCGGGACGATGTGTCTTCGGACACGGTCGGAGGCTCACCCCACCCGCACGGGCTCCTCGGTGTGACGTTCTCGGAAGACCCAGCGCTTATAACCCCAGTAGCGAAATATCGTCGCCAGCCCGATGCCCAGCAGCAGCGCGCCGTTCGACGTCCACTTGCCGTCGAACCCCGCGAGGTGCGCCAGCCACAGCACGGCCTCCGTTATCACGAAGCCGACCCCGTTGAGGACGAAGAAAAGAACGTACTCGCGGGCCACCCCGGACTCGTCGCTCTCGCGAAATGTCCAGTAACGGTTAGCTACATAACCGACACTGGTCGAGACGACCATGGCCAGGGCATTCGAGGTCAGCGACTCGATCTCCAGACCATAGCGCAGCAGGTTGTACAGGGCGATGTTCACCGCCACGCACAGCACTCCGACACTGCCGAATCGGGCCAGCTCACCGATCAACTTCCGGTAACGACGCACCCGCACGATGCTAGAGCAAATCCCCCATACCCCGGCAATACATCACAAGACCTGCCAGCATCAGATACCCTCCTGTCCCATATAGCGAACTTTTAAGTTACGTAACCGAAATCTCACCAGGAATCTGAGGTATGGCGGAGGCATTGCTGCTGGTCACGGCGACTTCACTCGTCCTGACCGGCGCATTCGGTCTCACCGTCTGGGTCCGCCCGGTCCGGCCCGCCGAGGCGCTGGTCACCTTCCTGACCTTCCTCCTCTCCGGGATCATGCTGCTCACCATCGTGGTGGGCGCGCTGCTGCGCTACTACGAGCCGATCCCGCTGGCCTGCGGCGCGGGCATACTGGCGGGCGTCGGCCTGCTGTGCGCCTCCGCGGAGCTGCGCCGCCACCCCGGCGCCTTCGGCCGGCGGCTGAGGGTCTGGACCCGCCGATCCCTCCGCGGCTGGGCGGGCCGCCCCCTCCCCCTCTTCCTCGGCCTGCTCGCGCTCACCGCCTACGGGCTGCGGGGCTGGCTGGGCGTGCGGTTCCCGCCCACCGACTGGGACGGCCTGATGTACCACCTGGTCGCGCCCGCGCAGTGGGCGCAGACCGGGGCCGTGGACCGATCCAAGGAGATCATCTGGTCCGACACCTACCCCATGGGCGTGGAGTCGCTGGCCGGCTGGCCGCTG
Organism: Actinocorallia libanotica; assembly: GCF_039525175.1. Classification (NCBI taxonomy): domain Bacteria; kingdom Bacillati; phylum Actinomycetota; class Actinomycetes; order Streptosporangiales; family Thermomonosporaceae; genus Actinocorallia; species Actinocorallia libanotica. Next base: position 80,280 of record NZ_BAAAHH010000030.1, read on the forward strand.
GTCTTCCTCGGATCCACCGACTACGGCGTGCTCTACCTCCTGGTCGGCTACCTGCTGGCCGCCGTCGCGATCGCCGGGCTCGCCCGGCGGCTGGGCGCGGGCCGCGGCTTCGCCGTCCTGGCCGGGCTCGTCTTCCTGCTCACCCCCTCCGTCTTCGCCCAGGCCCACACCTACTACGTGGACGTCCAGAGCGCCGCGTTCGGCCTGGCCGCCCTGTACGTCCTGGCCGTACTGCCCGGCGCGGCCCGCCTCTCCGGCCGCCCCGGCACGGTGGTGACCCGCAAGATGCTGGTGCTGGGCGCCGCCCTGGGCGCCGCCGCCGGATCCAAGAGCAGCAACCTCGCGGTCCTGGGGGCGGTGGGCGTGGCCGCCGTGGCCGTCGTGGCGTACACGGCGCGGCGCCACCGGCTGGGCTTCACCCCGTTCCTACGGTCGGCGCCCGCCCTGGTGCTGCCCGTCGTGATCGTCGGCGGCTACTGGTACCTGCGCACCTGGCTGAACTACGACAACCCCTTCTACCCCATCGCGATGATCGGCTTCGACGGGCCCGGCACCGTCCAGAACCTCGTCATGGGCACCAACGTCCCCGTGGAGCTGCGCGGGGTGCCGCTGCCGAAGCAGTTGTGGATCTCCTGGACCCGGCCGTTCACCGACTTCCAGACCCCCATCTACGACATCCGGGTGGGCGGCCTGGGCATGGCCTGGCTCGTCGTCGTCCTGCCGCTCTCCATCGCGGGCGTCCTGCTGTGGCTGGGGCGCCTGCGACACCGGCTCGGCGTCGGGGCGGGGATCCTGCTCCTGCTGGGCATCGCGGTGTCCTTCGGCCCCAGCCCCGCCCCCTGGTGGGGCCGGTACGTCCTGCTCGGCTACGGCTGCCTGCTGGCCTTCTGCTGCCTGCTGATGAGCAGGATCAACCGGGAGCGCCGGGGCCCCGTCCGCGCCCTCGACGGCGCGCTGCAGTTCGCCTTGGCCTCCTGCACGCTCCTGGCGGTGGCGACCGGCCATCTGCACATCCCCATCAACACCTCGGAGGCCGAAGACGGGGCCGTCGTCGCCGAGCGCGGCGGAACCCCGCTGACCCGGCTGCTGCCCCTGAGCCTGGCCGCCGACCGCGCCGGACAGGTCTGGCCCTGGACCGAGTTCCACGCCCTGGACCAGGTGCCGGAGGGCAGCGCCATCGCCCTGGCCGAGGGCAACGCGCAATCGCTGATCATGCCGCTGCGCGGCCCCCGCCTGCAACGCGACCTCGTGGTGGTCGATCCGCCCCGCGATCTGCCCCACCTGGTCCGGCAGCTGCGCGAGTACCAAGCCGACTACGTCCTGATCGACCGCGCCCCGGTATGGGACGGGATCCGAGAGGAGCTCGACCGCGATCCGCACTTCACCTTCGTCACTCCCCTGAGCGGTATCGCTCCCCGGTACGGCTCGGCCCCCCTCGGCCGGCTGTACCACCTCAAGCCCGAAAACCTGCGCTGACCCCGAAGAAAAGGACCCCCGCCTTGGGACGCCTCACGCTACTCGGACGGACAGACCGCCAGACCGCCTCCACCCCCTTCGTCTACACCCCCGCCCCCAGGCTCTGGCGGGGCCTGCTGCGCACCGCGCGCCCCAAGCAGTGGGCCAAGAACGTCCTGGTGGTCGCGGCGCCCGTCGCGGGCGGCCAGATCTTCGACGGCGGCGTCCTGTGGCGGACCGCGCTCGTCTTCGCGCTCTTCTGCATGGCCGCCTCCGGCATCTACTTCCTGAACGACTCCCTGGACGTCAAGGCCGACCGCGCCCACCCCGAGAAGTGCCGCCGCCCCATCGCCGCCGGGATCGTCCCGCTGAAGGCCGCCTACGCGATGGGGATCGGGTTGTCCCTGCTGCCGGTCCTGCTGGCCGCGCTGCTGCTGAACAAGGAGACGGCGACCGTCCTGTTCGTCTACACGGTCGTGCAGATCCTGTACTGCGTGCACCTCAAGCACGTCGCCGTGATGGACATAGCGGTGGTCGCCTCCGGCTTCCTGCTGCGCGGCATCGCGGGCGGCGTGGCCACCTCGGTCGCGCCCTCCCAGTGGTTCCTCATCACCGTCGGGTTCGGCTCCCTGTTCGTGGTCGCCGCCAAGCGCTCCTCGGAGCTGGCCTCGCTGGGCGAGCAGGCGCAGCACACCCGCAAGCTGCTCAGCGAGTACAGCGAGAGCTACCTGCGCTTCGTCTGGCAGGGCGCGGCGGCCCTGATGACCCTGTCGTACTGCCTGTGGGCGCTGGAGTCCGACGACCCCGACACCGCCGCCTGGCGGATGATCTCCATCGTGCCGATGACCCTGGCCGTCCTGCGGTACGCGCTGGTGGTGGACCGGGGCGAGGGCGGCGCGCCCGAGGACGTCCTGCTGGGCGACCGGGTGATCCTCTCCCTGGGCGCCCTGTGGGGCGTCGCCTACGGCATCTCGCTCGTGGGCTGAGCCCCCGGACGCGCGAAGGCCCCCGGCGGTGGTTCACACCCGCCGGGGGCCTTCGCGTCCCGGGCCCTACCTCGCGGCGCGGTTCACCGCGGACAGCACGGCCTTCAGGGACGCGGTGACGATGTTCGCGTCGACTCCCGCGCCCCACAGGGTCTCTCCGTCCACCTGGCACTCGACGTAGGCGGCGGCCTTGGCGTCGCCGCCGGAGCTCATCGCGTGCTCGTGGTAGTCCATCACCTTGACCTCGACGCCGACCGTCGCCAGGGCGTCCACGAAGGCGCTGATCGGGCCGTTGCCGACGCCCTGGATCTCCCGGATCTCGCCGTCGACCCGCACGTCGCAGTCGATCAGGTCCTTCTCGTCGACCCGCGAGGAGGTGCGGTGGGCCAGCAGGCCGACGCGCGGGCCGCCCGACAGGTACTCCCGCTCGAAGATCTGCCACATCTCCTCGGCGGTGACCTCGCCGCCCTCGCCGTCGGTGCGCTCCTGCACCACCCGCGAGAAGTCGATCTGCAGCTTGCGCGGCAGGTCCAGGGAGTGCTCGGTCTTCATGATGTAGGCGACGCCGCCCTTGCCGGACTGGCTGTTGACCCGGATGACCGCCTCGTAGGAGCGGCCCACGTCCTTGGGGTCGATCGGCAGGTAGGGCACCTGCCAGGTGAACTCCCCGACCGGCGTGCCCGCCGCGGCGGCGTCGCGCTCCAGGTGGTCGAAGCCCTTCTTGATGGCGTCCTGGTGGGAGCCGGAGAAGGCGGTGTAGACCAGGTCGCCGCCGTAGGGGTGGCGCTCGTGCACCGGCAGCTGGTTGCAGTACTCCACCGTGCGGCGGATGTCGTCGATGTCGGAGAAGTCGATCTCGGGGTCGACGCCCTGGGTGAACAGGTTCAGGCCCAGGGTGACCAGGCAGACGTTGCCGGTGCGCTCGCCGTTGCCGAACAGGCAGCCCTCGATGCGGTCGGCGCCGGCCAGGTAGCCCAGCTCGGCGGCGGCCACCGCGGTGCCCCGGTCGTTGTGCGGGTGCAGCGACAGGACGATGGAGTCGCGGCGCTCCAGGTGCCGGTTCATCCACTCGATCTGGTCGGCGTAGACGTTGGGGGTGGCCATCTCCACCGTGGCCGGCAGGTTGATGATCACCTTGCGCTCGGGGGTGGGCCGCCACACCTCGTTGACGGCGTTGCAGACCTCGACCGCGTACTCCAGCTCGGTGCCGGTGAACGACTCCGGCGAGTACTCGAAGAAGATCTCGGTGTCGGTCTCGGCCGCCAGCTTCTTGCACAGCTCGGCGCCCTCGACCGCGATGGCGGTGATGCCGTCCTTGTCCTGGCCGAAGACCACCCGGCGCTGCAGCGTCGAGGTGGAGTTGTACAGGTGGACGATCGCCTGCTCGGCGCCCTCCAGCGCCTCGAAGGTGCGCTGGATCAGCTCGGGCCGCGCCTGGGTCAGCACCTGGATCACCACGTCGTCGGGGATCCGGCCCTCGTCGATGATCTGGCGGACGAAGTCGAAGTCGGTCTGGCTGGCCGCGGGGAAGCCGACCTCGATCTCCTTGTAGCCCATCCGGACCAGCAGCTCGAACATCTTCAGCTTGCGCGCGCCGTCCATCGGGTCGATCAGCGCCTGGTTGCCGTCGCGCAGGTCCACCGCGCACCAGCGCGGCGCCTGGGTGATCACCTTGTCGGGCCAGGTGCGGTCGGTCAGCCGGACCGGCTGGAAGGGCTGGTACCTGGCGAAGGGCATGCCGCTGGGCTTCTGGTCGTTCATGGGATTCCCCTGCTCCTGAGATTCCTGAGTGTGTGGTCTGGCTCGCGGCCGACAGGCGACACTCAGCACCGCGACGAGGAAGCCGGCCCTTTAGGCCTCGTCGCGGCCGCTAAGGAGGAGCAGGCCATACAGCATGGTGGAAACGTAGCAGATTTCCGAGGCGTTAACGAAACGCGGAACCTGTGATCTCCACGGCTTTCGCAGGCGAGATGTGCTTCTATGGGGGCTTTCGGGGAGGGGGACAGGCCTAGTGAAGAGCCTGCTGGGAGGGTTGACGGGGGCAGCGCTGCTCGCGTCGGTGGTGACGGCGTCGAGCGCGGGGGCGCGGGCGCTCGAGGAGCGCTGCAACATCGGCGAACCCGGGTTCGTCGCCGGGGGGTACGCGGTCCAGGCCAACCGCTGGAACTCCCACGGGGAGATCTGCGTCACCTTCGGGGAGGGCACCTCCTGGACGGTCAGCCGCAGCAACCTGGACTGGGGCACCCTGCAGAACGGCGCGCCGCCGGGCGCCTACCCCAACATCGGCACCGCCATCGCCGAGGAGCGGCTGCCGCTGCGCGTGGACGACCCGCGGGAGGTCCGCACCACCTGGGACATCACCCCGGCCGAGGGGGACTTCAACGCCTCCTACGACATCTGGTACCACCCCGACCCGGCGGCCTGCCGCTCCACCACGCCCTACATCGTCGCCAACGGCGGGGCCCTGGAGATCATGATCTGGCTGACCAGCCCGGGCATCGACCCCTCCCCCGAGTGGAAGCTCGCCGAAGGCGTCACGGTGGGCGGCCGGACGTACGACCTGTACCGGTTCACCGGACCCACCGGGCAGGTCGGCCTCATCTACGACATGCGCGAGCAGACCCACCGGATCGAGGGCTTCGACCTCAGGCCGTTCGGCGCCGACGCCGCCGCCCGCGGCTTCCAGAGCCCGCAGGCCTACCTGTGCAAGGTGCAGGCCGGCTTCGAGGTGACCCGCAACGGCACCGGCCTGCGCACCAACGAGTTCTCCCTGGACGTCGGCCCCGCCGCGCAGACGACCGCTCCGGCGACGGCGGAGCCGAGGTCGGCGGCCGCCTCGCGCCGCAAGGAGGAGGAGCCGGCCGGACCGTCCCGCTTCCTGCCGCTGGTGCTGCCGGTCGTCATCGGGATCGGCGCGGGCGCCTGGTGGTGGCGGCGCGCGGCCCGGCGCTGAGCCTCAGTTCACGTGCACCCACTGCGCGGGTGAGGGGATGCCGCTCCTGGTCGTGACGAACAGCATGTACCAGCCGGGCGGCGCCATGGCCGGGCGCCGGTCCATCCGCAGCCGGTACCTCCCGCCGCCCAGCGGGCTCACCGGCAGCCGCACCAGCCGCTGGTTGGGGTCGGAGGAGTGGGTGACCGCGACCGGGCGCACCAGGGACGCCCCGGTGATCGCGGTGTCCGTCGTGATCACCGGCCGGGAGCCGTAGGACCAGCCCTTGGGCACCTCGGTGATGCGCGGCCGGGCGCCGCCCTCCCGGTACAGGTAGGGCGGGTGGTAGATCGAGATGCGGGTGTCGAAGTAGCTCTCGCCGTCCGGGCCCGCGTTGCCGGGGTTGCTGCCCGCCGCCATGACGCGGCCGTCCGGGAGCAGGACGGCGGTGTTGTGGTACGTCCGCGACACCGGATCGGCGGCGACGGGCTTCCACCTCATCCGGGACGGCTTCCTGCCGCGCGGGTCGAGGATCGACGCCTCGTGCACGTGCTCCATGCGCACCCGCTGGGAGCCGCCGGTCTCCATGACGGTGCCGTCGGGCAGGATCACCGCCGACACGTACGTCTTCCCGGCCTTGGCGGGCTGCGGCCTGAAGCGCTGGCGGCCCGCCTGCACCCCGCCCATGTTGACGCGGCCGTGCGGCAGGTCGGGTCCCGCCTCGTACCGGGCGTCCTCGCCCTCCTTCAGGTCGATGACGTCGGTGCGGCCGATCGCGTACTTCCCGGTGGCGGAGAAGTCCTTGCCGCCGACGACCATGACGCGCTGGTCCTGCGCCGGGGGCAGCAGCACCGACGCCGACATGTCCCGCGCCTTGGGCTGCCGCAGTCCCCCGTCGTCCTCCAGCGCCAGCCAGCCGCCGGTGTCCGGGTCGAGGAAGCCGGGGCCGCGCAGCGAGCCGTCCTTGTTCACCGGATGTCCGAAGACGCTGGTGCCGCTGTAGAAGAGGCGGCCGTTCCCGGCGAGGATCAGGGAGGGGTAGGTGGCCCAGTTGATGCCCGGCTGGGCGACCTCGGTCTCGTCCAGCCAGCGGCCCTCCCGCCACGAGAAGCGTTCGGCCACCGTCGAGACCTGGTTGGCGCCGTCGGCGGTGCGGGTCGCCGCGTATCCTCCGGCGGCGTAGACGTCGCCGTCGGCCAGCGCCGTCGCCGACGGGTACCAATGCCCGTCGTTCAGGTCGTTGACCCGGGTGTACCGCTCGGTCCTCGGATCGAAGACGTAGGACTTGCGCGAACCGGTCCAGCCGGAGGTCGTCCGCCCCTCCTCGTTCCTGGCGTACGCGGCGGTGCCGCTGACCACCAGAACCCGGCCGTCGGGCAGGTGCACGTGGCCGGCGCAGAACATGTCGTAGGGGGTCGGGACGCTCTTGAAGGTGTTGTTCTTCGGGTCGTAGATCTTCGTGACGAACCGGCCCTTCTCGAAGCGCTTGGCGCTGTTGCCGGAACCGGCGATGAGCAGCACCTTGCCGCTGTGCAGCAGCACGCTGTGGATCGCCCGCACGCCCCCGCCGCCGAAGTCGTGCACGGCCCAGTGGCCTTTGGCGCATTCAGGCCCGGCGCAGCGCGCGCTCCCCCGCGCCGCCTTCAGTCCGAGGTCGTCGGCGACCAGCGTGCCCTTGCCCTCCAGGCCGACCCCGACCCGTACCTCCCCGGCGCCCTCCGGCACGACGGGCGTGCGCAGGGCCGCCGACCGGAACCTCTTCGAGCCCGGCAGAAGGGGGAAGGAGTGCCAGCGCACCCACCGGTCGCCCTTCTTCCGCAGCAGCACGACCCGGACCTTGCCCGAGGTGCTCCTGTAGGACAGCTCCAGGTCGAGGCGCCCGCCCGCCCGGACCCGGACGGCGCAGTCCTCCCGCTGGACGACCGCCCGCAGCCCCCGCGCGTGCCGGGCGACCCGCACCTCCACGGCACGTCCGCCCGCCCGGCGCACCGCCCGCACCCCGCCTTCGGTGCTCCCGCGGGACCAGCGCGCCCAACACGCGGGAAACCCTCCGGAGAGCCGCTCGAATCCGGGGTTCTGGACCCGCGCCGCGGGCTCGGACAGGGCGGGGTCGGCCGACGCCGGCAGGAGCGCCGTCCCCATCAGGGACGCGCCCAGCACGACGGACGCCCTGGAGCGCCGGAACTTCATCTCCTACTCTCCCAACACGGTCAGTCATCGCAAGCGACCTTGTTCATCTCCTGAACCTCATCACGCGGGCCAAAACCCATTACCGTAAGAGAACTGAAATTCAGCCGGTTTTCCGGCATAAAAAAAGCGCCATTCATGCATTAAGCATGAATGGCGCAGTAGGTCAATTAATGACCGTTTTGCCATGCTTCAGCTGAGGTGCACCCACTTCGCGGCGGAGGGCACGCCCGAGCCGTCCACGAAGGAGACCATGTACCAGCCGGGGGGCGCCATGTTGGGGTTCTTGGTCACCGACAGCTGGTAGCGGCCGCCGCCCAGGGACTTGACCGGCAGGTCCACCGACCGCTGGTTGGGGTCGGAGGAGTGGGTGACCGCGACCGGGCGGATCAGGGAGGCCCGCACGACCCTGCTGTCGGTCTTGATCACGGGCTTGGAGCCGTAGCTCCAGCCCAGCTTCTTGCCGCCCCTCTTGGGCAGCGCGGTGATCTTCGGCCGGGCGCCGTTGTCCTTGTACATGTACGGCGGGTAGTAGATCGAGATGCGGGTGTCGTAGTAGCTGTCGCCGTCGGCGCCCAGGTTGCCGGGGTTGCTGCCGGCCGTCAGGACCCGGCCGTCGTCCAGCAGGACCGCCGTGCTGTGGTAGGTGCGCGACACCGGGTCGGCGGCGACGCTCTTCCACTTCATCTGGGACGGCTTCTTGTTGCGCGGGTTGAGGATCGACGCCTCGTGCACGTGCTCGAAGCGCGCCGTCTGCGAACCGCCGGTCTCGAAGACCGTGCCGTCGGGCAGGATGACCGCCGACACGTACGTCTTGCCGGAGTTGCCCTGCTGCTGCACGAACACCGGCTGGCGCATGCTGCCCACGTTCACCGGACCCTGGAGGAGGTTCGGACCGGCCTGGAAGCGGGCCTTCATGCCCTTCTTCAGGTCGATGACGTCGGTCTCGCGGATCGCGTTCTGGCCGGCCTCGGGGTCGTTGGGGTCGCCCGAGAAGTTCTTGCCGCCGAGGACCATGACCCGCTGGTCCTGGGCCGGAGGCAGCATCAGGGCGGCCGACATGTCGCGCGAGGCGGGCTTGCGCAGGTTGCCGTTGCCCGGCAGGGCGCGCCAGGCGCCGGTGTTGGGGTTGAAGAAGCCGGGGCCGCGCAGCGTGCCGTTGCCGTTCACCGGGTGGCCGAAGACGCTGCTGCCGTTGTAGAACAGCTGGCCGTTCCCGGTGAGGACCAGCGACGGGTAGGTGGCCCAGTTGATGTTCGGCTGCGCCACCTGGTTGGCGGGCAGCCAGCGCCCCTGCTTCCAGGAGAAGCGCTCGGCGACCGTGGAGATCAGGTTGCCGCCGCCCGCGTTGCGCTGGGCCGCGTAGCCGCCGACCGAGTAGACGTCGCCGTTGCCCAGCGCCGTCGCCGACGGGTACCAGTGCCCGTCGTTCATGTCGTTGACCTTCTGGTACCGCTCGGTCTTGGGGTTGAAGATGTAGGACTGCTTCGACCCGATCCAGCCCATCGTCTCCTGGCCCTGGGCGTTGTACTGCGCGTACTCCTCGGTGCCGCTCATGACGAGCACGCGGCCGTCGGGGAGCTGCACGTGGCCGGCGCAGAACATGTCGTAGGGCGTCGGGATGCTCTTGAACTTGTTGTTCTTCGGGTTGTACAGCCAGGTCACGAACTCGCCGCGGTTGAAGCGGTTGTTCCCGTTGCCCGAGCCCGCGATGAGCAGGACCTTGCCGTTGTGCAGCATCACGCTGTGGATCGCGCGCACGCCGCCGTCACCGAAGTCGTTGACGATCCAGTGGCCCCTGGTGCACTCCGAACCCACGCAGCGCGCCTTGCCGCTGGCGGCCTTGAACTTGTAGTTGTCGGTCACCAGGCGCCCGGCGTCGGCCAGGCCCATGGCGAACCGCACCGCCTTGGTGCCCGCGGGCACGGCGGGGGTGCGGGTGACCGCAAGGCGGAACTTCTTCGAGGCCGGCAGGTAGGGCATGTACTTCCACTTGACCCACTTGCCGTTGGCCTTCTGCCGGAAGAGCATCACGGCGACCTTGCCGGAGGTGCTCTTGTAGGACAGCTCCAGGTCGTAGCGGCGGCCCGGCTGCACCTTGAGCGCGCAGCCCGCCGTCTGCACCACGGCCTTGGCGCCGCTGGCGTACTGGGTCACGTTCACCGCGACGCCCCGCTTGCTGCGGCCGTCGTTCGCCGGGTCGATGGTGCCGGTGTTGTTGCCGGTGGTGAAACGGGTCCAGCAGGAGGGGAAGTTCCCCTTCATCTTCTCGAAACCCGGGTTCTGCACCTTCCCGGTGGGTGCGGCGATGGCCGACGAGGCCAGGCCCGGGAGGGCGGTCGCTCCCATCACGGAGGCACACAGTACCGCTGCGGCCTTGGAGCGCTGGAACTTCATTGGTGGAAACCCCCAACCAAACGTTCAGTTGTCACAAGCGATCTTGTTCTTGTCCGGGTCCAGTCCGTGCCGGTCGCGGCCGGGGACGGGAAGGTAGTCGAAGCCGCGCTGCTTGAGCCACGCGCACTTCTCCTTCTGGCTGTCCACCGCGGAGGGGAAGGACCAGGGAACGCATATGGTCGCGCCGTAGGCGTGGTCGCATCCGTCGACGTCCTCGGGCACCACGCGGGTGTCCTCGGCGTTCTCGACGCCGGGCGACGGCTTGGCGGAAGTGGAGGAGGAGGGCTGCGCCGCGGGAGTCGTCGTGTCGACCTCCGGGTCCAGCGGTTCGGGGTCGGCCGTCTCGGTCTCCCCGGGGAGCCGCTCGGCCGGCACTTCCTCGATCTTCACCGTCTTCTTGGCGTCGGCGGAATCGTTGTCATCGCCCCCGCCGCGGAAGAGCACGACACCGCCGATGACGGCGGCCACGGCCAGGACTCCGGCGGCGACGAAAGCGATGATCTTGTTGCGTGTCAAAACACATCACCCGACAGGGAACAGGGCGGCAGCGGACGGCATCCGCGCCGAGCGGACGACGAAGGGCAGGTACCAGCCCACGGCTCGATCTGCGGGCCGGTCAGCGTGCTGACCCGCTGCTCTCCGGCACCGGAAGGCACGACCGGCCACCCCCTTTCGATCCGCCGTGGATCCCAACCGACGCTCCATGCCCTTCAGAACCAAAAAGCGCCACGCCGCTTAGATGCGCGAAATGGGCCCAAGGTTGTCGTGAACGGGCAAATATTTTGATCCGGCCACCGGGACGTGACGATCGTCACGGTCCAGCGCGCCACGTGGGACACGTGGAGGTTCGGCGCAGAGGCCGCACGCAAGAAATCCCTGATGCCGGATTTATCAATGAAAAGGATGTTACCAGCGGCTCAACGACAGGCTGTAGAACGTGTCCCGAATGCAATAGATCACGGGAAGGACACGAATTCACCAAGTCCTTCGCCGTTTTTTCCGGGCGGTCCGCAGGGCACCGCCGCGCGGAAACCCGTCCCGTCTCCGGTGACCCGCAGCGCGCCGCCGGCGTGCGGGATGAAGAGCGCCTCGCCGCAGCGCAGCCGTTCACGGCAGGCGCCGCGCGCCACCTCCAGCTCGCCTTCCAGGCACAGCAGCGCGCCCGGCCCCGGCTCCGCCACCTCCACCGCCGGATCGGGGCGCAGCCGGGTGAGCTGGAACTGCGTCACCGGCGCCGGGTAGAGGACCTCTCCCCCGCCCATCGCCACCGGGGAGACCAGCTCCGGCAGGCCCGGGGTGAAGTCGGTGACCTCGAGCAGCTCCGGCAGGTCGATGTGCTTGGGGGTCAGGCCGCCGCGCAGCACGTTGTCGGAGCTGGCCATGATCTCCACGCCCGTGCCCCGCAGGTAGGCGTGGATGGTGCGGGGCCGGGCGAACAGCGCCTGGCCGGGCCGCAGCACCACCCGGTTGAGCAGCAGCGCGGTGACCACCCCGGGGTCGTGGGGGTAGCGGCGGGCCAGCAGCTCCCGCCAGCCGCCGCTCGCGAGCACCTCGCCCACCAGGTCGGCGCGGTCGTGGACCGGCCAGTTGGCCAGCAGCTCCAGCGCCCCGCGCGGGCCGCCGGACTCCACCGCCCCGGCCACCTCGGCCAGCCGGGCGCCGCCCAGCGTGCGCAGCTCGGCCGCGGCGTCGGCGACCGGGCGGAAGCCGCACAGCGCCTCGAAATCGGTGACCGCGTAGACGAGCTCCGGCTTGGGCCAGTCGTCGTGATAGCAGCGCTTGGGGTCGCCCGCGGGCGGGCCGCAGGACTCCTCCCGGGCGAACCCCTGGACCGCCTGCCCGGCGTCGGGGTGCACCTGCAGGGACAGCGGGGCGTCGACCGCCAGCACCTTCAGCAGGAAGGGCAGGCGGCCGACGCCGGGACCGAGCATCCGGACCGGGTCGCGGTCGATGCGCTCCAGCAGCGACCCCCGCCCGGCGATCCGGGACGGGGCTCCGGGGTGCGCGCCGATCCACAGCTCGGCCTCGGGACCGGCGCTGGGCACCGGCCTTCCGAGCAGTCCGGCGAGGACGTCGCGTGAACCCCAGTCGTAGGCCCGTATCGGGTTGTCCAGCCGCAGCAGCTCGGTCATATGGTCATTCTCTCTCGATCGTCAGGGGCGACCGAAAGAGTACTTGGTGACGAGGGAGCGGAACGTCTTCACCGACGACTTGTTGGCTTCCAGCCGGTAGTCGGCCTTCTCAGCCTTCCTCTTGTCCATGTTGAACCAGATAATGCCGATGATGTCCTTGCGCTTGGCGACGGTCGTGAGCAGGTCCGTGATCTTCTTGTCGCGGCCCGGACCCGTCTGGACGCCGGTCTCGGCGAGCAGGATCGGCTTCTTTGAGAACTTCTTGATCTGCTTGATCGTCGGATCGAAGATCCACTTGAAGGTGGAGGACTTCTGGTTGTTGCGGTAGTAGCCGATCACGCCCACCCAGTCGACGTAGGCGTTGCCCGGGTAGTACTGCTTGAGCTTGACCTTGGGCATCGGGTAGACGACGTTCGGCGTCCACAGCCACTTGACGTCGGTGGCCCCCTCCTCGGCGAAGAGGTCGTGCATGCGGCGCCAGGCCTTCACGAACGTCCCGGCCTTGGTCTTCTTGGTTCCCCAGTCGTACCAGTAGCCGTTCATCTCGTGCGCGAAGCTGATCGAGATCGGCACCCCGGCCGCCTTGACCTGCTGGGCGTAGGCGCGGATGTACTCGTCGCTGCGGCCCGCGGCGATCGCCTCGATCGTGCCCGCGCCGTGCGGCTCGATCTCCATCTGCGGCAGGGCGCCGGCCTTGTAGGCGGTCTTCGCCCAGCTCGTCGGGAAGCCCGAGGGCCAGGCGTGGAAGAACTTGGCGATGGTCGGCTTGCGGCCGAACTTCTGCTTGGAGAACTTCGCCTGCTGGACGGGCTTGTTCTTGTACTTGCCCTCCATGTAGACGCCGAGGTAGTCGCCCTTGGGGGCGCGGGATGCCTCGGTCTCCTGCCCGCCGGACCGGCCGGGCGGGTGCGCCCCGGGGTCCTGCGAGGCGGTCTGTGCCGCGGGGGCGTCCACCGGGCCCTCCGTCGACGAGCACCCGGTCACGAGCGCGAGCGGCAACGCCGTTGCCGCGACATACCGGAACTTCATCAGGCCTCCAGGCCGTTCGGGTGTGATGGTCGGGGGGCGGGGGGAGGGGGTCGGAGCCGCCGTGGTCCCTAGCGGCGGGGGCTCCTGGCGCCGAGCCTGTCGCGGACGCCCCACCGGGTCACCCGCCACATCGCCTCGGCCACGATGTCACCGCTCATCTTGCTGACGCCGAGCTCGCGCTCGACGAAGGTGATGGGGACCTCCACGACGTGCAGGCCGGCACGGACGGCCCGCAGCGCCATGTCGATCTGGAAGCAGTAGCCGCGGGAGTCGACCTCGTCGAGGCCGATCTTCTCCAGCGCGGTCCGCCGGAAGGCACGATAGCCAGCGGTGGCGTCGTGCAGGTGGATGCCGAGCACGAGTCTGGCGTAGGTGTTGCCGCCGCGAGAGAGCACCTCGCGGGACAGCGGCCAGTTGCGCACCTGGCCGCCGCGCACCCAGCGCGAACCGATGACCAGGTCCGCGTCGCGCAGCGCCTCGAGCAGGCGGGGCAGTTCCTCGGGCCGGTGGGAGCCGTCGGCGTCCATCTCCACGATGACGTCGTAGCCCCGCTCCAGCGCCAGGCGGAACCCGGCGATGTAGGCCGCGCCCAGCCCGTCCTTGGCGGTGCGGTGCAGCACGCGTATCCGCTCGTCCTCGGCCGCCAGGGAGTCGGCCAGTTCCCCGGTGCCGTCCGGGCTGGCGTCGTCGACGACCAGCACGTCGGCATCGGGCGTCGCCGCCCGCACCCGCCGCACGATCAGCGGGAGGTTGAGCCGCTCGTTGTAGGTCGGGATCACCACGACCACGGCGCCGAGCGGTTCGGGGGCGCTCATGTCCGGCCTCTCCTCACCTGGCGGGGATTACTTGTGCGTCCTGGCGTTGTACTTGTTCTTCAGCGGGGACCTGGGGTTGAAGCCGAACGCCGCCTTGTGGATGTACTTCTTGAAGGCGCGGGTCGAGGTCCCGTTCGTGTCGATGCGGAAGTCTATCTCGCTCGGCTTGTTGTAGCTGAACCACAGGAAGCCGATGACGTCCGAGCGCTTCGCCACCCCGTACAGGAAGTTGTGGATGTCCTTGGGGCGGTTGTAGGAGTCCATGCCCATCTCGGGGATGAAGATCGGCTTCTTGGAGACCTTCTTGAGGGCCCTGATGCTCGGCATGAACACGGTGTCGAAGGTGTGGTACCAGCCCTTCTCGCCGTAGTAGTAGCCGACCACGCCGAGCCAGTCCACGTAGGACTCACCGGGGTAGAACTGCTTCAGGCCCACCTTCGGCCGTGCGCCGATCTGGTTGGCCTGCCAGAGCCAGATCGCGTTCGTGGCGCCCTCGGCCTTGAAGATGTTGTGCATGCGGCGCCAGGCCCGCCTGAAGTCGCTCGGCTTGTTCTTCACCTGGCAGGCGTTGGAGTCGGCCTTGGAGGTCGAGCCGCAGTAGCCCCACGGGTACCAGTCGCCGTTGAACTCGTGCCACGGGCTGAAGACGACCGGCACGTTGGCCTGGCGGATGTTCTTGGCCAGGGTGCGGACGAACTCGTCGTGCTGCCCGTTGGCCACCTCGGCGATGGTCGCCACGTCGGGGTCCTGCATCTCGAGCTCGTACTGCGGGATCGCGCCCGCCGCCCAGATCTGCCGCGCCCAGTTGGGGTCGAAGCCGTTGTTCCAGTCGTAGAAGCTCTTGATCATGTTCGGCTGCATGCCGACCTTGCGGCCCAGCGCGTTGCGGTCCGCGACCTGGTTGCGCTGCTGGTCGGTGAAGACGCCGAAGATCTCCCGCCGGGGGTAGATCAGCTTGGTGACGTTGTAGGCGCCGGGGGCGTTGTAGCGCTTGTAGCCCCTCGGGGGCTTCATGTTGTAGACGATCTTGCCGCCGCTGGTGCCGGTCTTGCGGGTCCGGGCGGAGGTGTCCTGCGGCCCGCCGGCCGGCTCCTCGGCCGGCTCGTCGAACGCGGCCGCCGGGCCGGTGACCGGGTCGGCCGCCGGGGCCTCGGTGTCGGGACCGGCCGCCTCGACCTCGATGGGCGTCTGCTGGGGGACCTCCTCGGTGTAGAAGTCCCGGCCGCTCGCCTCCTTGTCGATCGTGTAGGTGGTCTTCTCGGGCGCTGCCACCGGCTCGGAGCCGGCGGCGCAACCGGCCGCCAGGACCGCGGGGAGGGCCAGGGCCAGCAGGGGTCTGATGGACGTCATGACAGATTGTGCTCCAGGTGGGGGGATAGTGCGATCACTTGACCGGGTGCACCAGATCCGGAATCCAGAGCTGGTGGCTTCCTCCGGTCCAGCCCAGGCGGAACGGCTCCCCGGTCAGCATCCGGTAGTTGCCGACGCCCTTCTTCAAGGCTTCGAGCAGGTCCTTGTCGATGGCCGAACCGGCAGGGGTCTGTAGAACGATCAGGTTGTAGGTGCGCTTCTTCAGCACCGACTCGGCGCTGCCCTTCAGCTCGCTCGTCGCGTTCCACTGCGCCGTGCGGTAGTTCTCCATGTAGAAGCTGAAGGTCCCCGGGTCGGAGGCCAGGTAGCGCCCCTCGGACTGCATCTGGGTGTCCACGACCTTGGCCACGTTCTCGTAGCTGGGCCACAGCGTGTACTCGTACTCCGACTGGGTCATGCCCAGGGACAGCAGCGCGACGGCCGCGGCGATGCCCAGGTTGGGGAAGTGGAAGTGCGCGCCGACCAGGCGGACCAGGCCCACGCCGACCATCGTGGCGGCGAGCAGCGCGCCGAACGCGAACTGCGGCCGCCACACCGTCCCGAAGACCGGGGAGGCCAGCAGGAAGAACGGCGCCAGCAGGGCGGGCAGGACCATCGCGACGCCGAGCATCAGCCGCCACACGGGGCTGGGGTCGGGGCTGGCGCCGGTGGGCACCTCGCCCATCCGGGCGCGGCGGGTGTACATGACCACGCCGAGCAGGGCGAAGGCGGTGAACAGGCCGATCCAGTTCAGCCAGCCCTGGAGCAGGTCGGAGACCGGCTCGCCCTCGGGGGCGGTCAGCCCGGAGGTCGCCATGATGTAGTAGCCGGCCGAGCACAGGAAGGCCCCGGCGAGCGGCGCGGCCCGCATGACGGCCTGGCCGGTCGCGGTGTGCCGCAGCGAGACCAGGACGGCCAGCATCACCAGCCACGGCAGGTAGAACAGCGCGCCGAACTTCACCACCACCGCCAGCAGCGCGACGGGCGCGGCGGCGATGGCGGGCCAGAACGGGCCGCTGCGGCTGAGCACCACCAGCCAGGTGGCCAGCGCCAGCAGGAAGAGCGACAGGGCGTCCTCGGTGGCCAGCGCGCCCAGCACCTGGGTCGGCGCGATCACGGCGAACGCGCCGGCGGCGACCAGGCCCACCCGCTCGTTGAACAGGCGGGTGCTCCAGGAGTACAGCAGCCCGGTGGCGCAGACCATGAAGACCATGCTGAGGAACCGCAGGCCCTGGATCCCCAGCGCGCCCTCCATCATCTGGGCGATCGAGGGGTACAGGGAGGAGCCGCTGGTGAAGTCCCCGCCGAACCGGTGGTCGGGCAGCACGTGCATCTCGGTCGGCGACGCGGAGTTGCGCAGCCGCAGCGTCAGCACGGCCTGGAGGACCAGCAGGCACGCCAGCAGGAGGCGGCTCACCCACGCGCGGCGGGGGCTGTTGTCCGAGGCCCAGGCGATCGGGGGGGCCGCCGGGATGCGGTAGGGCGCGGGCCGGACGTTCGACCGGTACCGGTTGGGCTGCTCCTGCTCCTGTTCCTGCTCCTGGGCCAGGCGGAGGTCGAGGCTCGTCTCAGTCGTCATTGATCAGCTGCTTAGGGTTGAATCCGAACTTCGAGTCCCACTTGGGAGCGTTGAAGATGTTGCGGTACATCTTCAGCGAGTCCGGCCGGGCATCGATGCGGAAGTCCGTCTTCTTACCGAACTCTTCTTTCTCAATGTTGAACCAGACGAACCCCAGCATGTCCGGACGCTTCGCGCTGGCCTTGATCAGGTTCGCGATGTCCCACTGCTTGCGCTCAGTGGCGGTCGATCCCGTTTCCGCGACGATGATCGGCTTCTTGGTGAAGGTCTTGAGCTCTTTGAAGAGGTCACCGAACACACGATTAACGATCTTGTCGTCCCGCTTGAAGATCGGCGAGTTCGGGTCCTTGTCCTCGTTCATGTAGCCGCTGACACCGATCCAGTCGACGTACTCGTCTCCCGGGTAGAACTCCTTCAGCGGAGGGATGTCGTCCTCCTTCGCCGTGTTCGGGCTCCACACCCAGATCACGTTGCCCACGCCCATGTCGACGAAGATGTCGTGAAGGTGCCGCCAGGCGTCGACGAAGTCCTCGGGCTTGTTGTCCTTGGACTCGCCCACGCAGGCCCGGCCCAGGTTCTCGCCGGTCTTCTCCTCGCCGCTGTTGGTCTCGTGGCCCTTCCTGCTGCAGTACCCCCACGGGTACCACCAACCGTTCATCTCGTGGCCGAAGGAGTAGGCCAACGGGATGTTGGCCTTCTTCACCTGCAGGGCGTAGGACCTGATCTCGTCGTCGAAGTGACCGTCGGCGAACTCCCGGAGCGTGCCCTCCATCGGCTCCACGTCGACGAACGGCAGGAAGCCCTCGTCCCAGAGCGTCTGGTTCTCCTCGGTGTTGAAGGTGGCGCCGAACTCCTCGAAGTACTTCAGGAGGTTGTGCTCCTTGCCGACCTTTTCTCCGAACTTCTGGGCTCGCTCCATCCCAGAGGTGATCGTGTCGTCGTAAGCCAGGCCGAGGTAGTCCTGCTCGGGCCAAATGAGCTTGCGGATGTCGACCGGGTCGACGGGGGTGAGGGCTTCCATCTCCTTGGCGACCTTGTAGCCGCCGCGGTCGAGCGCGGGGTCGCCGCAGGCGGACAGGCCGAGCGCGACGGCCAGCAGCAGCGCCGCCGTCCGCAGCGTGCGCGTGTTCCTCATCTAGTCCTCCTCCACCAGGAACTCGCGCGGCTCCACGAGCACGCGGCCCAGCACCAGGGCGTAGAAGAGGGCGCCGGCCAGGGCGATGGCCACGTCCGGCGGGTACATGGTCGCCATGCGCCAGCCCGCCAGGGCGAGCCAGGTCACGGCGCAGCCGCCGCCCCAGACGAAGTACGCACCGACGACGCGGCGCATCTTGTTCTTCTTGACGCCGCTGGAGCCCGAGGGCTTCCAGCCCATCTCGCGGCCGCGCACCATGTCCCAGATCGCGAACACGTGCGCCCAGCCCTGCATGAGGGCGGCCGAGAAGGCCTCCAGCCGGAACGTCGCGCGATGCCACAGCGGGAAGATGATCGTGGAGTAGATCAGGCTGGGCAGCAGCCACGGCAGGTAGCCGATGTTCAGCAGTTCGGGCGCGACGATCAGCATGATGATCGTCATCAGCGGCGCGACGAAGATGAACAGCGCGGTGTGCAGGTAGTAGACCATGCCCGACGCGAAGGACAGCTTGGTCGAGAAGGGCAGCGAGGACTGCCAGAACTTCTTGGCGCCCAGCAGCGAGAAGGAGCCCATGCACCAGCGGTACTGCTGGTTGTGGAAGGCGCCGACGTTGTCGGGGCACACGCCGGCCGACAGCGCGATCGGCAGGTACTTGGTCTTCCAGCCCAGGCCCAGCAGGTCGAAGCCGGTGTGGATGTCCTCGGAGTGCTCGATGAGCGTGGTGCCGTTGTTCTCCTCCAGCGCCGCGCGGCGGTACACCGCGCAGGAGCCGACGCAGATCGAGCCGTTGCGGATCTGCCGCGACACCTGGACCGAGCGGTAGAAGAACTCCTGGGTGACGCCCGCGCCGCGCTCCACCCAGGTCTGGTGGTCCAGCACCCGGAAGAACTGCGGCGTCTGGACGATGCCGACGTCCGGCTCGTCGTCCATGAGCGGCAGGACCTCGTTGAGGATGTCGTGCCGGGGGGCGAAGTCGGCGTCCAGCAGCAGGATGAAGTCGCCGTCGGAGCTGTGGAAGCCGAACTGCAGGTTGCCGGCCTTCTTGTACCAGCCCTGGTTGGGCCGCGAGCCGTAGCGGAACCCGAAGTCGGCGGCCATGGCGGCCAGCTCGGGGCTGGCGCCGTCGTCCAGGACGTAGGGGACGACCTTGCCGGGGTAGTGCTCGACGACCTTGCGCACCGCGGTCCACGTGTTGTGGACGACCTCGATCGGCTCACCGCAGACCGGCAGGAAGACATCGACGCTGGGGTAGTGCTGCGGCCGCCAGTTGTCGACGATCTTCTTGTGGCGCTCCAGGTTGTAGTCCTTGCTGAACAGGTCGAGCCGCAGCGTCAGCAGGGAGTTGAGGATGGTGAAGAACAGCATGGGAATGGCGAGCCACAGCATGCTGATCGTCAGGAACTTGATGCCCGTGATCACCAGGCTCACCATGCACACGACCATGCACAGGTTCAGGAACCACGTGTGCCGGCTGGCGTAGGAGTACTTCTCCTCGTCGTTGGGCGGCTGGGGCAGCAGCGGCGACGGGTCCGGGATCGGGGGGACCGGGCGCAGCCGGCGCCCGCGCGGCTGGGGGCGCCGCGGCATCGGCGGCAGGTCCTCCATGGTGCGCAGCGTGTCCCCGCCGACGGGGCCCGGCGGCACGGGGCGGCGCGGGGGGCGGGGTCCGGGGTTGCGCGGCCGC
>NZ_BAAAHH010000031.1:0-79643 GCF_039525175.1 Actinocorallia libanotica
CTGGCCGCCCCACCCCGCACCCAGTCCCGGCTGGACCGGGCCGAGGCGCTGCTCGCCGCGGGGCTCGCCGGCGACGCGCGCGAGCTGCTCGACGAGGCGGCCGCCACCGCGGCCGCCGCGGGGTTCGCCGCCGACGCCGCCAACGCCGTCTACCTGCGCGCCCTGGCGGAGCTGGCCTGCGGCGACGCCCGCGCCGCCGCGGAGTCGGCGCGGCTCGCCCGGCTCGACTTCGCCGCGCAGGACCGCCCGGGCTGGGTGCTCAAGGCCGAGCACGCCCTGGTGCGGGCCCGCGCCGAGGGAGGCGACCGCTCCCCCGCGCTGCTGGCGTCGGCGCGCCGCACCGCCGAGCAGCTGGAACGCAACGGCTGGCCCGAGCCCGCCGCCCACACCCGGCTGGCCGCCGCCCTCGCCTTCCCGCTCCAGGCCGCGGAGCTGCTGCCCCGCCCCTCGGCCCGCACCCCCGCCGCCCTGCGCCTGGCCCTGGACCTCGCCGCCGCGCGGGTACGCGCCGCGCGGGGCCAGCGGGCGCCGGCTCTGCGCGCCGTCCGCGCCGCCCTGGAGACCGCCGACCGGCTCACCCAGGGGTACCTCTCCCTGGAGCTGCGCGCCCGCACCGACCACGCCTGCCGGGAGCTGATGGCGCTGGCGGCCGGGCTGACGCGCACGCCCCGCGAGCTGCTGGCGTTCGAGGAGCTGCGCCGCCGGATCCTGCGGCCGCCCTGTGCCGCCCGCCTCCCGCGGGCCGGGGCGGGGGGCGAGCGGGAACGGCGGGAGCTGGCGCTGGCCGCCGCGCTGGCCGCGCCGCGGCCGCACGTCACCATGGCGGACCTGCTGACGGCCCTGGACGAGGCGGTGCTCGTGGAGCTCGTCCGGGCGGGCGAGGAGCTCCACGCCGTCATCGCCCGCGACGGCCGCTGCAGCAGGCTGGCGCTGGGCTCCTACGCCCAGGCCGTCGACGAGGCGCGCGTCCTGCGGTTCTGGCTGACCCGGGCGATGTTGGACGGCGGCGGGCCCGAGGCGCCGCCCACCCGGTTCGCGGACGTCCTGGCGCAGGCCGCGGGCAGGGAGCTGGTCCTGGCGCCCACGGGCGCCCTCTACGGCATGCCGTGGGCGGCGCTCACCGACGCGCCGTTCACCGTCGTCCCGTCGGCGACGGCCTGGCTGGCCGCCCAGCGGCACGAGACCGCCCGCGGCCACGTCGCCCTCCTCCACGGGCCCGGCCTCGAACACGCGCGGGAGGAGGTCGCCGCCCTGGCCGGCCGCTATCCCGCGGCCCGGACGGGGACGTCCGCGCGGCTGCTGTCCGGGGCGCGGGTGGCGCACCTCGCCGCGCACGGGACCTTCCGGGAGGACGACCCGCTGCTGTCGGCGGTCCTGCTGGACGACGGCCCGCTGACCGGTTACGACCTCGCGGAGCTCGGGCCGCCGCCGGAACTGGTCGTCCTGTCGGCCTGCGACACCGGGCAGGGCCACGACCTGCTGGGGCTGCCCGGCGTCCTGCTGGCGCTGGGCGTGCGCACGGTGATCGCCTCGGTCACCCCGCTGCCGGACGCGGCGACGCCCGCCCTCATGGGCGAGCTGCACCGGCTGCTGGCCGAGGGCCTGGCGCCCGCCGCCGCGCAGGCGGCGCTTCCCCGGGACGCCGCGGCCCTCGGCCTGCAGTGCTTCGGCGCGGGCTGAACGCCCGCGCCGCCCGGCTCACAGGCCGGTGGCCACCGGGTTCCCGGGGTCGGCGACCCAGTTGGACCAGGACCCGACGTACAGGGCGGCCGGGACTCCGGCCAGGTTCAGGGACAGGACCTCGTGGGCGGCCGTGACGCCCGAGCCGCAGTACACGCCCACCTCGGCGGCGTCGGTGGCGCCCAGGGCCGCGAACCGCTCGCGCAGCACCCGGCCGGGCAGGAAGCGCCCGTCCACCCCGACGTTGCTCCAGGTCGGCGCGTTGACCGCGCCCGGGATGTGCCCCGCCACCGGGTCGACGGGCTCCGCCTCGCCCCGGAAGCGTTCGGCGGCGCGGGCGTCCAGCAGCACACCGGACTCGGCGAGGGCCGCGGCGCCGGCGGCGTCCAGGACGGGCAGCCCGCCGGGACGCGCCGTGAAGTCGCCGGGCTCCGGGCTCGGCTCCTTCTCGGTGAGCGGCAGGCCCGCCGCGACCCAGGCGCGCAGGCCGCCGTCCAGGACCCGGACCCGCTCGTGCCGGAAGTAGCGCAGGCACCACCAGGCGCGGCCGGCGGCGGTGGCGTCGGCGTCGTCGTACACCACGACCAGGGAGTCCCGGCGCACGCCCGCCCCGCGCATCGCCGCCTGGAACACCTCGGCCGAGGGCAGCGGGTGGCGGCCCAGCGGTCCGGGCTCCCCGGCCAGCTCCCGGTCGAGGTCGACGAACACCGCGCCGGGCAGGTGCCCCGCCCGGTACGCGGTGATCCCGGGCGGCCCGGACAGCCGCCAGCGCACGTCGAGGAGCACGAGGTCGTCGTTCTCGCGGGCGGCGCGGTCCAGGGTCCGCGCGTCGATGAGAGGATGCACACCGCCAGTGTGGCCCGCCCCGCCCCCTTCGGGGAGGGCCCAGCGTCCCGCGCTCACCGGGTCGTCTCCAGCAGCGGCACCAGTTGCTCCTCGGGGACCAGCGACCCGTGCATGCCCACCATGAGCGCCTCGACCGGGTGGGCGGCGGCGTCGATCACCGCCAGGCCGCCGTAGGGGACCGCGATCACGTCGCCGATGCGGGGCAGCAGCGCCGGGTCGACCCCGCCGAAGACGCCCTCCTCGATCGCCTGCTCCCGGCTCATGACCCATGCCCGGCCGTCCAGGTACCCGCTCCAGCGGGCGAGCACGTCGGCCGCGGCGCCGGGCTCGGCGTAGACGTGCCGTGCCCGCGGCTCGCCGCCGAGCAGGGCCACGCCCTCGCCCAGCTCGGGGACGTCGGCGATGTCGATCTTCTCGGACGGGTTGCTCATGCCGTGGTCGGCGGTGACGTACAGGGCGGTGCCGGCCGGGAGGATCCCGGCGATGCGCTCGGCCAGCAGGTCCACGAACCGCAGCTGGTGCCGCCAGGTCGCCGAGCCCGCGCCGTACATGTGGCCGTTCATGTCGAGGTCGGCGTGGTAGACGGTGACGTGGGCGCGTTCGTCGGCCTTCAGCGCCTCCTCGGCGCGGGCCACCAGCTGGCCCATGCCGTCGGCGGCGACGTACCGGGAGCCGCGGGTGATCGCCTGGTTGAACCCGGTGTCGGCGTAGGCGCCGGAGGCCAGGTAGCTGGACGCCACGCCGGCCGCCTCGGCCCTGGCGTAGACCGTCTCGCGGGACTGCCAGGTCTGCGGGTCGGTGCGCCCGCCGTCCCAGCGCAGGCAGTTGAGCAGGCGCCCCTCGCCGGGCACCGACACCAGGGTGCCGACCATGCCGTGCTCGCCCGGCGGCAGGCCCGTCGCCAGCGAGCTGAGGCTGGTGACGGTGGTGGCGGGGAAGCCCGCGGTGAGCGGGCGGCCCTCCAGCGAGCTGAGGAACGGCGCGTCCTCGGCGTGCTCGCGCAGCAGTTCCCAGCCCATGCCGTCGATCAGCAGGACGCAGGCGCGGGGCAGCTCGGGCAGCCCCAGCGTGTCGGCCTCGCCGGGCACGCCCAGCGAGGCCAGGACCGAGGAGGACAGATCGGCGAGTGTCGCCTCGCCGTAGCGCGGTGCGGGGATCATGTCTCGATCATGCCTGGGCGCGGTCCCGGACACACGGTCCCCGTGTCCCGACTCCGCCCGGGTCATGCCGTGGTCATCGCCGAGAGCGCCCGGGCGAACGCCAGCACCTGGGCGACCGCCTCGGCGCCGTCGGCCGCCTCGCTGACCCGCAGGGACAGGTCGTCCGCGGTGACCGCCCCGGTGTAGCCGTGGTCGGCGTCGCAGCTCTCGTCACCGCAGCCCGCCGGCTCCAGGTCGATCCGGGAGTTGACGCCCCAGGCCAGGGTCAGCACGACCTCGGTGGGCGCCCTGCCGGACACGTACTTCTCCGGGCGGGGCACCACCCGGGTGACCGCGACGGAGCCGATCCGGTCCAGCCGCACCGTCTCGGTGGTGGTGGAGCAGTGCGGCTGGGGCACCAGGTCGTTCGGCGGATGCTCGTCGGTGTGGCAGAACAGCAGCCTGGACGGTGACAGCACCAGGACCGTCACATGCCGCCGCACCTCCATGCCGGGGTCGAACGCCGCTTCGTGGTGGACGACGTAGGCCAGCACCTCCTCCGCGCCCAGCGCGGACTCGACGGCGTCGGCGACCAGTTCAGGGTAGTAACCGCTGCGCTCGATGGCCGTGCGCAGCTCCTGGTCGCCCTTCGCTCGGGTTTCCCTCATTCCCCCATCCTGCCCTGTCCCGCGGGCCCGGCGCACCCCGGGCGGGCACGTCCGTGGCGGGTTTCGCCCTTCTCACAGCCGTCTGGGTTCCAGCTCCGGCCGGTATCCGACGGGTTCGGCCAGCCTCAGCCGGGCGGCGGTGACGCTCACGCCGGAGGCGTCGGCCATCACCGGCTCCAGTTCCAGCAGCGCCGTCTCCGGCAGGTCCGAGGCGAGCAGCGAGACCCTGATCAGCAGTTCCTCCAGGGCGGGCAGCGCGACCGGCTCCGAGCCGCGGTGGCCGAACAGCAGCGGCGCCATCCGGATGGAGCGCACCATGTCGGCGGCCTCCAGGTCGGTGAGCGGGGCGAGCCGGTAGGCGCGGTCGTCGAGCAGTTCGGCCGCCACGTTCGCCAGGCGGAAGGAGATCACCGGGCCGAAGGAGGTGTCCTCCCGGGTGGCGATGCGCAGGGCGAGCCCGTCGCGGGATCCCCCGACGCGCACGCCGTAGCAGGAGAGCAGCTCGGCGGCGTCCCCCTCCCCGCCGTCCGCCAGCCATCCGGCCACCAGGTCCTTGGCGCGGTCGCGGTCCAGGCCCTCCAGCTCGGGGATCCGGCCGCGGGGGCGGCGGCGCCAGGAGGCGTACCGGGTGGCGTTGCCCAGGGCGCGCATGGCGTCCTCGGGGCCGAGGTAGGACGGGACGGAGCCGGGGCCCGGCTCGCCTTCGGGGGTGGGGACGCGCAGCGCGGGCGGCATGCCCTTGGCGCCCAGGTAGGTGGCCAGGACCGGCTTCCGGGCGTCCCGCGCCGCCCGGACGATCGCCTCGGCGACCGGGTCGACGTGCCGGTCGGGGCCCAGGACGAGCTCGGCGCCGCCGATCACGGGCGGGGTGTACAGGACGGCCACCGAGTCCACCGCCGGGTCGGCGAGCGCCTCGGCCATGGCGCGCTCGTAGTCCGGCGCGCCGGCGAAGGGGCCGAGTCCCGTCGGGGGGCGCACCACCAGGCCGAACGCGGCGGCGGCGTCCTGGGCCAGCAGGCCCAGGGAGTCGGCGTTGTGGATGATCGCCACCCGGTTGCCGGGCGGGAGCGGCTGGTAGGCCAGGAGCTGGGCGACGTCGAACAGCTCCGAGAGGCTCTCCACCCGCAGCACCCCGGCCTGCTCGAACAGGGAGCTGACGGCGTGGTCGGACACCTCGATCTTGCGGACGGCGTGGCCGAGCGGCACGCCCTGCAGGGTGCGGCCGGTCTTCACCGCGACGATCGGCTTGATCCGCGACAGGCGGCGGGCCAGCCGGGTGAACTTGCGGGGGTTGCCGATGGACTCCAGATGGAGCATGACGGCCTTGGTGGACGGGTCCTCCTCCCAGTACTGCAGCAGGTCGTTGCCCGACACGTCCGCCCTGTTGCCCGCCGAGACGAACGTCGACAGGCCGAGTCCGCGTTCGGCCGTGCGCTGCAGGATCGCGATGCCCAGCGCGCCGGACTGGGAGAAGAAGCCGACGGGGCCGCGGCCGGGCATCACCGGGGCGAGGGTGGCGTTGAGCCGGACTTCGGGGTCGGTGTTGGCGATGCCCAGGCAGTTGGGGCCCACGACCCGCATGCCGTTGGCCCTGGCCAGGCGGACGAGCTCCTGCTGGCGCTCACGCCCCTCCTGGTCGATCTCGCCGAAGCCCGAGGAGACGACGATCAGACCGTGCACGCCCTTGTCGGCGCACTGGTCGAGCACCTCCTTGACCTTGGCGGCGGGGACGGCGACCACCGCCAGGTCGACCTCGTCGGGGATGTCGAGGACCTGGGCGTAGGCGCGGACGCCCGCGACGGCCTTGGCGGTGGGGTGCACCGGGTAGACGGGGCCGGTGAAGTCGCCGCCGAGGAGGTTGCGCAGGACCGTCTGGCCGACGCTGTGGGCGACGCGGCTGGCGCCGATCACCGCGACCGAGCCGGGGAAGAGCAGCCGTTCGATGGAGCGGGCCTCGGCGCGGTGCTCGCGGGCGGCCATGACCTCGCGGGACGTCTCGGTCGGCGACAGGTCGAGGGTGAGCTGGATGATGCCGTCCTCGAAGCGCTGCTTCGCCGCGTACCCGGCGTCCCGGAAGACCTTGGTCATCTTGCGGTTGTCGGGCAGGACGTGCGCGACGAACCGCTCCACGCCCCGTTCGCGCGCGGCGGCGGCGATGTGCTCGAGCATGACGGAGCCGACCCCGCGGCCCTGGTGCGCGTCCTCGATGAGGAAGGCGACCTCGGCCTCGTCACGCGTATTCGTACGGTCATAGCGGACGATACCCACCATTTTCGTACCAATCGTGGCGATCAGTGCGACGCGATCGGCATAATCCACGGTCGTGAAATGCTGAATCTCCCTCTCGCTCAACCGGGGCCGGGGCGAGAAGAAGCGATAGTAGATGGACTCCGCGGATACCCTCGCGTAGAAAGTCCGCAACAGTTCGGCGTCCTCCGCCCTGATCGGACGCAGGTGGGCGGTCCCGCCGTCGGAGAGGACGACGTCGGCCTCCCAGTGGTCGGGGTAAGGATGATCGGTCACGCCCTTGAGCGTAAGCGACGGCGAAAGACTGGTCACGGGAGGGTCACGGACCTCCGAGACCCCGTCCGTTACCTGTTTCGCTGCGCGTTCGAGACCAAATCCGAGGGTTGAAGCTGTTACGGTCAACGGCACGCCCAGGCAGAATGGTGCGGACCAGTCAGGTACGAGCGAGGTGACAACGTCATGACACGCGTGGTCGTGGTCGGCGATCTGATGACCGACGCCGTGGCCCGAGCCGCGTACCCCCTGGCCAAGGGGAGCGACACCCCGGCCAGCGTGACGATGCACGGCGGGGGATCGGGGGCCAACGTGGCGGCCTGGCTGTCCGTCGAGGGGGTCGAGGTCGCGTTCGTGGGCCGGCGCGGCTCGGACGTCGCGGGCCGCAACAGGGACATGGAACTGATGGGCTACGGCGTGGACGCCCGGCTCGTCATGGACCCCGAACGCCCCACCGGCACCTGCGTGGTGCTGGTCACCCACAAAGGCGACCGGACCATGATGTCCGACCCCGGCGCCAACAACGCCCTGCTGCCCGACGACATCCCCGCCGAGCTCTTCACCGCCGGGGCGCACCTGCACCTGTCGGGGTACTCGCTGCTGAACGAGGGCTCCCGCAACGCCGCGCTGCACGCGCTGCGCCTGGCCCGCAACGCCGGCATGTCGATCTCGGTGGACGGCGGCTCCTCCTCCCCGCTCAAGCGCGCCGGCGCCGAGCCGTTCTTCGAGTGGACCCAGGGCACCAAGCTGCTCCTGGTCAGCTCCAGCGAGGCCGAGGCCCTCACCGGCCGCGAGGAGCCCGAGCTCGCCGCCAAGGTGCTCACCGCCTGGTACCCCCAGGTCGTCATCAAGATGGGCGACGACGGCGCCCTGTGGTACACCAACGGCCGGCCCGAGCCCATCACGGTGCCCGCCGAACCCGTCGAGAAGGTCGTCGACGGCACCGGTGCGGGCGACGCCTTCGCCGCGGGCTTCCTGCCCGCGTGGCTGGAGGGCAAGCCCCCCGCCGAGGCCCTCACGGCCGGCTGCCGCCTGGCCTCCAAGGCCGTCGGCCACCTGGGAGCCCGGCCCGAGCTCTGACGCACGTCTCCATGGAAAAGGCGAGGTCTGTCGAGACCTCGCCTTTTTGCTGCGTGACGTAGCTAACAATCCGTCATGATCGGTCACTTAGTGATTTGTCAGACATGAACTATTTATGGTTAGCTCATGACATGACCGCACCCAGGGCGTCCCTGACCTCCCGTTCGTCGCAAGACGGGGCGTGTCGTCGCATGTGCGGCTGAGGCTCCTCCCTCCCCCTTCGGGCGACCGCGTCCCGCGCGGCCCGGTCAGACGGCACATCCCTGGACGAAAAACCTATGATTCATATCGAAAATATCCAGAAGGTCTACCGTGCCCGCGGCCGCACGGTCACCGCGCTGGACGACGTCAGCCTCCACGTGGCGCCCGGCGAGGTGTACGGGGTGATCGGCCGCAGCGGCGCGGGCAAGAGCACCCTGCTGCGCAGCGTCACCATGCTGGAACGGCCCGACCGCGGACGCGTCGTCGTCGACGGCGCCGACCTGTCCGCCCTGTCCGAGCGGGAGCTGCGGGCCGCACGGCAGCGCATCGGCATGATCCACCAGCACTTCGGCCTGCTGTCCTCCCGCGACGTCGCGGGCAACGTCGCCTTCCCGCTGGAGGTGACCGGCGCCCCGCGCAAGGAGCGGCGGCGGCGCGTCGCCGAACTGCTCGACCTGGTCGGGCTCGACGGCCTCGGCCGCGCCTACCCCGCGCAGCTGTCCGGCGGCCAGAAGCAGCGCGTCGGCATCGCCCGCGCGCTGGCGGGCTCCCCGTCGGTGCTGCTGTCGGACGAGGCGACCTCGGCGCTCGACCCGGAGACCACCGGCTCCATCCTGGCCCTCCTGCGCCGGCTCAATCGGGAACTGGGCCTGACCGTCCTGCTCATCACCCACGAGATGGACGTCGTCAAGAACATCTGCGACTCCGCGGCGGTCATGCACGCGGGCCGGATCACCGAATCCGGAAGCGTCCGCGAACTCCTGACCCGGTCCGGATCGGAGATCGCGCGCGGGCTGTTCCCGCTGCCGCCGACCGTCGCGCGGCCCGGGACCACGATCGTCGACGTGACGTTCGTCGGGGACGCCGCCGAGGAGTCCCCCGCGCGGTTCGTCTCCGACCTCGCCCGCGCCCACTCCATCGACGTCGGCATCCTCGGCGGCTCCATCGAGGACCTCGCCGGCGGACGGGCCGGACGGCTGCGGCTCGAACTGCCCGGCACCCCCGACGACAACGCCGCGCCGCTCGCCCACCTGCGCGACCGGGGACTGGCGCTGGAGGTCGCGGCGTGAGCGAGATCCTGCTCCAGGCGTTCCAGGAGACCTTCCAGATGGTCTGGGTCTCCACGCTCCTCACCGCCGCCGGCGGCCTGGCCCTGGGCGTCCTGCTCATCCTCACCGGGCGGGGCGGGCTGCTGCCCTGCCTGCCGGTCCACCGGGTCCTCGGACTGGTCGTCAACGTCGGGCGCTCGCTGCCGTTCATCATCCTGATGGTCGCGATCCTGCCGTTCACCCGCATGGTCGTCGGCACCACCATCGGCACCACCGCGGCGATCGTGCCGCTGACCGTCGGCGCCATCCCGTTCTACGCCAGGCTCGCCGAGACCTCCCTGCGCGAGGTCGACCCCGCGGCGGTCGCCGCCGCCCGCGCCATGGGCGCCTCCCGGTGGCAGATCGTGCGCAAGGTCCTGCTGCGCGAGGCCACGCCCGGCCTGGTGGCGGGCCTGACCATCACCGTCATCACGCTCATCGGCTACTCGGCCATGGCCGGGGCCGTCGGCGGCGGAGGCCTGGGCGACCTGGCGATCCGGTACGGCTACCAGCGGTTCGAGACCGACATCATGATCGCGTGCGTGGTCGTGCTCGTCGTCCTGGTCCAGCTCATCCAGATGCTGGGCGACCTCCTCGTCCGGCGGCTCTCGCACAGACACCCCTGAAAGGCACCACCGTGTTCAAGAAGATCACCGTCGCCCTGTCCGCCGCGGCCCTGGCGCTCACCGCGGCCTGCGGCGGCGGCGCGGAGACCTCGGACGACACCTTCGTCGTCGGCGCCACCCCCTCCCCCCACGGGGAGATCCTCACCTACGTCAAGGACAACCTCGCCGAGAAGGCCGGGCTCAAGCTGGAGATCAAGGAGTTCTCCGACTACGTCCAGCCGAACATCGCGCTGGGCGACGGCCAGCTCGACGCCAACTACTTCCAGCACAAGCCCTACCTGGACGACTTCGCCGCCGAGAAGGGCCTCAAGCTCTCCTGGGTCGGCAACGTGCACCTGGAGCCGCTCGGCGTCTACTCCAAGAAGGCCGACAAGCTCGACGCCCTGGCCTCCGGCGCCACGATCGCCATCCCCAACGACGCCACCAACGGCGCCCGCGCCCTACAGCTGCTGGCCGACAACGGCGTCATCACCCTGAAGGACGGCGCCGGCACCGCCGCGACCGAGCGCGACATCACCGCCAACCCCCGCGACCTGAAGTTCACCGCGCTCGAGGCCGCCCAGCTCCCCCGCTCCCTGGAGGACGTCGACGCCGCCGTCATCAACGGCAACTACGCGCTCGAAGGCGGCCTGACCCCCGCCCAGGACGCCCTCGTCCTGGAGAAGGCGGACGGCAACCCCTACGCCAACGGCCTGGTCGTGAAGGCCGGCAACGAGGCCGACGCCGACGTCAAGAAGCTCCTGGAACTCCTCCGGTCCGAGGAGACCGCCAAGTTCATCGCCGACAAGTACCAGGGGTCGGTCCTCTCCGCCTCCTGATCCCTCGGTTCCCCTCCGGCTCCCGGCGCTCCGGCGCCGGGAGCCGTCTCCTCCCCGGCCCCACCCCCACACCCGGCCACCGCCCGGTGAAGCGGAGAGGATGGAGGAGCGCCCGTCCCCATCCGCCCGCCGGGCGGGGACGCCCGTCCTCATGCGGAGGCCCGTCCTGTGTGGACGCCCATCTCCATGCGGAGACCCCCCGTGTGGACGCCCGTTCCCGTGTGAAGGCCCACCCCCGTGTGGACGTCCAATTCCCATGCGGAGATCCACCTCCATGTAGACGCCCGTTCCCATGTGAAGGCCCACCCCTGTGTGGAGACCCACCCCCATGCGGAGACCCATCCCCGTGTGGACGCCCGTCCCCATGCGAAGCCCCATCCCCATGCGGAAGCCCGCCCCCGTGTGGACGCTCGTTCTCATGCGGCCGGGTTCTGTCAGTGGTGATCGGTAGCTTCGGGGCATGTTCCGACAGGGAGACATCCTCATCCAGCCGGTCGCCGACGAGGCGGTGCCCGACACGGCGCGGGGGCTGCCCGCCGCCCCCCGCGACGGCCGCGGCCGCATGGTCCTCGCCCTGGGCGAGGCCACCGGGCACACCCACGCCGTCCAGGCGCCCGGCGCCCTGCACCGCTCCGGCCACCCCTTCGTCCCGGACTACCTCCACCTGCCGTCGGGCGGCCGCCTGGTCCACGAGGAGCACGCCCCCATCGCCCTCCCCACCGGCTGGTACCGCGTCATCCGCCAGCGCGAGTACACCCCCGGCGCCGTCCGGATGGTCGCCGACTGATGCCCTTCACCGCCCTCCGCGCCGACCGCCCCCGCGCCGAAGCCGGCGTCCGCGCCGCCTACGCCGCCGCGGGCCTCACCCCGCCCGCCGCCTTCGTGTGGCTCCCCTCCCCCGCCGCAGGCGCCCTCCTCTCCGTCCTCCTCCGCCCCGGCCTCCCGCCCGCCACCCGAACGGCCCTCCTCGCCACGCCCGCCTTGCGTCCCTTCCTCCCCATCCTCATCACCGCCCTCCAGAACCCCCGCCCGACCAGCCCGCCCGCACCGGACCAGGGCTCTTCCGCGGCGATGAGACGATCCGCCCTCGGCACCGCCCCGCACGAGCCGGACCACAGGCTTCCCTCCCCGGAAAACCGCCTTCCGCAGAGCGAGGCGGCCACCGGCTCCTTGCCGCTCGGAGATGGTCCCCTGCGCGAGACGGAGGCGACCTCCTCCCCGGACGGCTCCCCGACGGAGAGCAGGACGAAGACGGAGGCCTCGCCACCGCCCGAGAACGACGCCCTACCGCAGAGCGGGACGGAGACGGCCGCCTCCCCGAACGTTTTTCCGCAGGGCGAGGCGGCCGTCGCCCGAGGCGGTTCTCTGCGGGAGACCGACGCCTCCTCCGGCTCGGTCGTGCTCGAAGAGCTGCTCGCGGGAATCGAGGCCGGGGCCGGTGTGCGGGAGCGGGTGCGGACCGCCCCGTGGGAGCGGGAACGGGCCGCCGCGCGCGCCGAGCTGGGACCGCGCGGCTGGGCCGACGTCTGGGCGCGGACCGGGGCGCTCACCTGGGACAGGGTGAACGAGCTGGTCACCCGGATCAGGCGCGCCATCGGCGAACTCGGCGGCGAAGAACACGGCCCGCTGCTGCGCGCCGCCACCCTCGACGCGGTTCTCGGCCAGCACGACGCCCCCTGGCTGGAGCTGTTCGCCTCCCTGGACCGCCTCACCCCCCTGCACGGCCTGGCCGAGGTCGCCGCTTCCGCGGGCTGGTGGTGGCCCTACGAGAACCTGGTGATCCTCAGCGACCGCCCCACCGACCTCCACCGCGACGAACCAGGCCGCCTCCACCGCGGCGACGGCCCCGCCCTCGCCTACTCCGACGGCTTCGCCCTCCACGCCTGGCGCGGAATGCCCATCCCCCCGGACTTCCTGAACACCCTCACCGGCCTGACCGCCTCCCGCATCCTGGCCGAGGAGAACGCCGAACTCCGCCGCGTCATGCTGGAGCACTTCGGCTACGACCGCTACCTGGCCGACATCGGCGCCCGCCCCCTCCACCAGGACGAGACAGGCGTCCTCTGGCGCATCGACCTCCCCGGCGACGAACCCGTCGTCATGGTCGAAGTCGTCAACTCCACCCCCGAGCCCGACGGCACCCGCCGCACCTACTACCTCCGCGTCCCGCCCCGCACCCGCACCGCCCGCGCCGGCGTCGCCTGGACCTTCGGCCTCACCGAAGCTGAATACCGCCCCCTCCAGGAAACCTGACCACCCCCGCCAAGAACCCGACCACACCCCCAGAAATCCCGTCCAGCCCACCGGAAACCCGACCGCACCCACCAGGAACTTCGACGGCCCCGCCAGGAGCACCCTCCCCTCCGTTAGGAACTCCGACCGCCCCGCCAAGAACCCAGTCCCCTCCGTTAGGAACTCCGACCGCCCCATCAGGAGCCCCTCCACTCCGTTAGGAACTCCGACCATCCCGCCAGGAGCCCAGTCCCCTCCGTTAGGTCCTCTGATCCACCATGTCCTTTGACCGCCTCGTCAGAGGACCCGAACTTCTCCGCCAGGAAGCCTGACTGCCCCGCCAGGTGCTTCACTGCCTTTGCCGGCTTTGCCAGGGTTCCTGATCATCTTCATCGGAAATCCGGCCGTCCTTGCCAGGGGACTCGACCGCTTCGCCAGAAGATCTGATCGTCCCTGCGGGGAGCCTTGGCCATCTCCGTCAGGAACACCGACTGTCTTCGTCAGGAGAAACCGACCGCTCCCTCGCCCGGAGAACTGCTCTGTGGAAGAGATGGCGGGAGTGGTCAGGGGAGAAGCGGGATGCGTTCCAGGAGGCCGTCGGTGAAGACGTCGTAGAGGCGCAGGGGCTCGAAGTGGATGTAGCCGATGTGGCAGTCGCACCAGGTATTGGGGCAGGCGGAAGGCTCCGGGTCGGGGCGGAAGGTGCCGTCGTAGAGGTTGCCCAGGGGCGTCTTGACGAAGTGGCAGCGGGTGACGGTGCCGTCTCCGGCCACGGAGATCACGTCGTGGCCGGTGCGGCAGGGAAGGCCGAGAGTGCGGTGAGGGTGACGGCTGTAGGAGAAGAGCGGATCGAGCTCCGTCCAGTCGGCGGCCTCCTCGTCGGTGTAGGTGTGGCCTTCGGCGGCGTTGATCCAGAGGTAGACCGAGGCAGGAAGCTCCTTCCGCAGCCGACGGGCCGCCTCCAGGTGTTCGGGCAGGCCGACGACGCCCACGCTGTGCCGCACGCCCCGTTCCACCAGCTCCTGGGACTTGGCGAGGAACCGCTCATGCGTCACCTGGCCGGGGTGGAACGTCGTCCAGAGCGCCAGCTTCGTCAGATCCGCCCGAGCAGTCCACGCCGTCCGGCCGCTGA
This sequence comes from Actinocorallia libanotica, assembly GCF_039525175.1. Taxonomy (NCBI): domain Bacteria; kingdom Bacillati; phylum Actinomycetota; class Actinomycetes; order Streptosporangiales; family Thermomonosporaceae; genus Actinocorallia; species Actinocorallia libanotica. Next base: position 14,031 of record NZ_BAAAHH010000031.1, read on the forward strand.
GGTTCGTCTGGATCGCGACCCTGCGCACATGAGGCATCAGGCTCAGCTCCACCAGCGCCTCCCGATACCAGGAGCGCACCAGTCCTTCCCCCCACGGTGTGAAGAGCACGGAGATCTCCCTCTCCTGAGCACCCACCCAAGAGACGAACCGCACGAGCGCCGCCCGATCCGCCCGCAACTGCTCCGTCGTGTCCCGCCGCTTGGCGAACGGACAGTACGGACAGTCATAGTCGCAACTGGCCAGCGGCCCCCGATACAGCAGACTCAACATCCGCCCGCCTCCCCGCACTTCCCCCTCACCGCGCGACCCCTCGCCACACGCTCCTTCACCATGCGACCCCTCGCCACGCGTCTCCTCACCACGCGCTCCTTCACCACGTGACCCTTCGCCACGCGTCTCTTCGCCACATGCTCCTTCGCCTTGTATCTCCCCGCCACGCGCTTCTTCGCCGTGCGCCCCCTCACTACGCGCCCCCTCACCACGCGCTTCTTCGCCACGCACCCCCGCACTACGCGCCCCCTCACTACGCGCCCCCTCGCCACGTACCCCCTCGCCACGTGCCCCCGCGCTACGCGTCCCCCCGCCACGCGCCCCCTCGCTACGCGCCCCCGCGCTACGCGTTCCTTCGCCACGCGTCTCCTCGCCGGACATCAGCGGGCCCGGTAGGTGTTCATGAGGGTGTGGACGTGGGGGGAGAAGAGGGCGGGGCCGATGGCGTCGGAGTGGGCGAGGCCTTCGGGGGTGAGGGCCAGGGTGTCGGGGGTCTCTTCGAGCCAGCCGCGCCGGGCGAAGGGGGTCAGGTCGATGTCGGCGAGGACGTCGGTGCCGAAACGGGCGCGGTAGGCGTGGCGGTCCAGGCCCTCGGCCTGGAGGAGGGACTGGAGGAGGTGGCGGCGGCGGCGCTCGTCACCGGTCATGGGGAAGCCGACGAGGGCGCGGGTGAAGTCCTCGGTGCGGACGTAGTCGTCGATGATGGCGCGGACCTCGGTGGCGTGGACGGCGTACTCGAAGGAGTAGTGGAGGTTCGCCGTGTAGGAGCGGGCGCCGCAGCCCAGGCCGACCATCCCGTCCTCCTGGCAGGAGTACTCTCCGGTGCCGGCCCGCGAGCCGGGGAGACGGAACATCCGCATCGAGACCTGCTCGTACCCCTTTGACAGCAGATGGTCGCGTCCCAGCCGGTAGAGCCGCAGCCGCTGGTCGTCCCAGTCGCCCCCGATCCTCCCCAGCCCCGTCAGCGGCCGGACGTACAGGGGGTACAGGTAGAGCTCCTCGGGCTGCCACTCCAGCGCCCGGTCGATCGACCGCAGCCACGACTCGGCCGTCTGCCCGTCGATCCCGTAGATGAGGTCGATGTTCAGCACCGGAAACCCGACGTCCCGGATCGTGTCGAGCGCCCCGACCACCTCCTCCGTCCGCTGCGGACGCACCGCCGCCCGCGCCTCCGCCTCCACGAAGCTCTGCACCCCGATCGAGACGCGCTCGGTGCCGTACCGCTTCAGCACCTCCAACCTGTCCCGCGTGGCCGTCCCCGGCGACGTCTCCACCGCCAACGGCACCCCCGACACCGCCGGCACCCCTTGCGTCGTCGGCAACCCCTGCGTCACCGACAGCACCTCAACGCTTCCGTCCGCCGCACATGGTGCCGCTTGCACGACCTCCACCACGGCTCGAGCACTCACTGCCGACAAGGACACCGCAGCAGCCGACCCACTCGAACCCTGCGAACCACTTCCCACCGCAGAAGGCACCGCTTGTGCAACCCCCGCTGCAGCCTGGGCCTCCCCTTCCGGCAGGAGCGCTGCGGTAGCCGACCCACTCTCACGCTGCCAACCACCTTCCACCACAGAAGGCGTAATTTGCGCAGTCCCTGCCGCAGCCCGGGCTTCCTCTTCCAACAGGGACCCTGCGGTAGCCGACCCGCCCGGGCTCTGCGAACCGCTTGCCGCCACCACAGAAGACGCCGTTACCGCAGCTCCCTCTGCGGACCGGGCGCTCCCTGCCGACAAGGGCGCTGCGGTAACCGACCCACTCGGGCGCTGCGAACCACTTGCCGCCACTACAGAAGACGCCGTTGGCGCAGCTTCCACTGCGGACCGGGCGCTCCCTGCCGACGAGCGTGTGGCGGGGGTCATCGCGCTCGGGGGGCGTGGTTCGTTTCCTGTGGGGGTGGAGGGGGGTGTCGGGTGGGGGGTGAGGAGGCGGGTGGCGAGTTCGCAGAGGCGGGTGAGTTCGGGGGCGGTGAGGTAGGTGGGGGTGCCGCCACCGAAGGCCGCCTGGGTGAAGCGGGCAGTGGGGCCGAGGGCGTCCAGGGTGGCTTCGGCCTGGCGTTCCAGCGCGTCGAGGTAGGCGGTGGTGAGGGATTCGGGCGCGCCGGTGCGGGTGAAGAGGTTGCAGAAGCCGCAGCGGATCTCGCAGAAGGGGATGTGGAGGTAGAGGAAGAGACGGGAGACGTCTTCGTCGCGCCACACGTCGCGGAGGGCGGGGGCCGGGTCGAGGGGGCGGTAGGCGGTCTTGTGGGGATAGGCGTAGACGTATCCCTGGTAGGGCTTCATGCGAGGACGAACTCCGCGTAAGGCACGGTCCAGACGACCTGGTGGCCGAGACGGTGGCCGGTGTGGCCGTCCTCGCCGTAGGCGGTGCCGTGGTCCGAGCAGATGATGACGAAGGTGGGGCGGCGCAGCGCCGCGAAGAGCCTGCCGATGCGCGAGTCGACGTACTCCAGCGCCGCCGCGTGGGTCTCCGGGGTGTCTCCGGACGCGCCGGGCAGGTAGTGGTGGTTGGGCTGGTGCAGAGCCGAGACGTTCAGCAGCAGGAACAGGCGCCGCTCCGTCCGCGCGATGATCTCCGCGGCCTTGTCCACCTGGTGGTCGAGGCTGTCGGGGCAGGTCACCCCGAATTCGGGCGCCCAGTGGGACTCGGCGAACATGTCCGGGATCACCGAACCGAGCGCGGTCTGCTTGTTGAAGAAGCCCACTCCCCCGATGCACGCCGTGTGATAGCCGACCTCCGCCAGGCCCGACGGCAGGTCCGGTGCATCGTATCTCCAGGTCAGCGGGCTGGTCGTCTCGCTGCCGGGGAACGCCGAGGCGAACAGCCGGGGGTGCGGCCCCGGTCCCGCGGGCGTCGGCAGGAACCCCGCCAGCATCGCCATGTGCGACGCGAAGGTGAAGTTCCCCGGAGCGTGCCGTTCCTCCCACGCGAACCGCCGCGAGAACTCCGGCGTCCGCCCCGCCGCCGCCGAGGCCACCGCCACGTCGTAACGCAGCGTGTCCAACGTCACCAGCACCACATCATGCGTGCCGACGACCTCGTTCATATCCCGCACCGCACACCTCCCCTCTCCCAGACGCAGCAGCCCTTCTCGCCGTGAAAACGGCTGATCTCCCGAACGCGAAAGCGGAGTCCGGCCCACTGACCCCAGCCGCTTGCCACGCAACGATCGTTACTCCCCGCACGCTCGCTGACGGGATGGAGACGATGCGCATCCGCCCAGCCGCTTTCCCCACAGTGGCCACCGCATCTGCGGCAGACGCTGCACTTCTTTCGACCGCGAATGTGGCCGCTCCTCCCTTCATTGAGCACGGCGTCTTTCATGAGCACGGCGTCTTCTCCTGCGGCTTCGCGAGCACAGGAATCTTGTCCGCGCCCCACGGACACAAGAGCTCCCTGCGGCTTCATGGACACGGGGTCTTCCCTGTGGCGGGCACGGTGTTCCTGTGGTCGTGATGGCTCGTCCCGGGGAAGGCGTCGGGAGGTTTCGGTGAGGAGGTGCGAAGAGCGGCGCGGACTTGGGCGGTGTAGGTGTCCAGGCCTTCGGCGGAGGTGCCGGGGAGGCCGGTCAGGCCGGGGAGGAGGTCGCCGAAGGCGTTGACCTCGGCGACGGCCAGGCGGCGCCAGCCGAGGCCGATCATGAGGTCGACGGCGACTATGAGGCTGCGCGGGAAGCAGGCCGCGGCGCGGGCGCACACGGACATGGCCTCCGGCCAGTCCACACGGGCGCGGACGGCTTCGAGGTCGCCCCGGGCGCCGCCCAGGTGGAGGTTGGTCATGGGGGCGGTGCTCGTGCGGACCACGGCGTGGGTGGGCTCACCGGCGACGACCACGACGCGCAGGTCGAGGAGGCGGCCGTCCAGTGCGGCTTTGGGGAACCACTGCTCGACGTGCAGGCCGTCGGGGGCGAGGGCGTCGACCAGGCGGGCCACTTCGGGTTCGGACGTATAAGCCCGTACGCGCAGCGAATTGCGCCAGCCGTCTCCGTGGGGGACCGCCGAACTGACGGCCTTGATCCGGCCGGGCGCCGTCCGCAGGGCGACCACCCCCGAGGCCGAGGAGCCGTGGGCGGGTTTCACGAACACGTGGTGGACGCGCCGTTCGGCCATGCGTTCGCGCAGTCCCCGATACCCGCCGACCGGGCCGAGTGAGACCGGGACGGGCACACCCGCCTCGCTCAACCGGGCGTGACAGGCCCGCTTGTCGAACATGACCGCGATCTCGTCCACGTCGCCGGTCGACGGGAAGCCGCGAAGCCGTTCCAGGCCCCCCAGCAGCGTGCGGTACCAGCGGGCACCGCCGCCGACCCGTGCCGGGTCACCGGGACCGCGCAGCAGCGCGTCGGCCTCGGCTGCTTCTCCGGGGGAGTCGATCCGCAGCAGCCCGTCCACCTCCAGCGGCGCGCCGCTCAGCACGTCCGTCCAGGGCAGAAGCCGGGGCCGGGACACACCGGACGACGCGCAGGCGGCGGCGAACGCCTCGACCCTGCGGTCGCCGGGTGTTCCGACGATCGTGAAACCCGTCATCGTTCACTCGGCCACGGCGACGTAACGCCACTCGTCCCGCTGCCTCTCGCTGAGGTCGACGTCGACGCCGGGCAGCGCGGCGCGGATCCGGCCGACCATCTCCTCGGACAGGTAGTGATGGTGCAGGTCGAGCCGCTTGAGGTGGCTGAGCGGCTGGCCGGACAGCAGCGCCTCGGCGCCCTCGTCGGTCAGCACGCCCATCGACAGGCTGAGGGACTCCAGCTGCGCCACGACGGGAGCGGAGGCGACCGCCGCGGCGATCCCGTCCTGGAAGTCGGCGTTCTGGAGGCCGAGGTGGCGCAGCGCGGGGAAACGCTCACCTCTCAGCAGCGGGTCGAGGTCGGCCAGGCCGGTGCTCCCGCCGTACTCGTCCACGCCGAGCCACAGCTCCAGCGTCTGCAGTGCCGGGAGGTCGGACGCGCCCAGCGCGCGCACCACCTCGCCGGGCAGGCCGCCGGTCTCCAGGCGCAGCTCGTGCAGCACGGAGCTGGTGATCAGGGCCAGCGACAGCCCGCTGCCTCCCCTGATGACGACGGTCTCCAGGCCGGGGAAGGAGGTGAACAGCGGGGTGACGTCCCCCTGCTCGATCCAGGAGATCTCCGTTTCCTGCTGCAGCCATTCCCCGAAGAACAGCGCCTTGAGCGCGGGGAACCGCTCCGCCGCATCGGTCAGCAGCGCCAGGGGGCGGTCCGCGGGGACCTCGTGGGTGGCGCCCCAGTTGCCGATGATCAGTGCGCCCACGGACGTGGTGTCGACCGTCTCGAGAAAGCGGGAGAACAGCTCCTGGAAGGGTTCGAACTCCTCGATGAAGTCGTCGAGGCGCACCCGCCAGGCGACCTGGGCGGGAGCCGGCAGCCCTTCTGATTCGGTCTCCGGGGTGAAATCGAACACGGGCAGCCCCGCGAAGGACTCCACGTACTCGTAATGGGACGTCTTCGTCATCTCAGTGGCCGTTCTCGGTGATCCGCTACTGACGTGACTGTCCTATCACCGCCGGCCGACATCTCTTGCGTTGTCCACAGCCCCTCTCCGCCGCCGGATCACTCGTCCACAGGCCGGTGACGTGCTCCTGACGGCCCCTGTGGGCGAACGCACGCCGACACGCGCCCAACGATCCGCGAGACGACATGCGCCTGGTGCGCCGTCTCTCGGCCGGGCGCGACGGCTCGGGCGGGAAATCCACAGGCGGGTCGGATCTGGAGCAGGACGTCCGTGACCGGTGATAGGGATGGGGCATGGACTTGCGGACGGAGGCCGAGCGGTGCCTGAGGGCGCTCGCCGGAGATCACGCGCGGTTGCGGGAGGACCAGTGGACGGCGATCGCCGCCCTGGTGGAGGAGCGGCGCCGCGCCCTGGTCGTGCAGCGCACGGGCTGGGGCAAGTCCGCTGTCTACTTCGTGGCCACCGCGCTGCTGAGGGCGCGCGGCGCCGGCCCGACGGTGATCGTCTCGCCGCTGCTGGCGCTGATGCGCAACCAGATCGACGCCGCGGCCCGTGCGGGCATCGCCGCCCGGACGATCAACTCGGCCAACCCGGAGGACTGGCAGCGGGTCTACGCCGAGGTCGCCGCGGGCGCCGTCGACGTCCTGCTGGTGAGTCCCGAACGCCTGAACAACCCGGAGTTCCGCGATCAGGTGCTGCCGGAGCTGGCCGCCACGGCGGGCCTCGTCGTGGTCGACGAGGCGCACTGCATCTCCGACTGGGGCCACGACTTCCGGCCCGACTACCGGCGGCTGCGCACCCTGTTCGGCGAGCTGCCGTCAGGGGTGCCGGTGCTGGCGACGACGGCCACCGCCAACTCGCGGGTCACCACGGACGTGGCAGAGCAGCTCGGCGAGGGCACCTTGGTGCTGCGCGGCACGCTGGAACGCGACTCCCTGCGGCCCGCCGTGGTCCGGCTGCGGACGGCGGAGGAGCGGCTGGCGTGGTTGTGCGAGCGGCTGGAGGAGCTGCCGGGCTCGGGCATCGTCTACACCCTGACGGTCGCCGCCGCCCACGAGGTCGCCGCGATGCTGCGGGACAGGGGCTTCTCGGTGGCCGCCTACTCCGGCCAGACCGAGCCCGCCGAACGGCTGCAGGCCGAGCAGGACCTGCTGGACAACAAGCTCAAGGCGCTCGTGGCGACCAGCGCCCTGGGCATGGGCTTCGACAAGCCGGACCTGGGGTTCATCGTCCATCTGGGCGCGCCGTCCTCGCCGGTCGCCTACTACCAGCAGATCGGCCGCGCGGGCCGCGGCGTGGAGCGGGCCGAGGTGATCCTGCTGCCCGGACCGGAGGACCGCGACATCTGGTCCTACTTCGCCTCGCTGGCCTTCCCGCCCGAACCCGTCGTGCGGAACGTGCTGGCGGCGCTCGGCGAGCGGCCCCTGTCGACGGCCGCCCTCGAGCCGCGCGTCGACCTGTCCCGCAACCGCCTGGAGATGATGCTCAAGGTCCTCGACGTGGACGGCGCGGTCCGCCGGGTCAAGGGCGGCTGGGTCGCCACCGGCGAGCCATGGGCGTACGACACCGACCGTTACGCCCGGGTCCAGGCCGCCCGCGAGCACGAGCAGCAGGCGATGCTCGACTACCAGGGCACCACCGGATGCCGGATGCTCTTCCTCCGCCACTGCCTGGACGATCTCGCGGCCGAGCCCTGCGGCCGCTGCGACAACTGCACCGGCGAGCACTGGCCGTCCGAGCTCTCCGAGCAGGCCGTCACCCGGGCCCGGGACCGGCTGGCCCGCCCCGGCGTCGAGCTCGCCCCACGCCGCATGTGGCCCACCGGGCTCAAGGACGAGCTGGGCCTTTCCGGCCGGATCCCGCCCGCCCTGCAGGCCGAGCCCGGCCGCGCCCTGGGCCGCCTCACCGACATCGGCTGGGGACCGCGGCTGCGCGCCCTGCTCGCCGAAGACGCCCCCGACCAGCCCGTCCCCGGCGAGATCGCCGCCGCCGTCGTGCAGGTCCTCGCCGCCTGGGACTGGTCCGAACGCCCCGTCGCGGTCGCCTCGATCGCCTCCCGCACCCGCCCGCTGCTCGTCGCGAGCCTCGCCGAGCACCTCTCCCACGTCGGGCGCCTCCCCTACGCGGGCGCCCTCACCTCGCAGGGCCCGCCCGCCCCGCCCCAGCACAACAGCGCCCAGCGCCTCCGCACCGTCCTGCACTCCCTGTCCCTCGACTTCCCCGTCCCCCCGGGCCCCGTCCTCCTCGTCGACGACCACTGCGACTCCGGCTGGACCCTCACCGTCGCCACCCGCCTCCTCCGCGAGGCCGGCGCCACCGCCGTCCTCCCCCTCGTCCTGGCCGTCCCCTCCTGACCCCGAGGTTCCCGACCGTCCCTCCCGACCCCGATGGTCCCGACCGTCCCCCTGACCCCGCGGTTCCCCCACCCGACGGCCACGTGTCCTGAGGCCTACCGACTCCCGAGGCCGACCGACCCGACTCACCGGAGGCGGCCGTGCTACCTAGGGAAGTTCGGGCCAGGTAGCCATCGCGGTTGCGCAGCGAGTCTCCGCAAGTGCCATTCGAGCCTCGCGGTCCAGGGGCCGTGGCGTCGCAACGGGCCTTGGCATGTGCCCTGACCCGAGACCCGCGGCTCAGCGATCGTCACGGTGCAACTCTCGGGCGACCGCTCGGGCGACCGCTCGAGCCAGAGGCTGCCTCTCAAGCGGCCACTCGGGTGAGAGGCTGTCTCTCGGGCGGCTGCTCAGACGACCGCTCGGGCGAGAGACGACCGCTCGGGCGACCGCTCGGGTGAGAGGCTGCCGCTTGGGCGGCCACTCGGGCAACCACTCAGGTGAGAGGCGACCGCTCGGGCGAGAGGCTGCCGCTCGGGCGGCCGCTCTGAGCTCCGCGGGCCGCGACGGTCACCGGGGAGGGCCATCGTGCCGCCGATCGCTGCAGGGCGGATCGACGGCTGCCGTGGGAGGGCCGGGGCAGGTTCAGGTGGCCTGGGCGGGGGTCTGCTCGCGAGCGGAGGTCGTGAGGGGATCGGGGGCGGGAGCCGGGAGGGCGGGGCGGGGGCGGAGGGCGGTGAGGATGCCCGCGGTGGCGGCGCCCAGGAGGCCCAGGGCCTCGTCGCCGAGGGTGTCCCGGTAGATGCCCACGGATTCGGGGGTGTCGAGGATGAAGGCGCCGTATTCGGCGATTTCCCAGGTGATGGCGGTGGTGGCTCCGATGCCCGTCACCAGGAGGGCGGTCACCCAAGGGGGCAGAGCGGGGCCGCGGAGGAGGGCGGCGCCGGCGGCGGCGCCGAGCAGCGCCCAGTTTCCGAAGTGGCAGGCGTCGTCGAACCAGCTCACCGCGTCGTACAGGTCGAGGGCGTTGCCGGCGACGTCGATGACGAAGGGGGCGGTGAGCAGTGCGTCAACGTCCCACGGGAAGGGGCCCCGGCGGCCGAGCCGACGGCGGACCAGCCAGATCGCGGGCACCAGCAGCGCGGCCAGGGGGTAGGCGACGGCTCGTGCGCCCATGGCCTTGTCGGCGAAGCGGTCCCACTCGGGGAAGGCGAGCGCCAGGGCCAGCAGCACGGCCAGCGCGGCCTTCAGGAAGATCGCGATGGTTCGCCAGGATGCGCGGTGTACCAGTTCCATGCGACACAGCCTCCTCCCCCGGCCTTTCCCGGCCCACCCGCTGAAGTACTCAACTCGCCAAGAACGGGTACTCAGCCCCCGTCCCGGGCCACCAGTACTGCAACGACAGGTTGCTGAGGCTGAGCCCCCTGACCGGCGGTGATACCGGCCGGTGTGTGAGTTTCAGCGCCGCGCTCGAGTCCGTGACCAGCGGCTCCATAAACGATCTCGTCGACCTGTCGTTGCAGTACCAGGCCCCGTCCCAGGTCCCATTCCGGGCCACCAGGGCACCGGGCCACCAGGGCACCAGGGCACCAGGGCAAGGTCCCGGGCCGGGAGGGGGACTGTGGTGCCGGGGAGGTGCGGTGGGCGAAGGGGGCACCAGGGCACCAGGGCAGGATCCCGGGCCTGGAAGGGCGACCGTGGTGTCGAAAAAGTGCGGTGGGTGAAGGGGGCACCAGGGCACCAGGGCACCAGGGCACCAGGGCACCAGGGCAGGGTCCTGGGCCGGGAGGGGAGACCGTGGTGCCGGGGAGGTGCGGTGGGTGGAAGGGGAGGGCGGGGTCAGAGCCAGCCGCGGTCTCGGGCGGACTGGACGGCGGCGTGGCGGTTGTCGACGCCGAGTTTGGTGACGGCGGAGGAGAGGTAGTTGCGGACGGTGCCTTCGGAGAGGCCGAGGGTGCGGGCGATGCGGCTGACGGGGGAGCCGCCGGAGGCGGCGCGGAGGGCGTCGAGCTCGCGGGGGGTGAGGGGGCATTCCTCGGCGGCGAGGGCGTCGGCGGCGAGCTGGGGGTCGATGTAGCGGGCGCCCTCGTGGACCTGGCGGATGACCTCGGCGAGCCGGGAGCCGGGGGTGTCCTTGCCGAGGAAGCCGCGGACTCCGGCGGCCATGGCGCGGCGGAGGTTGCCGGGGCGGCCGTGGCCGGTGACGATGACGACGCGGCAGGAGGGCAGGGCGGCGGCGAGGCGCTCGGCGGCGGACAGGCCGTCCAGGCCCGGCATGTCGATGTCGAGGACCGCCACGTCGGGGCGGTGGGCCAGGGCACGGTCGACCGCCTCGTCGCCGCGCCCCACGTCGGCGACGACCTCGATCCCGTCCTCGGTGCCCAGCAGCAGCGCCAGTGCCTCCCGGACGAGGTGGTGGTCGTCGGCGAGCAACACCCTGATCGCGGTCAACGCATCTCCTTCTGCCCCGCGCTCTCGGCCAGCGGGACCGTCGCCAGCACCTGGAAGGTACCGTCCGCGATCAGACCGGACTGCAACCGCCCTCCCACCGCGGTGAGCCGTTCGCGCAGCCCGGCGAGTCCGCTGCCGGCGCCTTCCGAGCGCCGCGCGCCGTCGTTCACGATCTCCAGCCGGGCGTCGGCGGCGTCGGCGTGCAGCGTCATGCGGCAGTGCGTGGCGCCGCTGTGGCGCAGCACGTTCGTGACCGCCTCGCGCGCGACCCACCCCAGCGTCTCGTGCACGTGGCGCGGCAGCGCTTCGGGCAGGGACGGCGTCTCGCAGGAGATCCCCGCCGCGCGCAGCACGGCCGTCGCCCCGTCCAGTTCGGTGCGCAGCGACGTGACGCGGTAGCCCCGCACCACGTCGCGCACCTCCTGGACGGCGCCCCGCGCCATCCGCTGGATCTCGGCCAGTTCGCCCGCCACCCGTTCGGGATCGCGGGCGAGCAGCCGTTCGGCCAGTTCGGCCCGCAGCGCCACGGCCTGCAGGCTGTGCCCGAGCACGTCGTGCAGGTCGCGGGCGAAGCGCATCCGCTCCTCCCCCACGGCACGGCGTGCGAGTTCGGCGCGGGCGTCGCGCAACTCCTTCACGGCGAGGCTCAGCCACACCGTGGCGTACGCCGACAGCCCCACGACGGGGAAGCTCACCGCCAGCAGCACCGACTGCGGGCCGCTCGCCCCCGCCGCCAGCGCCACTCCGGCCACCAGCAGCGCCCCGCCTCCGATCAGCGGAACCGACCAGTTCTCCGGCAGCGTCACCGCGGTCACCCCGGCCACGGCGAGCATCGCGGAGAACCAGGCGGGCCCGAGCAGCGGCAGACTGAAGCACACCAGCGCGATCATCCCGAGCACGATCCGGCTGCCCGGCGTGACCTCCCGCCGCGCCGACTGCCACATCAGCCGCCCCTGCAGGGCGGCGACGAGCAGCGCCGCCATCGTCCCCACGACGAACCGCCACGGCTCGCGCCCGGCGGCCTCGATGACCCCGTCCGAGAAGAGACCGCACGTGGCGATGGTCGACAGGACCACCACGAACGTGACGATCGACATCTCGCCGGGAAGCCTGGGCTGCATCGACCACCTCCTCGTCCGGGCTTCCACAGCGTATGCGCTGCCCCGGCGGCCGGAGGCCGTTGTCCACAGAGGAACACCCGCCCGTCGACCTCCTCCCGACCGGACGCGCGCCGACATGCGCCGAACAGCCTGCGGAAAGGCGTCCGCCCACCGGCACACCGCCGGTGACGCGCCCTGAACCGCACGCCCAGGGACGCCCGCCATCGTCGACATGCCCTGAACCGCACGCCCGGGGACGCCCGCCACCGACGACGCGCCCTGAGCGATCCGCGGGAAAGCGCCTGCCCGGCGGTGCGCCACCAGCGACCTGACGCGCGTCGATGCGGCCTGAACGTTCCGCAGGAGGGCATCCACCCGGCGGTGTGCCCGAACGGTCCACGGGCCGGTACCCGCCCGGCGGCGGGCCGTTCCCGGTCGATGGGGCGCCGGCGTGCGGCGGGTGGTTCGCGGGAGGGGGCGGTGCGGTGGCTCCGGGGGGACGGGGGCCGGACCGGTCACGGGCTCAGGCCGCGAGGAGGTCGAGCGGGGAGTCCAGCAGCACGATCCGGTCGGCCTTGAGGGCCTCGGCGGGGCAGCGGGCGGCGACGAGGACGGGGATGCCGAGCGACTTGACGAGCCGCCACACCTGCCGGGCCTCCTCCGGGTCGAGTCCGGTGGCGGGCTCGTCGATCACCAGCGCGTCCGGCTGGGAGATCAGCACGAGCGCCAGGTCGAACCTGCGCCGCTCGCCGGAGGTCAGCCGGGCGTAGGGGACGCACTCGCGCCCCTCCAGCGCCGCCAGGGCCGTGACGGTGTCCTGGTCCAGCGGCCGGGACGCCCAGCGCCGCCACGCCCCGATGATCTCCTCGAGGGTGAGGTCGCCGTACAGCCCGCCGTCGGCCCACAGCGCCCCGACGCTCACCCCCGCCCGCCGCCGGTACGGGTCGAGCCCGCCGACCGTGATCCGGCCGTCCGCGGGAAGCCTTTCCCCGCTGACGGCCTCCAGCAGGGAGGTCGCCCCTCTTCCGCACACCGCGACCACCTCGCCGGGCCGAACGGTGAACGCGACCGCTCCCGTGACCTCGATCATCCCGTCCTCCTCGGCATCGCTGCGAACCTTCACCAAGGGTGCCGCGGGAGGGACCGGGACGGTCAGTGCCGAGCGTCAGAAAGCGGTGCTGAGACTTTCACCTCAAGGCGGTGACAAATGTCATGCCAGCAGGTCGCGGCCCAGTTCCCCGACGCGCCCCGCGCCGCAGAGCGCCAGCGTCAGCTCCAGTTCGGCCAGCAGGCAGCGCAGGACGTGCCGGACGCCCGCCTCGCCGCCGAGCCCCAGGCCGTAGGCGTACTGGCGGCCGACCAGCACGGCCTCGGCGCCCAGCGCCAGGGCCTTGGCGGCGTCGGCCCCGGTGCGCACGCCGCTGTCGAACAGCACGCTCATCCGGTCCCCGACCGTGTCGACGATCTTGGGAAGCTGGTCGAGCGCCGCGACGGCGCCGTCCACCTGCCGTCCGCCGTGGTTGGAGACGACGATCCCGTCCATTCCGGCGTACGCGGCACGGCGGGCGTCGTCGAGGTGCTGGATGCCCTTGAGGACGATCGGCCCGTCCCAGCGTCCGCGCAGCCACGCCAGGTCGTCCCAGGTCAGCGTGGGGTCGCCGAAGTTGGCGACCCAGTGCAGGATCGCCTGGAGCCGGTTCTCCTCGGTGATCTCCCCGCCCACGGCGGCGCGGAAGACGGGGTCGCTGAAGTAGTTCTGCACGCCGATGCCGTGCAGGAACGGGAGGTAGGCGGTGTCGAGGTCGCGCGGGCGCCACGCCAGCTTGAAGGTGTCGAGGGTGACGACGAGCGTCTCGTACCCGGAGGCCTCGGCACGCCGCAGGAAGCTCTCCGCGAGGTCCCTGTCCTTGGGCCAGTACAGCTGGTACCAGCGCGGCCCGGCGACCTCCGCGACCTCCTCCATCGTGCGTGACGCCGCCGTGCTGAGGATCATGGGGACGCCCAGGGCGGCCGCCGCCCGCGCGACCGCGACCTCCCCTTCGGGGTGCAGGATCGACAGGACGCCGACGGGGGCGAGCAGGACCGGGGCGGGCATCGGCGTCCCCAGGACGTTCACCGACAGGTCGATCCCCGAGACGTCGCGCAGCATCCGGGGCACCAGCCGCCACCGGTCGAAGGCGGCGCGGTTGGCGCGTGCCGTGGCGCCGCTCCCCGCGGCTCCGGCGACGTAGCCGAACGCCCGGGGGTCCAGCCGCTCCTCGGCGACCGCCTCCAGTGTGGAGAGATCGGTGGGGAATTCCGGAAGTACATCCCCCAATCCCCCCAGGTAGATCTCGTGCTGGAAGTCCGAGAGGCCCATGGCACCCCCTCCTGGTACGAAACTGTCGTCGGGACCCGCGAGAATGGCGAGCATGGCACGTCGGACTGGTCAGACTCCACCCCCGGAAGACTTCGAAGAGAACATCATCGACATCGATGTGGCCGAGGAGATGCGGGGCAGCTTCCTCGAGTACGCGTACTCGGTGATCTACTCGCGCGCTCTTCCGGACGCTCGTGACGGCCTCAAGCCGGTACAGCGCCGCATCCTGTACTCGATGAGCGCGATGGGGCTGCGGCCCGACCGCGGGCACGTCAAGTGCGCGCGCGTGGTCGGCGAGGTCATGGGCAAGCTGCATCCGCACGGCGACACGGCCATCTACGACACCATGGTCCGCATGGCCCAGCCGTGGGCGATGCGCATGCGCATGATCGACGGCCACGGCAACTTCGGCTCCCTCGGCGGCGACGACGCGCCCGCGGCCATGCGCTACACCGAGGCCCGCATGTCGCCCGAGGCCCTGCTCATGGTCACCGGGCTGGACGAGGAGACCGTCGACTTCCGGCCCAACTACGACGGCCAGGAGCTGGAGCCGGAGGTCCTGCCAGCCGCCTTCCCCAACCTGCTGGTCAACGGCGCGACGGGCATCGCCGTCGGCATGGCCACCAACATGGCGCCGCACAACCTCGGCGAGGTCGTCGCGGCCGCCCGGCACCTGGTGACCCACCCGGACGCCACGCTGGACGACCTGATGAAGTTCGTCCCCGGCCCCGACCTGCCCACCGGCGGCAAGATCGTCGGCCTGAACGGCGTCCGCGACGCCTACGCGAACGGCCGCGGCACGTTCAAGACCCGCGCCACCGTGCACATCGAGAACGTCACGCCGCGCCGCAAGGGCCTGGTCATCACCGAGCTGCCCTACAACGTCGGCCCCGAACGCGTCGTCGCCAAGATCAAGGACATGGTCCAGGCGAAGAAGCTCCAGGGCATCGCCGACCTGAAGGACCTCACCGACCGCACCGTCGGGCTGCGCCTGGTCATCGAGATCAAGAACGGCTTCCATCCCGAGGCGGTGCTGGAGGAGCTCTACCGGCTCACGCCGATGGAGGAGACCTTCGGCATCAACAACGTCGCCCTCGTCGACGGCCAGCCCAAGACGCTCGGCCTGCGCGAGCTGCTGCAGGTCTACGTCGACCACCGCATCGACGTGGTGCGCCGCCGCTCGCTGTACCGGCGCCGCCGCCGCGAGGAGCGCCTGCACCTGGTCGAGGGCCTCATGACGGCCCTGCTCAACATCGACGAGATCATCCAGGTCATCCGCAGCTCCGACGACTCCGCGCAGGCCAAGTCCCGGCTGATGCAGGTCTTCGAGCTGTCGGAGATCCAGGCCCAGTACATCCTGGACACCCCGCTGCGCCGGCTCACCCGCTACGACCGGCTGGAGCTGGAGAAGGAGCAGGAGACCCTCCGCAAGGAGATCGCCGCCCTCACCGAGATCCTGGAGTCGGAGAAGAAGCTGCGCTCCCTGGTCTCCAAGGAGCTGGCCGAGGTCAGCAAGAAGTTCGCCACGCCGCGGCGCACCGTGCTGCTGGAGGCCGACGGCGCGCCCCGGCCGGTGGTCCCGCTGGAGGTCGAGGACGACCCGTGCCTGGTGCTGATGTCCTCCACCGGCCTGCTGGCCCGCACCGTCGACGCCTCCCCGCTGGCGGACGACGGCCCCCGCGCCCCGCACGACGTGCTCCAGTCGGTGATCTCCACCTCGGTGCGCTCGGAGTTCGGCGTCGTCACCTCGGCGGGCCGGCTCCTGAAGGTCGAGGTGGTCGACCTGCCGCTGCTGCAGCCCTCCGACGCCCCGCCCTCCCTGGCGGGCGGCGCGCCCCTGGAGGAGTACGTCACCCTCGCCGAGGACGAGCAGGCCGTGGGCCTGGCGCGCCTGGCCGAGGACGGCCCGGGCCTGGCCCTGGGCACCGAGCAGGGCGTGGTCAAGCGCGTCGCCAACGACTACCCGGCCAACCGCGAGGAGTACGAGGTCATCACCCTCAAGGACGGCGACAGGGTCGTGGGCGCGGTCCAGCTGGACTCCGAGGAGCAGGACCTCGTCTTCATCACCGACGACACCCAGCTGCTGCGGTACACCGCCTCCAACGTGCGGCCGCAGGGCCGCCCCGCGGGCGGCATGGCCGGCATCAAGCTCGCCGCCGGCGCCAAGGTCATCTGGTTCGGCGCGGTCGACCCGTCCCGCCCCTCGGTGGTGATCACCGTCTCCGGCTCCGCCACCGCCCTGCCCGGCACCCAGGCGGGCAACGTCAAGGTCAGCGAGTACGCCGACTTCCCGCCGAAGGGCCGCGCCACCGGCGGCGTGCGCTCGCACCGCTTCCTCAAGGGCGAGGACGTCCTCATCACCGCCTGGGCCGGCCCGGCGCCCGCCAGCGCCACCGACATCGCGGGCGAACCCGTCGACCTCCCGGCCGAGCTGGGCCGCCGCGACGGCTCCGGCGTCCCCCTGCCCTCCCCCATCGGCGCCCTCGGCGGCTCCATCGGCCCCCGCGTCGACGAGTCCTGACCGCGTTCCCGGTGCCCTTCTTCCCCGAAGGGCACCGGGAGCGCGTTCCCCAAAGGCATCGAGAGCACGTCCACGTCCCGGAAAGCACCGGGAGCGCATCGATGCCCTGGAGGAACGGAACAGTTCCTCCAGGTGCCCTTCTCCCGGCACCGGCGCACCCACGTCGTCCAGGCCCGGTCCTGACCGCGCCGACACGTCCGCGCAGCGATCAGGACCCATGTCCTCACCGGCGGCGCACCCGCGGTGAGCGGGGCTCAGGCCCGCGACGCTCCTGGCGGCCGGGCCCGGCCTTCCCCCATCAGGGCGGCGCTCATCGGTGTCGAAGTACAGGCCCGGCATGGACAGGCGGCCCTGAGGTCCGTCCTGCTCTCCCTCGTTAGAGAAGCGGGGGACGGGATTCACCAGGTGTCCCGAGGCATCGTCGTCATGGAAGACGAACACCTGTAGACCGACGCCGCCCGCGAGTCGGGCGTCAGTACCGGCCTCTACTCGTTCCGCCTGTGCCCGGCTCGCCGAAGCGGGCCCACCGAGGAGGCCCCGTTTCCGGCGGCCACGCCGAATCCTGGCGCCTGTCCGGTGGTGCGACCGCCGTGACGGGGCTTGCGAGGAATGGCGGCGTGCTGAGGCGTTCAGCCAGGTCGTTCACCTGACGCCCGAGGAGATGGCGGGCATGGCGGATGTGGTCCGCGCTCTCATCGCGCAATTCCGGCACCGCACTACCGACCCGTCATCCCGCCCGGCGGACGCCAAACCGGTAGCCATCATGGCCCGGCCATTCCCGATGCCCTGAAAGGTTTTCGGACGCTGCCCGCCGGATAAGCAACCACTGGAAAACTCCGCTGCTTCACCATCGGAAATATTTTCCAAACCAGACATCACCAGATATTTCAACTACCACCGAAAAATGCACTCACCGCGCAATGCCACAGCAGTATCAGCACCGCTACCGCAGTAGCAAAAAGCCCGACTTGACGGGAAAGTAAGAGTTTCTCTACTTTTCATTCGCTCTTTTTTCCCGTTCTTCATGCTTCTTAACTCCAACTTTGCCCCACCCAGAGGCAACCGGGAGTGACTAAGCACACTTGCTTAACTACGGTACGTTATAGCCGGATGTCGATCACGGCATCCGAATACGCAACGGGAGGACACTCAATGCGGCTCGCCACCCAAGCGCTCGGCGCCCTCGCCACCGCCGGAATTCTCGCCACCCTCGTCCCCGGAGTCGTCCACGCCGAGGCGGCGAACAGCACCGCCCATTCCATCGCGAGGAGGGTGGACGGGGTCATCTACGTGGGCAAGAAGAAGTACGTTCGCCCGAGCGCCGGCCGGTGCTACTTCTACAAAGGCTCGCCCATCAAGAACAACACCGGCAGGACCCTCCGGATATTCAAGGACGACGAGTGCTCCGCCAGCCTCCTTCAGTTCGTCGACCTCTACCCGGGTGCTGCCGTTCTGCGCGCGACCGGCAGGAGCTTCATGCTGCTTTAGCACGGCACCCGTGCGATGAGCTCCGGGAAAGGTGTTCCTTCGGGGATCTCGGAGCGGTGGCCGAAAGAGGATGGAGCCTGCCGCCGGCGCGCCGCGCCGCCTTTGAGGGGCCCGGGGCAGGCTCCTCGGCCTGTGCGGGAAATCGGGTTGAACCCCGGTGCGTCCTGCGGCTATCAAGGGCCCATGGAGCAGACACTGCGCGGCCGGGTCGCGCTCATCACCGGGGTCAGCAGGCGACAGGGCATCGGATATGCCGTCGCGCGCAGGCTCGCCCTGATGGGCGCCGACCTTTTCCTCACCCATTTCCGGCCGCACGACGTCCCGCAGCCCTGGGGCGCCGACGATGTTCCGGAGCTCCTCGCCGAACTCCGGAAAGAGGCGCCGGAGGCGTCCATCGCGGAGATGAGCGCCGATCTCGGGGAGGCCGGAACGAGCCAGGCGGTCGTCGACGCCGCCGTCGCACGGTTCGGACATGTGGACGTCCTGGTGTGCAACCAAGCGCGCAGCGGGGGCGACGGCCCTCTGCTGGAACTCGACGCCGAACGGCTCGACGGGCACTGGCGGGTCAACACGCGGGCCACGCTGCTGCTCACCAGCGCCTTCGCCCGGCAGCACGACGGACGGCCCGGCGGCAGGGCCATCTGGATGACCTCGGGGCAGCAGCTCGGGCCGATGCGGGGCGAGGTCGCCTACGCGACGTCCAAGGCGGCGCTGGCGGGTGTGCTCGCCACCGTCTCCGACGAGCTCATCGACCGCGGCATCCTGCTCAACGCGGTCAATCCCGGGCCCGTGAACACCGGATACCTCCGCCCCGAGACCGCCGACCGCGACCTGCGGGTCCTGGACGAGGTCCTCGCCGCGTTCCCGCAGGGCCGGTACGGCGAGCCGGACGACCCCGCCCGCCTCATCGCCTGGCTCGTCTCCGACGAGGGCCGCTGGGTCGCCGGGCAGGTGATCGACTCCGAAGGCGGCTTCCGGCGTTCCCGCTGATGATGGCCGGAAGCGGACGGGGTGACGGAAGAGTGAGACCTGTCTTTCCGCCGAATCCGTCGCCGTCCGCCTGGTTACGCTCAAGGGGTCAACGGGTGCTCGAGAAGGGCCGCGGCGTGATCTCGTCATCGCTTCCGGAACCGCCCGAGAGGCTGCGGGCCGACGATCCCCGCTTCCTGGGACGCTACCGACTGCTGGGCCGGCTCGGCACGGGCGGCATGGGCGTGGTCTACCTGGCCTGCGATCCGGCCGCCGCGCTGCCGCGGCCCGTGGCGGTCAAGGTGATCATGCCGGAGCTGACCGAGGACGCCACGTTCAACGCCCGGTTCCGGCGCGAGGTCGAGGCGGCCCGCCGGGTCCGCCCGTTCTGCACCGCGCCCGTCCTGGACGCCCGGCTCGACCGGTCGCCGCTGTTCGTGGTCACCGAGTACGTGCCGGGGCCGACCGTCCGGCAGGTCGTCGCCGAACGCGGCGCGCTGCGCGGAGCGGACCTGGACGCGCTGGCCGTCGGTGTCGCCACCGCGCTGACCGCCATCCACGCCGAGGGCATCGTCCACCGCGACCTCAAGCCCGCGAACGTGCTGCTCTCCCCCATCGGCCCCCGGGTCATCGACTTCGGCATCGCCCGCAACACCGACTCCTCCACCCGGCTGACCGCGGCCGAGGGCTCCGTCGGCACCCCGTCGTTCATGCCCCCCGAGGCGTTCCGGCACCAGCCCGTGGGGCCGCCCGGCGACGTCTTCGCCTGGGGGGCGCTGATCGCCTACGCGGCTTCGGGGAATCCGCCGTTCGGCACCGGCACCCTCGCCGAGATCGCCTACCGGGTCGTCCACCTGGCGCCTTCCCTGGAGGAGCTGGAGGGTCCGCTGCACGATCTGGTGGCCCGCGCCCTCGACAAGGAGCCCGATCGCAGGCCCACCGCCCAGGCGCTGCTCGACGAACTGGTCAGCCGGCGGGGCGCCGGCGACCGTCCCGCCGTGCCGACGGAGCCCAGCGGCGTCCAGCGGCGCCCCGCCGGTGAACGGCTCCGTGCGCTGCCGTCCCTCCGGACGCGCAGGCCGCTCATCGTCACCGCCGTGGCGGCCGTCGTGCCGGCCGCGGTGACGGCGGGGCTGACCTACGGCCTTCTGTCCGGCGAGGAACCGCCGGCCGTCCGGGAGGCCGCGGTCGTGGAGGACTTCGACGTCCCGCCGCGGCCCCTGGAACCCGTCCTCCCCGCCACCGCCTTCCCGCAGGAGGAGTACGGCTGGACCCAGGGGGCGCAGAGCAGGTCCAAGGACGGCACCTACACCGTCTCCACCGCCTCGGGCTACCTGATCTACTTCTCCGGGCCCACGGTCGGCGTCCTGCCCGAACGCCTGCTGGTGACCGCCCGCGCCCGTTTCGCCAGCACGCAGGAGTCCGGCCAGGTCGGCGTCTACTGCCTGGGCCAGGGCTTCGACGGCGGCTACGCGTTCACGGTCCGCCGGGACGGCGCCGTCACCCTCTACAAGGCGGGCGGCGGCAGCCGCGTCCCCCTGGCCACCGGCTCCTCCCCCGGCCTCGGCGAGACCTACCACACCGTCCAGGGCCTGTGCTGGGTCTCCCCCGGCGCCACCCGCCTCATCATGTGGGTGGACGGCCGCAAGGTCGCCGACGTCACCGACTCCGTGGTCCCCGCCGCCTCGGGCGCCGTGGGCGTCCTCGTCGGCCACGACCCGCCCGACTCCCCCGACACCGTCGCCGTCTTCAGCGAGTTCTCCCTCTCCCGCGTCTGACCCGCCCCCGCTCCTCACCTGCGGCCACCGACGCCTCACCCGGTGAAGCGCGGTGAAGCGCGGCGAACGTCCGCGACGCGGGATCGCGTGGGAGGAGCGGTGGGGGAATCGGCGCGGTCCAGGGTGCCGTGGGGTCGGACCGGAGTGCCGGAGGATCAGGACTGGGTGAAGTCCTCGGAGCCCCAGTAGGCGCGCATGCTGGTCACCTTGCCGGCTTCGTTGAAGGTGAAGACGTCGATGACGGAGATCTGCATGCCGGGCATCTCGACGGTGAAGGCCATGGCGGCGGAGGAGCCGTGGGAGCCGCGGATGGGGGTGTCGAGGGAGATCTTGGCGCCGCTGCCGACGGCGTTGCGGTAGAACTCGGCGACCTCCGCGCCGCGCTTCTCGGGGGTGCCGACGGGGTCCTCCACGACGGCGTCCTCGGCGAAGAGCGCTATGACGGCCTCGGGGTCGCCGTTGGCGAAACCGTCGACGTAGGACTGCAGGGCTGCCTTCATCTGCGCCTGGGTGGGCATGGAGATCCTCCTCGGGGGGGTGGGCATGCAGGCTACCAAGCACCGGACGTCCGTCCGGAGGGGATTCCCGGCCGGTGGGAAACCTGCCCGAAAAGAGACATGACCGAGAGAGGAAAGGACGGCGCGCCCCTGCACGCCGTCCGTGTTCCGCGCCCGGCGACCGGCCCCGTCCCAGGCCGGTGGGGCCGGGGCCGGGACGGATCACCGGTCAGGTGTCGATGCGGCTCTCGTCGATCTCCGAGGCGCCGGCGATGATGAACTGACGGCGCGGGGGCACCTCGCTGCCCATGAGGAGGTCGAACATGCGCTCGGCCTCGGCGGCGTCCTCGATGCGGATGCGGCGCAGGGTGCGGTGGCGCGGGTCCATGGTCGTCTCGGCCAGCTGGTCGGCGTCCATCTCGCCCAGGCCCTTGTAGCGCTGCGGGGGCTCCTTCCAGCGCACGCCCTTGCGCTCCAGCTCCACCAGCTTGCGGCGCATCTCGGCGTCGGAGTAGCAGTAGATGTACTTCTCCTGGCCCCGCTTGGGGTTGATCAGCTGGATGCGGTGCAGGGGCGGGACCGCGGCGTAGACCCGGCCCGCCTCGACCATCGGCCGCATGTAGCGGAAGAGCAGGGTCAGCAGCAGCGTGCGGATGTGCGCGCCGTCGACGTCGGCGTCGGCCATCAGGATGATCTTGCCGTAGCGGGCGGAGTCCACGTCGAAGGTGCGGCCCGAGCCCGCCCCGACGACCTGGATGATCGCCGCGCACTCGGCGTTCTTCAGCATGTCGGCGACCGACGACTTCTGCACGTTGAGGATCTTGCCCCGGATCGGCAGCAGCGCCTGGAACTCGGAGTTGCGCGCCAGCTTGGCGGTGCCCAGGGCCGAGTCCCCCTCGACGATGAACAGCTCGCTGCGGTCGTCGGTGGTGCGGCAGTCCACCAGCTTGGCCGGCAGCGCCGAGGACTCCAGCGCCGTCTTGCGCCGCTGGGTGTCGCGCTGGGTGCGGGCGGCGATCCGCGCCTTGGCCGCCGCGACGATCTTCTCCAGGACGGTGCGCAGCTGCTGCTTCTGCGCCTTGCCCGGGTTGTCGAAGATCTCCTTGAGCTGCCTGCCGACCACCTGGTTGACGATGCGGGTGGCGTCGGAGGTGCCCAGGATCTCCTTGGTCTGGCCCTCGAACTGCGGTTCGGGCAGCCGCACGGTGACCACCGCGGTCAGGCCCTCGAGGATGTCGTCCTTGAAGACGTTGTCGTCGCTGTTGCGCAGCAGCTTGACCGCCCGCAGCTGCTCGTTGACCACCCGCACCAGCGCCTTGTCGAAGCCCTGCACGTGGGTGCCGTGCTTGGGGGTGGCGATGACGTTGACGAAGCTGCGGACCGTGGTGTCGTAGCCCGTGCCCCAGCGCAGGGCGACGTCCACCTCCAGGTCGCGCTCGACGTCGGTGGGGACCAGGTGGCCCAGGTCGTCCAGGACCGGCACGGTCTCGGTGAAGTGGCCGCGGCCCTGGATGCGCAGCACGTCGCAGATCGGCGGGTCGGACGCCAGGAAGGTGGTGAACTCGCTGATGCCGCCGTCGAACCGGAACTTCTCGTGCAGCGGCTGCTCGCCGCGCTCGTCGGTGACGGTGATCTCCAGGCCGGGCACCAGGAACGCCGTCTGGCGCATGCGGTCCAGCACCAGATCGGTGGAGATCGCGGCGTCCTTGAGGAAGATCTGGAAGTCCGGCCAGAACCGCACCCGGGTGCCGGTGCGGGTGCGCGGGATCTTCTCGCCCTCGTGGACGCCCGACTTCTTGCGGAACGAGGCCTTGGGGCCCTCGGCGGAGAAGACGCCGGGCAGGCCGCGCCGGAAGGAGATGTGGTGGGTGAGCCCGCCGCGGTCGACCTCGACGTCGAGGCGGGCCGACAGGGCGTTGACCACCGAGGCGCCCACGCCGTGCAGGCCGCCGGAGGCGGTGTAGGAGACGCCGCCGAACTTGCCGCCCGCGTGCAGCCGCGTCATGACCAGCTCGACGCCGGGCAGCTTGGTCTTGGGCTCCAGGTCCACCGGGATGCCGCGCCCGTTGTCGCCCACCGAGCAGGAGCCGTCGGCGTGCAGCACCACCGAGATCTTGGAGCAGAAACCGGCGAGCGCCTCGTCGACGCAGTTGTCGACGATCTCCCACAGGCAGTGGATCAGGCCTCTGCTGTCGGTGGACCCGATGTACATGCCGGGCCGCTTGCGCACGGCCTCGAGTCCCTCCAGCACCGACAGGTGCCGGGCGGAGTACCCGGTCGTGTCCACGTTTTCCTCGACAGCGGCGGTGGTCAACGGTGCTCCTCAACACATTCGAACATGCTTTGCAGTGTTCGTCGCAAGACTGTACCCCGTCGGACGGACACAGGAGCGTCGGAACGGGCCGCGCTGCGGACCCGCGCGCTCCGAAGATTTCGTCCTCGACTGCACCCTATGACCATCCTCCGGCTCCGAGACGCGTCTTCCGGGGACGCGAAGGACGATGCCTTCGGGGAGCCGTGGCCCTATCCTCGGATACGCCCGCGGGACCGGGGTCGCGGCCACTTCAGCACAGCGCAAAGCGCCGGGCACGGAGAGATCATCCACAGGTGTGACCCGGGTCACGTTCTGGGGCGTTCTGCTGTCGGCGTAGCGGAAGAGGTTTTGGGAACGCCCAGGTCGGGTTAGATGTTCTCCTAAGTACCGACCCCCGAGTACAGAGGAAGGTGCCGTGACTGGAACCCTTGCCCCGACCAAGCCGCTCACCGCGCAGGACCGCTGCGATCGTTGTGGGGCCCAGGCCTATGTCCGCGCGACTCTCGCAGGTGGCGCCGATCTGTTGTTCTGCGCTCACCACGGCCGCAAGTACGGGGAGACCCTCCGTGCTTCGGGGGCGGAAATCCACGACGAGACCGACAAGCTGATCGAGAACCGGCTCCGCGGCGAGGACCACTCCTAGACGCCGGCCTCACACACACTGGTGACGACGGAGGACCGCTCCACACGGGCGGTCCTCCGTCGCCGCTTATCCAGGGCTCCGGGACGCCTCGGCGGCCGCGGACGGGCATAATCACCGCGTGCTCATCCTGCTTCCGCCCTCCGAGGGCAAGGCCGCCCTGGGCGACGGCCCTCGGCTGGCCCTGGAATCCCTCTCCCGTCCCGCTCTGACGCCGGTACGGGAGCGCGTGCTCTCCGCGCTCACCGACCTGTGCGAGGGCCCCGAGAGGGCGGCTCTGGAGGTTCTGGGGCTCTCCGAAGGGCAGAAGGACGCCCTGGCCCGCAACAGGGAGCTGCGCCGGGCCCCCACCCTGCCCGCCCGTGCGCTCTACACGGGCGTCCTGTACGACCATCTGCGCCTGAACGACCTGGACGAGGCGGCGCGTGCCAGGGTGGCGATCTTCTCAGGGCTGTGGGGAGTGCTGGGCGCGGACGACCACGTACCGCCCTACCGGCTGGCGATGGGCGTGAGGCTGCCGCCCCTGGGAGCACTGGCGGGCGTGTGGCGTCCCGCCCTGACCGAGGCGCTCCGCCCGGACGGCCTGGTGGTCGACATGCGCTCCGCACCGTACGCGGCCGCCTGGAAGAGGCCCGCCGTGGGCGTGCGGGTGCTGCGGGAGCGGATCGTCGACGGCGCCGTCAGGCGCTCGGTCGTGAGCCATATGGCCAAGGCCACCCGAGGGGTGATCGCCCATGACCTTCTGGCGCACGGGATCGAGGCCGCGGACCAGGAGGAACTGGTCAAAGCCCTGGGCGATCTCGGCCACACGGTGGAGTCCCCCCGCGTTGGAACGATCGAAGTGATCGTCTGCGACGGGTGAACGGCGGCGTTCAGCCGCCGATGATGTTGAGGTGCCGGCACACCTTGACGTACTGCTCGTCCGCGCTGCCGCCCAGGTAGGACCAGGGCAGCGCGGCCGGCCGGCCCAGGGTGCGCAGCAGGTGGTTGCGCGCGGGGCGGCGGGCGTCGCCCAGGTGGAAGGCCGCGCCGAAGAGGTTGTGCGCCTCCAGGGTCCGCGGATGGGGGTCGTGGCCCGCGTGCCAGCCGCGGGCCGCCGCCTCGACGTCCCTGATCTCCGCCTCGCTGAACCAGGAGGACGAGCCCTTGATCAGCCCGGAGCGCTCCTGGACGAAGTACTCGAAGTAGGCGAGCGGGATCAGCGCGGCCCTGGGGTCCTCCCGTGCCGACATGCTCATCGCCACCCGGGCGAAGTCGAACATCTCCTCGGCGACCCCGCCCCACTGGGGCGAGAGGCTGATGACCCGCGCCACGTGCGCGCCGTACAGGGTGGGCCAGCGCTCGATCGCCCGCCTCCAGAGCGCCTCCTTGTCCGAGGCGTCGGTCTCCAGGCCGAGGGCCAGCCACTGCATGGACTCCCAGGGCACCGGGTCGTCGGGGAACAGCTCCGCCGCCGCCTTCAGCGGATCGCGGGCGCCCTGCAGCGCCTTGGCGAAGGCCTGGTAGCCGCCGGCCTGCTGGGACCTCGACCGTGCGGTGGGGCGGATGCGCCACGCCTCCTCGATCAGGGTGCGGCCCAGCCAGAGGTGCAGGTCGGGGTTGTACGGGTCCTCGACGAGCAGCGCCTCGATGCCCCTGCTCAGGCCGACGGCGGCCTTGGCCAGGTACTCGACGCGCAGTGAGCGCAGCTCGGCGTCGGTTCGGGTCTCCCGAAGGGCGGAGACCGCGACTCTCAGGTAGCGTTCGCGGACGGCGTCGCAGGCACGGTCCAGCACCGGGTCCTGCCAGGGGCGTCCGCTGATCACGCGTGCCGCGCGGGGTCTGTGGTGGCCCCCCGTCGTCAGCACCCGGTCAACCTCCATCACTCCCATGTGCTGGAGAGTAGGCAAGGACGACGCGGTGGTGGCTACCTCTAGGTAAATACCGTGTTAAGCGGCGACGCACCACCCGCCAAAGCGGTCAAAGCACAACGGACCGTCTAGAAAAGACGGTCCGTTGTACCCGAATCGTGACTAGTCGAGGTAGTCGCGCAGCACCTGGGAGCGCGACGGGTGGCGCAGCTTCGACATGGTCTTGGACTCGATCTGCCGGATCCGCTCCCGGGTGACCCCGTAGACCTTGCCGATCTCGTCCAGCGTCTTGGGCTGGCCGTCGGTCAGGCCGAACCGCATCGACACCACGCCCGCCTCGCGCTCGGAAAGCGTGTCGAGCACCGAGTGCAGCTGCTCCTGCAGCAGGGTGAAGCTGACCGCGTCCGCCGGGACGATCGCCTCGGAGTCCTCGATGAGGTCGCCGAACTCGCTGTCGCCGTCCTCGCCCAGCGGGGTGTGCAGGGAGATCGGCTCGCGGCCGTACTTCTGGACCTCGACCACCTTCTCCGGGGTCATGTCCAGTTCCTTGGCCAGCTCCTCCGGGGTGGGCTCGCGGCCCAGGTCCTGGAGCATCTGGCGCTGCACGCGGGCGAGCTTGTTGATGACCTCGACCATGTGGACCGGGATGCGGATGGTCCGCGCCTGGTCGGCCATGGCCCGGGTGATCGCCTGCCGGATCCACCAGGTGGCGTAGGTGGAGAACTTGTAGCCCTTGGTGTAGTCGAACTTCTCGACCGCGCGGATCAGACCGAGGTTGCCCTCCTGGATCAGGTCCAGGAACAGCATGCCGCGGCCGGTGTAGCGCTTGGCCAGCGAGACCACGAGCCGGAGGTTGGCCTCCAGCAGGTGGTTCTTGGCGCGGCGGCCGTCCTCGGCGATCCACTCGAGGTCTTCCAGGTCCTCCTCCGAGAGCCTGCCGGCCTCGTTGGCCAGCCGCTCCTCGGCGAACAGGCCGGCCTCGATGCGCTTGGCGAGCTCGACCTCCTGCTCGGCGTTGAGCAGCGGGACCTTGCCGATCTGCTTGAGGTAGTCCTTGACCGGGTCGGCGGTGGCGCCGGCCGCGACGATCTGCTGGACGGGGGCGTCCTCGTCGTCGTCGGTGTCGGTGAGGACGAAGCCCTCCTCCTCGGAGGCCGGCTTCTCCCCGGCGGCGCGGGGCTTGGGCACCTCGGCCTGGGGCTCCTCGTCCTCGTCGGTGTCCTCCTCGGTCACCTCGACGACGTCGTCCTCGACCTCCAGGTCCTCCAGCTCGAGGTCGGTGATCTCCTCGAGCTCCTCGGCCTCGTCGTCCACCGCCTTCTTGGCGGGGGACGCGGCCTTGGCGGAGGCGGCCTTGCGGGCGGTGGGCGCCGCCTTCTTGGCGGCGGGCTTGGCCGCGGCGGCGGCCTTGGGCTTGCGGGCGGCGCGGGCGGCGGGCTTGGCGGGCGCCTCCTCGGCGCCCTCGTCCACCACCGCGGTCACCGTCTCCGGCTTCTCCTTCGCGGCGGCCGCGGTCTTGGTCTTGGATCGGCGCGGGGTGGCGGCGGTCTTCCGCGGGCGCTTGGGCGCCGCGGAATCGGCAGCTGTCACCATGACGGTCACACCCTCCTTGCTGAGGCTCCGCAGGATGGCGGGGGCCTTCGACACCGGAATGTCGGCCTCCTCGAAGGTCCGGCGTACATCATCGGCCTCGATGTAGCCCTGCGTCCTGGCACGTTCGAGGAGCTGCTCGATAACAAGGTCATGCAGCTCGGACGGCTTCGAGGTAGAACTGGCAGGCGACACAAATACCTCTCGAACGAACGTGTGGCTTCTACGGCCCGACTCCCGGGGCAGGGAGTGCGAACCTCAGGCCCGTAAGGGAAGGAGCATCGTACCCGGAGCCCGATAACACACCACCTTAGGGGGAGTCCAGTGGTCCTTCGTACGGACTACGCCGAGTTTCTGGGTGGAACATGGAGCGCGAGGACCGTGACGTCGTCGTCCTGGTCGTACCCCGCGAGCATCTGGTCGACCAGATAATCAACCAGAATCTCCGGATCCCGTACCACTTCGGACGGGGCATTCCCGGCTACCGCGACCAATTCGTCGAGGCCCGCGTCCACCCCGCGACGGCGGTTCTCCACCAGTCCATCGGAATAGAAGACCACAGTGTTGCCGGGTTCCACGGAAAAACTTGACTGTTGCCGCTGACTGGGCCATCCCAGCGGGGTCCCGGGCTCGGCCAGACCGAGCACGGGCGGCCCGTCGGGGCGCACCACCAGGGCGGGCGGATGGCCGGCGTTGGACACCACGGCGGCGCCCGTGTCGGGGTTGATCACCGCGTAGGCCAGGGTGGTGAACTGCTCCTCGTCCTCGGTGGCGCTGAAGACGCGGTCGAGCCCGGCCAGCACCGCGGCCGGACGGGGGTCGTTGAGGGCCAGGGCGCGCAGGGCGTTGCGGACCCGCCCCATCACCGAGGCGGCCAGCACCCCCTTGCCCATGACGTCGCCGACGGCCACGGCGAGCCGGTCGTCGGCGAGCTTGAAGGCGTCGTACCAGTCGCCGCCGACCTGCACGTGCCGGGTGGCGGGGTGGTAGCGGGCCGCCAGCTGCATCCCGTCGAGCTGGGGCAGGCTGTCGGGCAGCAGGCTGCGCTGGAGCTGCTCGGCGGTGTTGTGCTCCTGCTCGTACAGCGTGGCGCGGCCGACGGCCAGGGCGCACTGGCCGGCGAGGGCCTCCAGGAAGACCCGCTCCTCCTCGGTGATCTCCCGGGGGCGGGTGAAGGCGAAGCGCAGCGCGCCGATCGCCGAACCCGCCATGAGCAGCGGCAGGCCCACCCAGGCGCGCTCGTCGGTGCGCTCCAGGTAGCGCTCCAGGTCGTCCTCGCCGCCGAGCTGGCGGCGCAGGCTCTCGGGCGTGCCGGCCAGGAACGGACGGCTCTCGCGCACCGCCACCGACATCGCGGTCGCCGCGCTGACCGGGACGACCGTGGAGTTCTCGCCCTCCTGACTCGGTGCCCGGGGTGATCACGGTGAGCTTGAGGCGGTTGTGGTCCAGCAGCGCGACGGCCGAGCGGTCGGCGCCGATCGCCGAGCGGCCCACCTCGGTGATCACCGAGACGACCTGGCTGACGGTCAGCGCCTCGGCCAGCATCGAGGTGGCCTGCTGCAGCCGCGCGGTGCGCAGCGCCGCCGCCGACAGCTGCTCGGTCAGGCGCCCGCGCATCTCGTCGGCCTCGCGCTGGCCGGTGACGTCGGTGTTGGCGCCGACCCACTCCACCACCCGCTCGCCGCGCTTGATCGGCACCGCCCGCACCTCGTACTGGCGGTAGGCGCCGGTCCTGGTGCGCACGCGGTAGCCGCTCTGGAAGGTGCGCTCGTCCTCCAGGCACTCCCGCCAGGCGGCCTCGACGCGCTGGCGGTCCTCCTCGTGCACCACCGCCAGCCAGCCGCCCTCGCGGTACTCCTCCAGGCTCTGGCCGGTGATCGCGCGCCACTCCGGCGCGTCGTCCACGGCCTCGCCGGCCGGGGTCGCCACCCACACCACCTGGGAGCTGGCCTCCACCAGGGAGCGGTAGCGCTCCTCCTTGCGGCGGATCTGCTCCTCGTCCAGGCGCCGCTCGGTGACGTCGACGGCGATCAGGGCGACGCCCAGGATCTTGCCGTCGGGTCCGTGCGAGGGGAACCAGCTCGTCGCCCAGCAGCGGGTCCCGGCGCCCTCGGCGCTGTCGGGCACGGCGAACCTGAGGTCCTTGTCGACCACCGAGCGGTCGGTGGAGACGACCTCGTTCAGGTAGCCGGCCACCTCCGCCGCGGTCTCCTCCGGCAGCATCTCCCCGGGGACGCACTCGACCAGCTCGGTGACGGGTCTGCCGAGCAGGCCCGCCAGGGTGTCGTTGATCCGGCGGCAGCGCAGTCCGGAGTCGAAGAAGGCGAAGCCCATCGGGGCTTCCTTGATCAGGGTCGCGAACAGCGCCGAGTCGGAGGCCGCCAGGCCCGAGACACGTGGGCCGGGCACGGAAGTATCAGTGCTCATCGCCGCCACCTCCGGCGCCCCTCAGGCCTTACTGCGAGGCTCATGGTCATCACTATGGGTGAATGGGAGCAGGCTAGTGCTCCCGCCTCCATCACAACAGCGGTCGGAGTCAGGTCTCATCATCCAGGGGTCACCACGGTTGCACAACCGTCTGCCCCCTTCGGCTCGGCCCGTAAGGAACACCCTATGCGTCCCCTTCTCCGGGCGTCCACGGTGCGAGCCGCCCCGAGATCCTAAGGGCTCGGCCGCCGCCGTGGCCCCTGACTCGCCGGTATCCCTCGGCCCTCCGCCGTCGCGGCGCCGCCTCAGCCCGCGGCGGCGGCCTTGGCCGACCTCTTGTACTCGCGCACCTTGACCAGCGAGTCGGGGCCGGTGATGTCGGCGACCGAGCGGTGCGAACCCTCTTCCCCGTAGGGCCCCGCGGCCTCCCGCCACCCCTGGGGCGCCACGCCCAGCTGCTTGCCCAGCAGCGCCAGGAAGATCTGTGCCTTCTGTTTGCCGAATCCGGGCAGCGTGTTGAGCCTCCGCAGCAGCGTCCGGCCGTCCGGGACGTCCTTCCAGACCAGCTCGGCGTCGCCCTCGTGGTGCTCCACGAGGTACCGGCACAGCTGCTGGACCCGCTTGGCCATCGACCCCGGGTAGCGGTGGACGGCGGGCTTCTCCGACAGGAGCGCCGCGAACGCCTCCGGGTCGTACGCGGCGATCTCGTGGGCGTCCAGGTCCGGCCGACCCAGCCGCCGGGCGATGGTGAGCGGCCCCGCGAACGCCCGCTCCATCGGCACCTGCTGGTCCAGCAGCATGCCCACGAGGGCGGCGAGCGGGCTGCGGGCCAGCAGCGCGTCGGCCTCGGCGTCCTGGGCGAGTCTCAGTTCCGGCATGCGGACCATTATGGATCCCTTACGGCCTCGCGCACCGCATGGTCGAAGGGGTGTCCGGCTGGTGGAATGCGGACATGGACGAACAAGAGGGCGGGGGTGCCCCGGTCGGGCGCCGGATCGTGCTCGGCATGCTGGCGCTCGGCGCCTTCGGGGTCGCGGCCGGCGCCCGCCTGCAGCAGGACGTGAACCGGGCGCTCGCCCCGATCGGCGACATCGTGCCGGGCGGCGGCGGATTCCGCTACTACTCGGTGGTCTCCTCGGTCCGGCGGCGTACCGCAGGCGACTACCGGCTGAAGGTCTCCGGCCGCGTCTCGCGGCCCCGGACCTTCACCATGGCCGACCTGGCGGCGCTGCCGCAGACCTCGCTGACCCTGGACTTCCAGTGCGTGACCGGCTGGCGGGTGCCGGACGTGCCGTGGAGCGGGGTGGCGCTGCCGGACCTGCTGGACGCCTGCGGCGCCGACCCGGCCGCCGGGGCGCTGAGGTTCACCTCCTTCGACGGCCTCTACACCGAGTCGCTGTCCATGGAGCAGGCGCGCCGCCGGGACATGCTGGTCGCGACGTCCATGTACGGGAAGCCGGTCACGCACGACCACGGCGGGCCCGTACGGCTCTACGCGGCGCCCATGTACGCCTACAAGTCGCTGAAGTGGCTGGGCGGCATCGAGGTCGCCGACGAGGTGGAGCCGGGCTACTGGGAGCTGCGCGGCTACGACGTGGACGCCTGGGTGGGCCGGTCGAACGGGCGGGACGATGCGCCGACTGCCTAGGTTCGGGGCGCCGGAGCGCGCCGTCCACCACGCCACCGCCCTGCTGATGATCGCCTGCCTGCTCACCGCGGTGTGCCTCTACCTCCCCGCGGTCTCCACGCTCGTCGGACGCCGGCACCTCTGGAAGACGATCCACGTGTGGGCGGGCTTCGCGCTGCCCCTCCCCGTCCTCCTGGGCCTGTTCTCGCGCGGCTTCCGGGCGGACCTGCGGCGCCTCGACCGCTTCACCCCCGTCGACCGGCAGTGGCTGCGCCGCCGCGACCGCCGCGCCGTCCGGGACGGGACCGGCGTGCTGCCGGTCGGCAAGTTCAACGCCGGGCAGAAGATCAACGCGGCCTTCGTCGGCGGGTCGATCCTGGTGATGGCGGCGACCGGGGCGATGCTGGCCTTCCCGGGGCCGTGGCCGTTGCCCCTGCGCACCGGGGCGACCTTCGTCCACGACTGGCTGTTCCTGGCCGTCGCCGCGATGACCTGCGGACACCTGTGGTACGCCCTGCGCGACCGGGAGGCGCTGAGGGGCGCCGTCACCGGCTCGGTGCCCCCGTGGTGGGCGGCGGCCCACCACGCTGGATGGTTCGCCGAGGTCACCCGCCGCGCCGACGGCGGGGGTTCCGCCGGGAACGAACGGGTTTCCGGGCGGGTTCGTCCCTAAGGATCCCTGGTCCGTGCGGGTAAGGTGGCTGAACGTGAGTCCGCGCCCCGCCGAGGAGATCTCCGGGATCTTCGACGACATGCTTCTGCACGCAAGGGAACTGCTGGCCGTCCGCAGCCCCCTGGACGCCGAGCTGATCGTCAGCGAGATCCTCGGCTCCTGGTACGGGCACCGGTCCGGCAGCCGCGACGTCGAGGAGCTCGTCGGCGAGTCCCTGCTCGAATACGCCGCGCAGCGGGGGACGCCCGCCTCGCTGGCGCTCCTGGCGGGCGTGGCCGGCCTGGGCACGCCGCGGCAGGCGGCCATGGCCGAGCGCGACGCGCTCCGGCTCATCGACGAGGGCGTCGCGCGCCCGTCGTGGGCCGACAGGGTCGGGCAGGTGCAGCCCGAGGAGTGCTACGTCTCCCGCGACGTCTACGGCGACCAGGACTCCGTCATCTGCACCTACACCTACGCCGGCAGCGAGCGCCACGCCCTGGTGGCGGTGGTCGACAACAACCTCGGCGGACGCTGGGACGTACGCTGCGAGAGCGGCCTCGTGCGGGACGCCTGGGTCACCTCCAAGGTCGACCGGCTGCTCGAGCACTGCCGGGGCGAGGCCGCGGGCGAGCTGACGGAGTTCGCCGAACTGGACGCCGCGCAGGCCAGGGCGATGCTGGAGCCGGCGCTGGCGCTGACCGTCTCGCTGGCCGACGCCCCGGTGAGCGACACCTTCGCCTCCTACCACGCGTTCCTGCGCTCCCGCGTCCGCGCGCTGCCGCCCGGCGGGCGCAGGCCGCCGTCACCGGCCTACAGCGCCGACCGGCGGGCCACTCTCGCCGCCCGCTTCCTGGCCTCCCGCGAGGCCGAGGAGCTGTCGGACCTGTCGGCCGCGGGCAAGTGCGTGGACCGCGTCATCGACTACGGCTGCACCCGCGACTTCGGCAGGCCGCTGCGGATCAGCCCCGTCAAGTGCGAGATGTTCCTGCTCGACTGGCTGCCCCGCAAGATCTTCCTCACCCCGCCCGAGCAGGAGGCCATGCCGCACGTGCTGGCCGCCTGGGTGCGCTGGGCCGGACGCCGCACCGGCCTGCCCGAGACGGGGATCCGCGCCACCCTGGACGCCGTGTGGGACGCCACCCACAGGTTCGGGGAGGCCTACCGCGACCCGGTCACCTTCGGCCTGGACCGCTCCCTGGTGGAGAAGCTCCTGCCGGACGGCGACCTGGAGGCCCTGCCGCGCCGGGCGTTCGCGCTGCCCTTCCTCACCGGCTCGCTGGCCTCGCTCGACCCGTCCGACCCCGCCGACCGGCGGGAGCTGCTGTCCTTCGAGCACCCGGGCGCCACCGAGGCGGAGCTGGACGGCTACGAGCGGCTGGCGGTCCGGTTGTGGCGCGGGGATCCCCCCGGCCTGTGGGAGACCGCGCAGCACCTGCTCGACCAGGGTGCCGAGCGCCATCTGCTGGTGCACCGGCTGATGCTCCTCGTCGTCGCGCACGACGAGGATCCCCGCGCCCTGTCCACGGCTCTCCGAGACCTGCGCGCCGACGGGCTTTAGACTGTGTCCTCCGTCCGCCCCCGTTTGCGCCGGGACGGCCGGATCGAGATCATGCGCACGAGGACCGGGGGACTCCCCGCGACGGGAAGTGGAGTTTTCGCCTTGGAGTGGTCGGAGTTCGCCCAGCGGTTCGCCCTCGAGCTCGCGAACCTCGACCGCGACACCATCCTCATCGTTCGGGAGCGCGAGGAGAGCAGGCACTACGTGCAGGCGATGCGCGAGCCCGACCGGCTGTACGCCGAGGCGGTGAGCAACAACTTCCTGGAGGGACCGCTGCTGCTCGGCCCCTCCGACGAGGAGGTCCTCGCCGAGGCCGGGTGGCGGCCGCCGACCCCCGACTGGACGCCCGCCAACTGGTGGACCGAGCTGCCGCCCGACACCGGGCCGCCGGGGTGCGCGATGCTCGCCGACATGATGGTGACCGCGCTGCGCGACGTCCAGGGCGTCCGGCGCCCGCTGGACCTGGTGTACGAGTCCTTCCACCGGCACGGGGCGGGGCTGATCGAGCTGACCGGCTTCGGCCTGGAGCCGGCGGACCCGCAGCGGGTCGCCGACCGCAGGCCCAGCCCGATCGCCGCGCCGGTCGACGGCGCCCCGACCGCCGCGCACCCCTCGCTGGAGGACAGGCTCGCCGACGCGCGGCTGCGCGGCGACCACCTCGCCTACTTCGACCTCCTGCTCGGCGCCGAGCTGCTGCTCCCCGCGGGCGGCACGGGCGCCGAGGCCGCCGAGGGCGGGGAGTTCCAGACGGCGCAGCGCGACGGGGTCACCCACGTGCTGGCGTTCACCTCGGTGCAGGCGCAGGGCGCCGCCGGGTACGCGGGGCTGCACCGCAGGACGACGTTCGCCGCGCTGGCCAGGTCCTGGCCGGACCCGTCCTGGCACCTGACCATCAACCTGGACCTGCCCAGCGAGATCCAGCTGGACGCGGCGATGATCCTCCGGCTGGACACGATGCACCGCTCCTCGCCGCAGGCCACGCTGGTGGAGCCGGGCTCCGCGCCGGCCGCCCCCGACCCCGCCCCCGCCGATCCCGTTCCCGCCGCCGGCCAGGCGATCAGGCTGCCGCACGGCGCCCAGCTGTGGTCCGAGCGCGGCCTGCTCGCGGTGTTCGACGCCGTGAGCGGCGGGTGGACCCCGGCCGGCCGGACCGCCTGACGCCATGGACTGGGCGGAATTCACCGAACGGCTGGCCCGGGAGCTGGCCGGCCTCCACCCGCAGATGGTGCTGGTGGTGCACCGCAGGGTGCAGGGCAGCCACTACGTGCAGGCCTTCCGTACCGGCGACAACGTGCACGCCGAGGCGGTCAGCAGCGAGGTCCTCATGGCCGACCTGCGTTTCGACCCCCGCGCCGAGGACCGGCTGGCCGAGCTGGGCTGGGAGCGGCCCGAGGCGTACGGGAACTGGACGTTCGACCTGCCGTTCGGCTCGCCTCCCGCGGCGTTCCGGCGGCTGGCCTCGATCATGGTGATCGCGCTGCGCGACGTCCAGGGCACGGCGGCGCCGGCCGACCTGGTCTACGAGGCCTTCCGGGACTCCGTCTTCCTCGACCTGGCCGAGCTGGGCCTGGAGCAGTCCGATCCGCTGCGGCCCGCCGAGAAGCACCTCTCCCCCGCCCTGGAGCCGGCGCCCGCGCCCTCTTCGCCGCCCGAGCCGCCGCCGCCCGTGCTGCACACGCAGCCGCTGTCGCTGCCGTTCCCGCCGGAGGCACCTCCTGCGGGGCCGGAGGCCCCGCCCGTGCAGGCGGAGCCCGGTGCCGCGGACGGTCCGGAGCCGCCGCTTCCGCAGCATCCGGAGCCCTCCGCGGTGCCCGAGTCCGCGGTCTCCCACACCCCGGTCCCCCCGGCGCCGCCGACCGCTCCGGCCCCGCCCGCCGCCCCGGTCCCCGAGCCCTCGCGGTCCTCCCGGTCGAACAAGACGGCGATCCGGCTCGCCGAGGCCAAGGCCAACGGCGACAAGGACGGCTATCTGGAGGTCCTGCTGGGCGCCGAGCTGTACGCGGCGGGCACCGTCGTCTACGAGGACGGCGTCTACGTGCGGGCGTTCACCGCGCCGCCTCCCGAGCAGCACCAGGTGACCGACCTGCGGACGCTCGCCGAGCGGTGGCCCCAGCCGCACTGGCGGCTGGCGATCGACGACGGCCTTCCGGGCGCCGGCTACCTCGACCCCTTCACCATCGCCCGGGTCGGCGGCTCCCCGGTCCGGCCCGTGATGCAGAAGGTGCTGCCGCACCCGCTGGTCGTGCACTACCTCGAAGGGGGGTACGACCGCGTCGCCGGATACGTCCACCGCGTGTCCGACGTGCTCCAGCTGGCCACGCCCAAGCAGATGTACGCCGCGCTCGGCCTCGGCCACCGCGGCTCCTCCTTCTCCCCCGACGACGACGCCGTGCACGTGCTGCGCTGGCACGCCGCGTTCACCGAGCTGCTGCGCCCCCCGTACGGCGGGACCGACGAGGCGGCGATGGCGGCGATGCCCGGCGGCTGGGTCGTCGAGCACCCGCCGTTCGACGGCACCGGTTTCGCGCCCGGCACCGGCCTGGCGATCCCGGAGTTCAAGGTCGACAGCCAGCGGCTGCCGCACGGCGCGGAGATCTACCGGCTCGACCGGAGCGGGCGGTGCACGCTGGTGGCGCTGTTCGACGCCGACGGCGCCCGATGGGTGGCGGTGTAGATGAGAGACGGCTACTACGCCCGCTGGCAGGGCGAGGAGTTCCCGTGCGGCCCCGCCCACGAGGAGGTGCGGCTGTACTCGGCCGACCCCCGGATGGGGTTCGTCGCGGCCGCCCCCGGCCGGTTCGTGAAGGTCGTCCCCGCCGCCGAGGTGGAGCGGCTCTGCTACGTGGTGACCCGCTGCCGCTGGCGGGACGAGCCCTTCATCATCCTCGGCGAGCACGAGGGCTGGCTGCGGGTGGAGTACACCGGCGGACTCGCCCCCGTCGCCGAGGCGCTGGGCCTCGAGCACTTCGACCGGGGCGTCTACCAGGCATGGGCGCCGGTCACCGAGGTTCACGACATCCGCGAGGAGGTATACCCGTGACCGACCGCCTGGTCGCCGGGCCCTCCGTGGCCTCGGGAAGGAGGGCCACCGTCATGGATCTGCGCAGCATGGACCTGAACGCCGACCTCGGTGAGGGCTTCGGCGCCTGGCGCCTGGGCGACGACACCGCGCTCATGTCGGTGGTCACCAGCGCCAACGTCGCCTGCGGGTTCCACGCCGGCGACCCCCTGATCATGCGGGTGACCTGCCGCACCGCGGTGGCGCACGGGGTGGCGATCGGCGCCCAGGTCTCCTACCGCGACCTCGCCGGGTTCGGCCGCCGGGCGATGGACGTGCCGTTCGACGAGCTGGCCTCGGAGATCCTCTACCAGCTGTCCGCCCTCGACGGCATCGCGCGCAGCTGCGGCGGCCGCGTCTCCTACGTCAAGCCGCACGGCGCGCTCTACAACCGCGTCGTCCACGACCGGGGGCAGGCCGCGGCGGTGGCCGAGGCCGTGCTGTCGTTCGACCCGTCGCTGCCGGTGCTCACCCTGCCGGGCTCGGTGCTCGCCGAGGTCCACGACGAGCTCCAGACGGTCGCCGAGTGCTACGCCGACCGCGCTTACACTCCCGAGGGCACGCTCGTGCCGCGGCGCTCGCCGGTCTCGGTGGTCACCGACCCGCAGAAGGTCGCCGAGCGCGCGGTGCGCATGGCGGTGAAGGGCGAGGTGGAGGCGATCGACGGCACGGTCGTCCCGGTCTCCGCCCGGTCGATCTGCGTGCACGGGGACACCCCGAACGCGGTCGAGCTGGCCAGGACGGTCCGCGGCGCGCTGAGCGACGCCGGCGTCAAGATCATCCCGTTCACGTGAGGGAGGTCCGCCGGGCGGGGGACCGGGGCCTGCTGGTGGAGGCCGCCTCCCCGCACGCGCTGCGCGCGGCGATCCTCGCCGCGGACCTGCCCGGAGTCACCGACGTCGTGCCGGGCGAGGCGACGGTGCTGGTCGTCGCCTCCGGCGGGCTGGAACTCCTCGAACGGCGGCTGCGCGACCTGGAGGCCGGTGACGAGGCGCCGGCCGGACGGTCGGTGGAGATCCCCGTCGTCTACGACGGCGCCGACCTCGCGGAGGTCGCGGAGCTGACGGGCCTGTCCGTGGCCGAGGTCGTCGCCCGTTACGGCGCCGCCGAGTACACCGTCGCCTACCTGGGCTTCTCTCCCGGTTTCGGCTATCTGACGGGGCTCGATCCGGCGTTGCGGGTGCCGCGCCGCAGCACGCCCCGAACGTCCGTCCCGGCGGGGTCGGTGGCGATGGCGGGCCCCTACACCGCGGTCTACCCGTCGGCGTCGCCCGGCGGCTGGCGGCTGCTGGGCCGCACCGACCTGGTGCTGTGGGACGTGCGCCGGGACCCGCCCTCGCTGCTGGGCCCCGGCGACAGGGTGCGGTTCGTCCCTAGCCGATGATCTTCTCGGGCCGGATCCGGACGGTGACGCGCTGCTCGCCGTCCTTGCGGAACGGGTACTCGTCCACGCCCATGTACTTGCCGGCCAGCGCGTCGATGACGGCGTCGGCGCCCTCGGACTCCAGGGTCGCGGTGCCGGTGACGCTCACCAGGTTGTAGGCGTCCTCGGGGTCCAGGACGCTGACCGACACGCGCGGGTTCCGCCGCAGGTGCCGCTCCTTGACCCGCCCGACCGCGGTGTTGAAGTAGACGCCGCGCTCGTCCAGGCCCACCCACACCACGGTGTTGTGCGGGGAGCCGTCCTTGTCCAGCGTGGTCACCCAGCCGGGGATCGGCCGCTCCAGCAGCGCCTTCGCCTTGTCGCTCAACTCGGCCATGTTCTCTTCCCTTCCGCGTCGTCCGGGGCGGCGTCGCGCTCCGGTTGATCATTTCCGCCCGTGCGCCGGGAAACCCGCCGTCCCGCGGACTTATTCCCGGTGCGGAAGCGGACTCATGACCGGAAGGAATGTCGGTGGGGTGGCGTAGCGTCAGCGTTCATGCGGAGACTGACGTGGCCGCAGGTGCTGGCCTGGCGGATGCGCCGGCAGTTCCTGCTCGAACCCGAAGAGCACGGCGATCCGGTCGCCGTCGTCCGGCGGCTGGCGGGGGTGCAGGCCCAGGTGTCCTCCGCCGCCGCGGCCGCCCTGGCGGCGCGCGGCGCGGCCACGCCCGGGGAGGTCGGCGCCCGGGGGGTGATCGAGCCGGGGCTGGTCCGGACGTGGGCGATGCGCGGCACCCTGCACCTGCTCCCCCGCGAGGAGGCGCCCGCGTACCTGGCGTTGTGCGCGACCGTCCGCAACTGGGAGAAGCCGAGCTGGACCAAGGCCTTCGGCGCCACCCCCGCCGACCTGGAGACGATCGCCGCGGCCGCCCGCGAGGTCCTCGACGGGGCCGTGCTCACCCGCGAGGAGCTCACCGCCGCCGTCCTGGAGCGCACCGGCTCCGAACACCTGCGCCAGGCGCTCGGCTCCGGCTGGGGCACCCTGCTCAAACCGCTCGCCTGGTGGGGCGTGCTCTGCCACGGCCCCTCCCGGGGCGGCAAGGTCACCTTCACCTCCCCCGGCTTCGGCGGCCTCCCCCCGGTGGAGGAGGCGGCGCGGGTCGTCCTGCGCGCCTACCTGGGCGCGCACGGCCCCGCCACCCCGCTCATGTTCGACAACTGGCTCATGCGCAAGACGAGCCGCAAGGCCGACGTCAAGCGCTGGTTCGCCGCCCTCGAGGACGAGCTGACCAAGGTGGAGGTGGAGGG
This sequence comes from Actinocorallia libanotica, assembly GCF_039525175.1. Classification (NCBI taxonomy): domain Bacteria; kingdom Bacillati; phylum Actinomycetota; class Actinomycetes; order Streptosporangiales; family Thermomonosporaceae; genus Actinocorallia; species Actinocorallia libanotica. The sequence goes on from NZ_BAAAHH010000031.1 coordinate 53,653, forward strand.
CGAGGAGATGCACGCCCTCACCTGCGAGCTGGACGGGCTGCTGGAGTCGGCGCCCTCCCCCGCCGTCCGCCTGCTCGGCCCCTTCGACCAGTACGTCCTGGGCGCCGGCACCGACGCGTCCTTCCTGATCCCGCCCGACCGCAGGGCCGAGGTCAGCCGGGCCGCCGGCTGGATCGCCCCGGTCGTCCTGCACGGCGGCCGCGTCGCCGGCACCTGGGACCCCGCGACCGGCGAGACCTCCCTGTGGGAGGAGGTGCCGGCCGACCCGCTGCGGCAGGAACGGGAACGCTGGAAGGAACTCCTCTGAATCCGGCGACCGCGGACGACGGTCTCAGGCGAGGCGGAAGCGCACGTGGTCGCCGGGGCGGAGCTGGGCGGCCAGGGGGAGGTCGCGGGTGACGACGACGGCGAGGACCGGGTAGCCGCCGGTGGTGGGATGGTCGGTGAGGAAGAGGATGGGCCTGCCTTCCGGCGGGACCTGGAGGGCGCCGGTCACCATGCCCTCGCTGGGCAGCTCGCCCTCGCGGACGCGGGTGAGGGCGGGGCCCGTCAGGCGGACGCCGACGCGGTTGCTCTGCGCGGTCGCCTCGTAGCGCGAGCCGGTCAGCAGGGCCAGCGCGTCGGCGGCGAACCAGTCGTCGCGCGGGCCGGGAAGGACGCGCAGGACGGGCTCGACGGGCGGCTCCGGAACGGGCGCCACGTCCACCCGGGGGAACTCCCCGGCCGCCTCGCCCACGGGCAGGCGGGTACCCGGGGCCAGCGGGGGCGGCCCCAGGCCCGAGAGCAGGTCGGTGGCACGGCTGCCCAGCACGGGTTCGACGTCGATGCCGCCCCGGACGGCCAGGTAGGTGCGCAGGCCGCGGTCCGGAAACCCCACCTCCACGCTCGCCCCCGCCGGAACGAAGCACGGCGCGTTCAACGGACTCGGCCGCCCGTCCAGCGTCCAGGGCGCGGGCGCTCCGGTCACCGCGATCCACGCCGACCGGCCGAACCGCAGAAGCGCGCCGCCGAAGGTCAGCTCCAGCGCGGCGGCGCCCGCGGCGTTGCCGACCAGCCGGTTGGCCAGACCGAAGGCCACGGCGTCGGCGGCCCCGGACACCGGCACTCCCAGCTCCGCCCTCCCGGGCCTCCCCGGATCCTGAACCGTCGCCAGCGGACCGGGCCGCACCACCTCGATCATCTTCCGGACCACCCCGCCCCTTCGACCTCGGTCACGCCCCTGACCACCCTGTCCTATCAGCGTCGATCACACCCCGGGAGCATCCCCGGGACATCACGGGCCCTCAGTGTGGATCATGCCCCGGGATCACCCGGCCCATCGGCATGGAACACGCCCTGGGAGCATCCCAGGCCGTCGGCATGGACCGTGCCTCAGAACGTCCCCGACCGTCGGCGTGGATCGTGCCCCGGGATCGGGCCGGGCCGTCGAGGTACACCGCGTGCCGGGATCAGGTCGGGCCGTCGGTGTGGATGTCGGGCTGGGTGAGGGTGACGAGGTCGGTGGTGGTGGGGGCGGGGAGGGTGGAGACGCGGACGTCTCGGGACGTGCAGGCCCGTTCGTAGACCGTGCGGGCGAAGCGGGCGTTGCCGAGGTCGTCGATGGCGCCGCGGCCGCAGGCGCGCTGGAAGAGGAGGGCGAGGTCGTCCAGGGCGGCGTCGTCCCAGCGGTCGCCGTTCTCGGCGGCGATCGTGACGGCGATGCGCAGCAGCTCGTCGGGGCCGTAGGCGGGGAAGGGGATCCGGGTGTCGAAGCGGGAGGCGAGCCCCGGGTTGGCGGCCAGCAGGCGGTCCATGTCGGCGGGGTAGCCGGCGAGGATGACCACCAGGCGGTCGCGGTCGTCCTCGGCCCGCTTGAGCAGGGTCTGGATCGCCTCCTGGCCGAAGGCGTCGCCGCCGGAGTAGCCGGTGCCCACCAGGCCGTACGCCTCGTCGATGAAGAGCACGCCGCCGAGCGCGGAGTCGATGACCTTGTTGGTCTTGATGGCGGTGGCGCCCAGGTGCTCGCCGACCAGGTCGACCCGGGAGACCTCGACCACGTCGGGCCGGGCCAGCAGGCCCAGCGCGGCGAAGATCCGGCCGAGGACCCGGGCGACCGTGGTCTTGCCGGTGCCGGGCGGCCCGGTGAAGACGAAGTGCCGCATCGGCGGCTGGGCGGGCAGGCCCTGCGCGACGCGCAGCCGCCGCACCTGGAGCTGCGCGGTGATCTCGCGTACCTGCTTCTTGACCGGGGCCAGGCCGATCATCGCCTCGAGGGAGGCCAGCGCCTCCTCCAGCGTGGGCGTCTCGGCGTAGCCGCGGTAGCGGGCGGTGAGCTCCTCGTAGGCGGTCCGCATGTCGGCGGCGCCGATCGTCACCAGTTCCGCCGCCGACGGGTGCGCGTTCTGCGAGACCACCCGCAGGTCGCGCGCCCGCGCGGCGCTCTCGGCCAGCGAGCGCACGAACCGCCCGTTGCCGAGCTGGTCGACGATGCCGCGCCGCTGGATCTCGGTGAAGCAGGACTCCAGGTAGGCGCGGGCCTCGTCGGACAGCACGTCGCCGCGCGCCTCCACGTTGGCGCGGCAGATCTCCAGCAGCTCCGGCGGCCGGTAGCCGGGGAAGAGCACGCGGGTGCCGAAGCGGGAGGCGAGCCCGGGGTTGGAGTCGAGGAACTCCTCCATCTCGGCCTCGTACCCGGCCAGGATGATCACCAGCCGGTCCCGGTCGTCCTCGGCCCGCTTGAGCAGCGCCTGCACCGCCTCGTTGCCGAACCGGTCGGGCTGTCCGTCGCCGGTGTTGACCAGCGAGTACGCCTCGTCGACGAAGAGCACGCCGCCGAGCGCGGAGTCCACCACCTGGTTGGTCTTGATGGCGGTGGCGCCGAGGTACTCCCCCACCAGGTCGGCGCGGTGCACCTCGACGACCCGGGCGGAGGGCAGCAGCCCGAACGCGTAGAAGATCTTGGCGAGGGCGCGGGCGACCGTGGTCTTGCCGGTGCCGGCCGGGCCGGTGAAGACCAGGTGCCGCAGCGGCTTCTCGATCGGCACCCCCGCCTCGGCGCGCAGGTGGGCGGCCTCGATGGACGCGGCGATCGAGCGGACCTGCTGCTTGACCGGGGCGAGCCCGATCATGTCCTCCAGCTCGGCCAGCGCGGCGGCCGCCGACGGCGGCGGCTCGGGTTCCGGTTCGGACGGCGGCTCGGCCGCGGGCCGCGGCGCGGGACGGGCGGCGGGAGCGGCCGCGGCGGGGACCGGGGCGGCCGCCGGGGGCCCGGCGGGCTGGACCGCCTCCTCCACCCAGCCGGAGTCGTAGGAGTCGGCGGCGGCCATCCGGCGCGCCTGGTCCCACCGGTAGGCCAGGACGAGCAGCGCCGCCGCCCAGGCGGGCGCGACGTGCAGCCGGGGCGCGGGATGGGCCAGCACCACCGTCGTCAGCCCGGCCAGTCCCAGCGCCCACAGGGCGCTGCGCCAGGGGACGTAGCCGCGCAGGTGCAGGGAGGCCAGGGCGGCGCAGGGGCCCAGCAGGGCCAGGAAGGCCACATGATGCGCCGGTTCGGAGAACAGCCGGGCGAGCGGGACCACCACGGCGAGCCAGCAGGCCACGACCGCGAGGACGGCGATCCCCGCCGGGGAGCGGAACGTCAGATCGACCACCACCAGCAGCAGGAGGGCGGCGGCCATGGCGTTCCCCACCGGCAGCCCGGCCACCACCGCGCCGGTGAGGGTGAGCGCCAGCAGGAAGAGCCCAGCAAGTCGCCTTATTCCAGAATGGATCTGAAAATAACCCGCCCGAGTGCGCTCGAAAAGCTCCCGCGCCGCACAGGTCCGCGGCCGGTCCTTCGGGCGTCCCGACGCTTCCATCTTGAGGGAAAAGCCTGACCGGTGAAGGCCGCCGCGTCCAGGGTCCGGCGCTCCCCGTCAGGTGAAATTCCGGGAACGGGGAGCTCACATCAGGCTCAGCTGGCCCTCCCCGGCGCGCGGGTCGCGGTGCCTGCGCAGGTGCCGCCAGCGCGGCAGGTCGTCCAGGTAGGACCAGGTGAGGCGGTGGTGCCCGGTGGGGCCGAACTCCTCCAGCGCCGCCTGGTGCCGGGGCGAGGGGTATCCGGCGCTCTCGGCGAACCCGTAGGCGTCGCAGTCCGGGAGCTCCGCCATGCGGCGGTCGCGGTGCACCTTGGCCAGAACGGACGCCGCCGCGACCGAGACGCTCCTCTGGTCGGCCTTGATCTCGGTGCGCACCCGCCAGGGGGAGCCGAGGAAGTCGTGCTTGCCGTCCAGGATGATCGCGTCGGGCCGCTGCGGCAGCGCCTCCAGCGCGCGCACCGCCGCCAGCCGCAGCGCACCGGTCATGCCCAGCTCGTCGATCTCCGCCGCGCTCGCCTCGCCGATCGCGTGGGCGCGCAGCCAGCCGGGCAGCAGCTCGGCGAACGCCTCGCGGTGGGCGGCGCTCAGCAGCTTGGAGTCGGTGAGGCGGACCGGGCGGCGCGGGCGTTCCAGCACGGGCGGCGCGCCGAAGTCGGCGACCGCCGCGCACACCGTGACCGGACCGGCCCAGGCGCCCCGGCCCACCTCGTCGACCCCGGCGATCCGGACGGCTCCGGCCGCCCGCAGCGTCTCCTCGATCGCGTAGCCCGCGCAGGCGGCGGGCTCGGGAACAGCGGTCATGGACGAAGGCTACTTGCCGCGGCTGACCGTCCAGCGGAAACCCCAGCCATAGGCCTCGTCCGCGAGCTGCTTGCCGCCCTTGCGCCCGTGGTCGGCGAAGTAGCGGCCCTCGCGGGTGACGACCAGCTCGCCGCCGACGTTGTCGATCCGGGCGATCACCGCGGTCCGGGCGCGGGGGACGTCGCACTCGTCGAGGAACATCTCGATCGGCGCGCCCTGCTGCGGGTAGAGGGTGGCGGTGGCGTGCAGCCCGGCGAAGCTGTCGGCGCCCTCGTAGATGACGGCCACCACCAGCAGCCGCCGGAACTGCGCGCCGTGGTCGAGGTTGATGGTGAGGTTCTCGCCCTCGGCCCGCGCGCCGGTGCGGTCGTCGGCGTCCAGCAGCACGTAAGGCGGCTCGCCGTACGCGCCGAAGCTCCTGGCCAGCGGGTCGATCATGCCCTTCCGGCCGTCCTGCAGCTCCCACATGCAGCACAGGTCGAGGTCGAGGTGGCGGGTGGTGCCCAGGGAGGGGAACCTGCCCTTGGTGGGGGTGCTGGTGCCCTGGACCATCCAGTTGAGGTTGACCCGCATCGCCCCGGACGTCGCGCCGCGCTTGGTCAGCGACACCGAGGGCTCGTGCTTGGTCAGCGTGATCTTCTGCAGGCTCACCGGGGGCGGGGGCGGGGGCGCGTCCTCCACGGTGATCCCGAAGTCGGTGGCCAGCCCGGCCAGCCCGGTGTCGTAGCCCTGGCCGACGGCGCGGAACTTCCACGCGCCCTGCCGCCGGTAGAGCTCGCCGAGCACGAAGGCGGTCTCGGTGGTGGCGTCGGAGGGCTCGAACACGGCGAGCTCGGTGCCCTTCCCGGCGTCCAGCACCCGGATCCGCAGGCCCCGGTACTGGCCGAAGGTACCGCCGTCCGCCGAGGCGACGACGGCGATCGTGTCGATCCCGGACTCGACCCGGGCGAGGTCGACGAGCAGGGTGTCCACCACCCCGCCGGACGTCCGCCGCTTTCCCTCGTGCCGGACGGCTCCGGAGGGGTGCGCCGGCTGGTTGTAGAAGACCATGTCGTCGTCGCCGCGGACCCGGCCGCCGGCGAGGACCAGGGCGGTGGCGTCGGCGTCGGGACCTGCCGTCCAGTTCAGTTCCACCCGTACGGCGGGGGCGGGGACGGGGACGTTCGCACCTTTGGGAAGCTGCATCGCGGGCTCCAGTGGCGGGGGCGGGGGTTCACGGAGGCTGGAGATGAGCGGACAGGGGGCGCGGACACCCACGCCCCCCGTTGACCGGGCCCGGAACCGAAGCGCGCCATGCACGGTTCCGCGCCTTCGACGAGTATCGTACGCGCTCCTCTTGCGGTACTCCTGTAACGACATCGGGCCCCGGAGCGATCCTGTGATGCGGGACATGTTGAAAGTAACTGGTTACTTATGTCACTTTGGATGAGATCCAACCGCGCATCCACCCCCGCGCATGAAGTGAGGCCCCCATGACGAGCGCCGTGGCTCCCCCGCCCCCCGAGCGGCACAAGACCTTCCAGGACGAGCCCATCCCCCAGGTGGCGAGGGACACCCTGAACGGATTCGCGCTCTCCCTCGCCATGTCCAACGTGGTCATGCAGCTCTCCAACATCAAGGTGGGCTACGGCGTCGCCGAGAGCAAGGTGGAGACCGGCAGGCTCGACAAGCACCCGATCAAGCGGGGCCGCACCACCCTCACCTTCCTGGCCGTCGCCAGCAACGGCACCGCGGCCGAGCGGGAGTACCTGCGCAAGGAGATCAACCGCGCCCACCGCCAGGTCCACTCCGAGCCCGGCGCGGCGGTCAGGTACAACGCCTTCTCCCCCGATCTGCAGCTGTGGGTGGCCGCCTGCCTTTACCGGGGATCCGTGGACCTCATCAAGGCACTGGACCTCCCGCTGGGCCGCGAGGACATGGCCGCCTTCTACCGGCACTCCGCCCGGTTCGCCACCAGCCTCCAGGTCTCCCCCGACATGTGGCCGGCCGATCTCGAGGCCTTCGACGCCTACTGGAACGAAGAGGTCAAGAAGCTCGAGGTCGACGACTACACCCGCGGGTTCCTGCACGACCTCGCCACCCTGGGCTTCCTGCCCTCCCCCGTTCAGCGGCTCTTCGGCCCCTTCATGCTCTTCCTGACCGCAGGCTTCCTCCCCCAGGAGTTCCGCGACCTGCTGGGCCTGAAGTGGAACCGCCGTTCCCAGTTCCTCCTCGACCGCTACGTCCGCCTCGCCGCGGCCGTCAACCGCGTCATGCCCGCCGCGGCCCGCGAGTTCCCCTTCAACGTCTACCTGTGGGACTTCCGCCGCCGCATGCGCAAGGGCCTCCCGGTCGTCTGACCGATCCCCGCCGAAGGGGAGCCGCTCTCTCCCCGGCTCCCCTTCGGCCCTTGCGCACTAGCGCGCCCGCAGCGCCGCGATCAGCCACTCGAAGGCCGGAACGGCCGCGGGAGCGGGGGTCTCGCCGTTGATGAGCGCCAGCAGGTGCCAGTAGCGCTCGACCCTGGCGTCGGTGAACGTCTCCAGCTGCTCCAGCATCCGGGCGCGGTGCTCCGCCGGCGTGTCCGGGGCCACGACGCGGTCCAGGACCTCCCGCCCCGCCTCCGAGGCGGGGTCAACGCCCTCGGCCAGCGCCCGTCCGGCGTGCTCGAAGACCAGCCGGGGGTCGGGTCCGCGGGCGGGTTCCTCCGCCCCGTCGCCGGCCACCGCCATGGCGCGGACCTTCCGCCGGAAGTCCTCGTCGGTGACGAGCTCCCCCAGCTCGATCCAGGCGTCGACCTGCTCGGGCGCCGGGTCGTCCGGCAGCTCCGCGGGCAGCCGCCGCATGCTCCGGACGACCCCCATGGCGGGCGTGCCGGGGTCGATCCCCTCGGCCACCTCGGCCAGGAAGTCGTCGATCAACTGCTGCCGCTCGCGCGCGGACAGCCTGGCCAGTCTGTGCATCAGCACCGTCTCCTCGATCGTGCTCTCCCGTGCGGCGACCGTGCTGAGCACCGCCCGGCGCAACCGCAGCACCCGGATCTCCACGTCCAGCGCCGCGACGTGCGCCCTGGCCACCTCGGCGACCGTCGTGCCGCGCGCCAGCACCGCACGGACGGCGTCGAGGCCCAGCCCCAGTTCCCGCAACGTCCTGACGAGCTCGAGCCGGGCCACCGCCTCCACGTCGTAGAGCCGGTAGCCGCCCGCCGACCTCCTGGCCGGCGGCACCACCCCCAGGTCCGACCAGAACCTGATGGTGCGCGCCGCAAGACCCGTCCTGCGGGCGAGCTGCCCGATGGTGAACAACTCCGTGCTCGCGCTCATGCACCGACCCTCCACCTTCCACCCGCTGGAAGGTCAACCGTTCCCGGCGGAACCGGCCAAGGCGAGTTCCGCGGGGACCCCCGCCGAAGGCGAAGGGGGCCCGGACGGATCCGGGCCCCCTTCGTGTACTTCTGCCTCGTGTCAGCTGCAGCCGCTGGTGGAGCCGCAGCCTTCGCAGACGTAGCAGCTTCCGGCGGGACGCATGCTGGTGCCGCAGGTCATGCACATCGGGGCGTCGGCCGTGCGGCGGCCGTGGCTCTCGGTGGCGTCGACGCGCGCCGGGGCCTCGGCGAACACCGGGAGGAGCTCGGCCTGGGGCTTGATCTCCGCGGACTGGGCCAGGGCCTCGACCGTCTCGGCCTCCTCGGTGTGCAGGGAGGCGGGGTCCTCGCCGGCGGCCTGGAGGGTGCGCTCCTCGGCGGAGAAGATGCCCAGTGCCGCGCGGGACTCGTACGGCAGGTGGTCCAGGGCCAGGCGGCGGAAGATGTAGTCCATGAAGGACGTCGCCATGCGGATGTCGGGGTCGTCGGTCATCCCGGCGGGCTCGAAGCGCATGTTGGTGAACTTCTCGACCCACGTCTCCAGCGGCACGCCGTACTGGAGGCTGATGGAGATCGCCATCGAGAAGGCGTCCATGACGCCGGCGAGGGTCGAACCCTGCTTGCCGAGCTTGAGGAAGACCTCGCCCAGGCCGTTGTCGGGGTAGGACGACGCCGTCATGTAGCCCTCGGCGCCCGCGACGGAGAAGCGGGTGACGGTGGCGGGGCGCTTCTTGGGCAGGCGGCGGCGCACCGGGCGGACCGGAGCGGCCGGGACGGGGGCGGCCGCGGCGGCCGGAGCCTCCTTGACCTCCTCCTTCTTCTTCGCCGCCGACAGCGGCTGGCCGACCTTGCAGTTGTCGCGGTAGATGGCCAGCGCCTTCAGGCCCATCTTCCAGCCCTCGAAGTAGACCTTCTCGATGTCCTCGATGGTCGCACTCTCGGGCATGTTGACGGTCTTGGAGATGGCGCCGGACAGGAACGGCTGGGCCGCCGCCATCATCCGCACGTGGCCCATCGGGCTGATGGAGCGCTCGCCCATCGCGCAGTCGAACACCTCGTAGTGCTCGCGCCTGAGCCCCGGCGCGTCCACGATGTGGCCGTGCTCGGCGATGTACTCCACGATCGCCTCGACCTGCTCGGGCTGGTAGCCGAGCTTGCGCAGGGCGCGCGGCACCGTGTGGTTGACGATCTCCATGGAGCCGCCGCCGACCAGCTTCTTGAACTTCTTCAGCGCCAGGTCGGGCTCGATGCCGGTGGTGTCGCAGTCCATCATCAGGCCGATGGTGCCGGTCGGCGCGAGCAGCGACGCCTGGGCGTTGCGGTAGCCGTTCTTCTCGCCCAGCCGCAGGCACTCCGCCCACTCGCGGGTGGCCTCGACGTGGAGGGCCTTGTCCATCTCCTCCAGCGTGCGGATGGTGTCGTTGGCCGCGGCGTGCTTGCGCATGACGCGCTTGTGCGCCTCGGCGTTGCGGGCGTACCCGTCGTAGGTGCCGACAGCGGCGGCCAGCTCGGCCGAGCGGCGGTAGGCCGAGCCCGTCATCAGCGAGGTGATGGCCGCGGCGATGGCCCGGCCGCCCTCGGAGTCGTAGGCGTGGCCGGTGGCCATGAGCAGCGCGCCCAGGTTGGCGTAGCCGATGCCCAGCTGGCGGAACGCGCGGGTGGTCTCGCCGATCTTCTCGGTCGGGAAGTCGGCGAAGGTGATGGAGATGTCCATCGCGGTGATGATCAGCTCGACCAGCTTCACGAACGACGCGACGTCGAAGGTGTTGTCCTCGCGCAGGAACTTCAGCAGGTTGATGCTGGCCAGGTTGCACGAGGAGTTGTCCAGGTGCAGGTACTCCGAGCAGGGGTTGGACGCGGTGATGCGGCCGGACTCGGGCGCGGTGTGCCAGTCGTTGATGGTGTCGTCGTACTGGACGCCGGGGTCGGCGCACTCCCAGGCGGCCTGCGCCATGAGGCGGAAGAGGTCCTTGGCGCGGATGGTCTCGATGACCTCGCCGTTCAGCCGCGCGCGCAGCCCGAACTCGCCGTCGGCCTCCACCGCGCGCATGAACTCGTCGGAGACCCGCACGCTGTTGTTGGCGTTCTGGTACTGGACGGAGACGATGTCCTTGCCGCCGAGGTCCATGTCGAACCCGGCGTCGCGCAGGGCGCGGATCTTGTCCTCTTCGCGGGCCTTGGTCTGGATGAACTCCGCGATGTCGGGGTGGTCCACGTCCAGGACGACCATCTTGGCCGCGCGGCGGGTGGCGCCGCCGGACTTGATGGTGCCGGCCGAGGCGTCGGCGCCGCGCATGAAGGAGACGGGGCCGCTGGCGGTGCCGCCGGAGGAGAGCAGCTCCTTGGAGGAGCGGATGCGCGAGAGGTTGACGCCGGAGCCGGAGCCGCCCTTGAAGATCACGCCCTCTTCCTTGTACCACTCCAGGATCGACTCCATCTGGTCGTCCACGGAGAGGATGAAGCAGGCGCTGACCTGCTGGGGCGACTTGGTGCCGACGTTGAACCAGACCGGCGAGTTGAAGCTGAAGACCTGGTGGGCCAGGGCGTACTTGAGCTCGTGCTCGAAGATCTCGGCGTCCTCGTCCGAGGCGAAGTAGCCGTGCTCGCGGCCGGTGTCGGCGTAGACCCGCACGACCCGGTCGATGAGCTGCTTGAGGCTCCACTCGCGCTGCGGGGTGCCGACCGCGCCGCGGAAGTACTTCGTGGTGACGATGTTGGCGGCGTTGACCGACCAGAAGGCGGGGAACTCCACGCCGCGCTGCTCGAAGTTGATCGAGCCGTCCCGCCAGTTCGTCATGACGACGTCCCGGCGCTCCCAGTCGATCTCGTCATAGGGGTGCACGCCGGGCTTGGTGAAGATGCGCTGCATCTTCAGGCCCTTGCGCACCGCGGCCTTGCCACGACGAGCCGGTCCGCTGACCGTCTCGGTCATGTCTCCCCCTCACTGGGCCCTCCTCGTCGGGGCCCTTCGCTCACACATGACTGATCGCACCCGGCTCCGGTGCACCGACCGGAGGGGGGTGTGTTTTCAACTGAGCGCCCGCGGTGTCTACAGCGGGTTCGCCGGCTTCCTCATTCCGGCGAACCCCGGCCTCGCAGGGCGTTGATCTCTTTCTCGAAGTCGTCGATCGACTCGAAGCCCCGGTAGACCGAGGCGAAACGCAGGTAGGCGACCTCGTCCAGCTCCCGCAGGGGCCCCAGGATCGCCAGGCCGATCTCGTGGGACTGGATCTCGGCGGCCCCGGTCGCCCGGATGGCCTCCTCGACCTTCTGGCCCAGCGCGGCCAGTGCGTCCTCGTCGGCGGGGCGGCCCTGGCAGGCCCGGCGCACCCCGGCGATGATCTTCTCCCGCATGAACGGCTCGGTCACCCCGCTGCGCTTGGCCACCATCTGGAGCACGGTCTCCTGGGTGGTGAACCGCTTGCCGCACTCGGGGCAGGAACGGCGGCGCCGGATGGCCGCGCCGTCCTCGGTGGACCGGCTGTCGATCACCCGGCTGTCGGGGTGACGGCAGAATGGACAGTGCACGTCCCTGCTCCTTCCCACGGACCGGGGTCAACTATTCACCAGGGGACCACAACTTGTGGCTAGTTACATCCGTGTAACTACTAGATGTTGTGGTCCAAACCTAAGCCCCCGGCACCCCCTTCGCAAGCCGGAACGCCCGCCCCGGCGGTAGACCCTGGTCACAGGGACCCCTGCGGCGTGTCGCGGGCCCGGCGCGGAAACGCCCATTTCTTGAAGCATTCCTCGAATCCCCTTTCGATAGAACGGATGTACGATAATCGGAGCGGTCCCTGCAGATCGGCGGCGCCAATCTCGAACAATTGTTTGATCATTGTCCGGAAACGCGCTAACGTTCTGTGGCGCGAGCCACCCGGCCTGAGCGGACGACGAGCACACGAGACAGGAGGCGAAGGCGCCATGGGCAAGGTCTCTCAGACGCCTGAGGAACCCCTGGACGAGACCGGCCTCACCCAGCGCCAGCGCATGGTGCTCGAAGTGATCCGCGACTCGGTCCAGCGGCGCGGCTACCCGCCGTCGATGCGGGAGATCGGCGAGGCGGTCGGGCTGACCAGCACCTCCAGCGTCTCGCACCAGCTGCGCACCCTGCAGCGCAAGGGCTTCCTGCGCCGCGACCCCAACCGCCCCCGCGCGGTCGAGGTGCGCGTGCCCGGCGGACGGTCCGCGCACTCCGCCGACCCGGCCGCCTCCTACGGGGAGAGCCCCTCCCCGGCTTACGTGCCGCTGGTGGGCCGGATCGCGGCCGGCGGCCCGATCCTGGCCGAGGAGTCCATCGAGGACGTCTTCACGCTGCCCAAGCAGCTCGTCGGCGAGGGCGACCACTACCTCCTGCAGGTGCAGGGCGACTCGATGATCGACGCCGCCATCACCGACGGCGACTGGGTCGTGGTGCGTCAGCAGCCCGACGCCGACAACGGCGACATCGTGGCCGCGATGATCGAGGGCGAGGCCACGGTCAAGACGTTCAAGCGCCAGGACGGACACGTCTGGCTGCTGCCGCAGAACCCCGCCTATGACCCCATCCCCGGCGACTCCTCCAGCGTCCTGGGCAAGGTCGTCGCGGTCCTGCGCAAGATCTGACGGCACGGAGGAGCCGCCCCCGCTCGCGGGGGCGGCTCCTCATCCTGCCGTGGGGCGCTCCGCCCGGGGTTCAGGCGGCCCAGCCGAGGGCCCGCAGGTCCCGGTTGGCCTCCTTGAGGTCCTTGGCGGTGTCGATGCCCCGCCAGTACCCGTCGATCTCGTAGGCGCCGAGCCTTCCCCCGGCGGCGAGGCGGGGGAAGGTCGCGGTCTCGTGGTCGCCGAGGTCGGGCAGCAGCTCGCGCATGCCCGGCTCGAAGAGGTACACCCCGGCGTTGACCCAGTGCGGCAGCACCGGCGCCTCGTCGAAGCCGGTGATACGGCCGTCCACGGCGATCTCGACGACGCCGTAGGGGGACTTCAGCGCGGTCACGCCCAGGGTCGCCAGCGCCCCGGAGTCGGCGTGCTGGCGCACCAGGTCGTCCAGCGGGAAGCGGGTGAGGATGTCGCCGTTGAGCCCCAGCCACGGCTCGTCGCCGAAGGGCAGCGCGCGTGCCGCGTGCTTCAGCCCGCCGCCCCGGCCCAGCGGCCGCTCCTCCACCGCCAGGCTCACCTCCAGCGGGAAGGCGCGGCCCAGCACGTGCCGCCGCAGCATCTCGGCGAGGTGCCCGCAGGAGACCACCACGTGCTCGACGCCCTCGGCCGCCAGCCACTCGACCTGGTGCTCGAGGATCGGCCTGCCGCCGACGTCGACGAGCGCCTTGGGGACGCGGTCGGTGTAGGGCCGCAGCCGGGTGGCGTTGCCCCCGGCCAGGATCACGGCCTGCCGCACGTGGGTCACGGTGGAACCTCCTTCATCCGAACGGGTTCCACCCTGCCGCACGGACGTTACGCCGGGATGACCAGGACCTTACTGCTCGTTACTTTTCGCCGGGGATCCTCGGGCCGTCGAGGATCCCCGGCCGTTGAAGGTCCTCGGCCGTTGAAGGTCCTCAGGCCGCCGGCGCCCAGATGGGGCGCCAGTCGGGCAGCTCCAGGTACCGGCGCAGCTCCGCCAGCCCGGAGAGCGAGCCGCACCAGCCGGTGAACGGCGGGTTCTCCCGGTCGAAGCCGCTCTGCACGAAGGTCAGCCTGGTGGCCCCGTCGGAGTCGGCCAGCTCCCAGGTGGCCACGCCCACGCCCTCGCCCCAGTCGACGCCCAGCCTCCGCTGGGGCTCCAGGTCCACGATCTTCGCGGCGTAGCCGCTCTCCAGGCCGCCCATCGCGTAGCGGCCGCCCACGAACGGCTCGATGCCGATGGGGATCCCGAACCACTCGCTGACCTTCTCCCCGTCGATCAGCGCGTCGTACACCTTCTCCCGCGGGGCGGCGATCTCGATCTCGGTCCGCAGCTCGGCGCCGGCGAAGTCGCACCATCCGGTGACGGCGCGGCCCTCCAGCCGGTCGACGAGGTTGGCCGTGGCCACGTACCAGAACGTGTACAGGACGTTCTGGAGCCCCTCCCCGCGCTGCGCCGCGGCCTCGTCGACGCCGGTCTGCGTCACCGTGATCAGGGTGCCCCCGTCCTCGCCCTCGCTCAGCGCGAACTCGGTGGTCATCTCCTCGCCGCCGAGGAGCCAGGCGAACCGGAGCCCGCGGTCGTCGGCGTGCAGGAGCCGCTGGTGCGGCGCGTCGCCCTCGGGGGCGTGGCGGCCCCAGAACTCGTAGCGCTCGGGCAGCTCGACCCGGGCGTGCTCGGCCAGCCACTCGCGCAGCATCGCGGCGTCGGTGAGCGCGTGGTGGACCTCCTTGAGGGGGGCGGTGGTGCGGGCGACGATCTTCATCGGCTCAGTCATCTTCTTCCTCCGCTTTCGGGTAACAGGCCACCGCGAGCTTGAAGGCGTCGCCTTCGGCTCCGCCATAGCGCGTGAACAGGCCTTGCAGGGTGTCCCGCAGCTCGTCCAGGAACTCCTGCCGCCGCTCCGGCGCGATCCGGATCTGTCCGGAGACGCCGAAGGAGGGGAGTTCACAGACGGCGGGGTCGAGCTTGGCGACGTCCTCCTGCACCTCTTCCATGAGGTCGAGCAGGTAGCCGAGGCCCATGGCGTCCCGCGCCTCGCGCAGCCCGCCGCCGATCCGCCCGACCAGCCGGGGGGAGAGCCAGTACGACCGGGCGGTCGCCTGGTAGACGCCCTCGTGGACGGCGCGGACCTTGCGTTCGGCCACGCGGACGACCAGCCCCGCCTCCTCCAGCAGCTTCACGTGGTAGTACACGCGCTGCTTGGACTGGCCGAGGCGCTGGGCGACCTCCCCGCAGGTGCGGGGCTCGGCCAGCAGCCGCAGCACCTCGATCCGCTGCGGCTTGAACAGGATCTCGGCCTGTTCGATCTGCTCCAGGTACAGGATGTCTCTCATCGCAAAACCAAGTTTTTATGTAAAAACGAATTTTGTCAATGGGGCCGAGCGAAGGGCCGCCCCGGGCGGGACGGCCCTTCGGGGGCCCGGGGGTCGCCCCCCGGACCGGCAGGCGTCAGACGACGATGTTGACGATCTTCGGCGCGCGGACGATGACCTTGCGGACGGTCCCGTCGCCGATCGCGGCCTGGACCTTCTCCGAGGCCAGGGCCAGCTTCTCCAGCTCCTCGGCGGAGACGTCAGGGGAGATCTCCAGCCGGTCGCGGACCTTGCCGGCGACCTGGACGACGCACGTCACCGTCTCCTGCACCAGCAGCGCCGGGTCGGCGACCGGCCACGGCACGCGGGCGATGGAGCCGCTGTGGCCCAGCTTCTCCCAGCCCTCCTCGGTGATGTACGGGGCGGTGATCGACAGCAGGACCGCCAGGGTCTCGGCCGCCTCGCGGACGGCCGGGTCGGCGGCGCCGGGGCCGGAGTCGATGGCCTTGCGGGCCGCCGACGTCAGCTCCATCATGCGGGCGACCGCCACGTTGAACCGGTACGCCTCGACCAGGCGGGTGACCTCGTCGATCGTGCGGTGGGTGACGCGGCGCAGCTCCACGTCGCCGGCGGCGACGTCGGCGCCGGGCTCGCTGGCGACCTCCGACATCACCCGGTAGGCGCGGGCCAGGAACTTCTGCGACGCCGCCGGCGAGACGTCCGCCCAGTCGATGTCCTCCTCCGGCGGACCGGCGAAGACCATGGTCAGGCGCACCGCGTCCACGCCGTAGGCGTCGATCTGCTGCCCCAGGTCCACGCCGTTGCCCAGGGACTTGGACATCGCCTTGCCCTGGTTGATCACCTGGCCCTGGTTCAGCAGCCGGGTGAAGGGCTCGGTGAAGTCGAGCATGCCCAGGTCGTGCAGGACCTTGGTGAAGAAGCGCGCGTACAGCAGGTGCATGACCGCGTGCTCGACCCCGCCGACGTACTGGTCGGCCGGCATCCACTGACGCACCTTCTCCACGTCGAACGGGCCGCCTTCGTAGCCCGGCGAGCAGTAGCGCAGGAAGTACCAGGACGAGTCCACGAAGGTGTCCATGGTGTCGGTGTCGCGCTTGGCCTCGCCGCCGCAGGAGGGGCACTTGACGTTGACCCACTCGGCGGCGCCGGCCAGCGGGGAGACGCCCTTGGGCGCCAGGTCGGCGCCGCGCAGGTTCTCCGGCAGGCGCACCGGCAGGTCCTCGTCGGGGACGGGCACCTCGCCGCAGGACGGGCAGTGGATGATCGGGATCGGGGTGCCCCAGAAGCGCTGGCGGGACAGCAGCCAGTCGCGCAGCCGGAAGTTGACCGTGCCGTGGCCCAGGCCCTTCTCCTCCAGGACGCCGATGATCCGGGAGATGGCCTCGGCCTTGGTCAGCCCGTCCAGCGGACCGGAGTTGACCAGCCGGCCCTCGCCGGGGGTGGCGACGCCGGTGGCGGCCGGGTCCTCGGCGCCGGTCTCCAGGACGACCTTGACCGGCAGGTCGAAGGCCCTGGCGAAGTCCAGGTCGCGCTGGTCGTGCGCGGGCACCGCCATGATCGCGCCGTGCCCGTAGTCGGCCAGCACGTAGTCGGCCGCCCAGACCGGCAGGCGCTCGCCGTTGACCGGGTTGACCGCGTGCACGCCCAGGAAGACGCCGGTCTTCTCCTTCTCGGTGGACAGGCGGTCGATGTCGCTCAGCTTGGCGACCTCGGCCTGGTAGGCCTCCAGGGCCGGGCGCTGTTCGTCGCTGACGATCTGCGAGGCCAGCGCGGCGTCGGCGGCGACCACGAAGAACGTCGCGCCGTACAGGGTGTCGGGGCGGGTGGTGTAGACGGTGACGGGGCCGTGGCCCTCGATCTCGAAGACGACGTCGGCGCCCTCGGAGCGGCCGATCCAGTGGCGCTGCATGGTCAGCACGCGCTCGGGCCAGCCGCCCTCCAGCTGGGCCATGTCGTCCAGCAGCCGGTCGGCGTAGTCGGTGATCTTGAAGTACCACTGGGTCAGCTCGCGCCGCACCACGTCCGCGCCGCAGCGCTCGCACCTGCCCTGGACGACCTGCTCGTTGGCCAGCACCGTCTGGTCGTTGGGGCACCAGTTGACCAGGCCGCCCTTGCGGTAGGCCAGGCCGCGCTCGAAGAACCGGGTGAACAGCCACTGGTTCCACTTGTAGTACTCGGGGTCGCTGGTGTGCAGCCGCCGCGACCAGTCGAAGGAGATGCCGTAGCGCCGGAAGGAGTTGGCCTGCGTCTCGATGTTGGCGTACGTCCACTCCGCCGGGTGGGCGTTGCGCTTGATCGCGGCGTTCTCCGCGGGCAGGCCGAAGGAGTCCCAGCCGATCGGGTGCAGGACGTTGTAGCCCCGGTGCAGCCAGTACCGGGCGACGACGTCGCCGATGGCGAAGACCTCGCCGTGGCCCATGTGCAGGTCACCGGACGGGTAGGGGAACATGTCCAGCATGTAGCGCCGCTCGCGCGGGTCCGCCGGGTCGTCACTGGCGGCGAAGGTGCCGAGCTCCGCCCAGCGGGCCTGCCACTTCTCCTGGACGGCACGGGGGTCGTACTGCTGCTCTTCGTCGCTCACTGGGGTTCCCTTTTCCGGTTCCTGCTTCAAGTCAAATGAAGAAGCCCCTCACGCAGGGAGGGGCTGCCACGCTGGTTCTTCGTCGTCAGCGCGGCGGGCTGAGAAGCAGCCTCGATCGCATACCTTAAGAATACCGCAACGGCAACCCGGCCAACGTGGGTTGAGACATACGCCTCATTTGCCTCTGGACGCCGCCCCCGGTTCCCGGTTGGATGGGTTACCCGCACGTAAAGTATGCGACCGAGTTCTGGGAGAGAGAACACCATGCTCAACCTGTCCGTGCTGATCGAAGACGCCGCGCGAGAGACCCCGGACCGGGACGCCCTGGTCTTCGGCGAGATGCGGCTGTCCTACGCCTTCGTCAACACGGTCGCCGACCAGGTCGCCAACCTGCTGGTCTCCTGGGGCATCCAGCCGGGCGACAAGGTCGCGATCTCCTGCCCCAACCTCCCCTACTTCCCGATGGTCTACTTCGGGATCCTCAAGGCCGGCGCGGTCGTCGTCCCGCTGAACGTGCTGCTCAAGCCGCGCGAGGTCGCCTACCACCTGGGCGACTCCGACGCCAAGGCGCTGTTCTGCTTCGAGGGCACCCCCGAGCTGCCGATCGGCGAGGCCGGATACGCCGGCTTCCAGCAGGCCGACGGCTGCGAGCACTTCGTGGTCCTGCCCGCGAACCCCGCGGCCACCGAGACCCCGTTCGAGGGCGCCCAGCTGTTCTGGGCGGCGCTGAACGGGCAGCCGGGCACCTTCGAGTCGGTCGCCACCGAGCCGACCGACACCGCCGTGGTGCTCTACACCTCCGGCACCACCGGGCAGCCCAAGGGCGCCGAGCTGTCGCACGGCAACATGATGATGAACGCGATGGTCGCCGACGGCCTGTTCGCCCGGACCCTGCACGACACCTTCATGGTGACGCTGCCGCTGTTCCACATCTTCGGCCAGACCTGCGTGATGAACACCGGCATCTACCGCCGCGCCACGCTGGCGCTGGTGCCGCGGTTCGAGCCGAAGGCGGCCGTCGAGCTGATGGTCAAGGAGAAGGTCAACATGTTCGCCGGCGTGCCGACCATGTGGTGGGCGCTGCTGATGGACGACACCTCCGAGGACGACGTCAAGGAGATCTCCGCCAACCTGCGGGTGGCCGTCTCCGGCGGCGCCGCGCTGCCGCTGGAGATCCTCAAGGGCGTCAAGACCAAGTTCGGCGTGGACATCCTGGAGGGCTACGGCCTGTCGGAGACCTCCCCCGTCGCCTCGTTCAACCGCCCCGACCGGCCCACCAAGCCCGGCTCGATCGGCCTGCCGATCTGGGGCATCGAGATGAAGCTCATCGACGACGAGTGGAACACCGTCGAGGGCGAGGGCCCCGGTGAGATCGCGATCCGCGGCCACAACGTCATGAAGGGCTACTACAAGCGGCCCGAGGCGACCGCCGAGGCGATCCGGGACGGCTGGTTCCGCACCGGCGACCTGGCCCGCCGCGACGACGAGGGCTACTACTTCATCGTCGACCGCTCCAAGGACATGATCATCCGCGGTGGCTACAACATCTACCCGCGCGAGATCGAGGAGGTCCTCATGACCCACCCGGCCGTCTCGCTGGCCGCGGTCGTGGGCGTCCCGCACGACAGCCACGGCGAGGAGGTCAAGGCGTACGTCATCCGCAAGCCCGGCGCCGAGATCACCGAGGCCGAGCTCGTCTCCTGGGGCAAGGAGCAGTTCGCCAACTACAAGTACCCGCGGATCGTGGAGTTCCGCGACGAGCTGCCGATGACCGCCAGCGGCAAGATCCTCAAGCGCGAGCTGCGCTAGGACCCGGTCGAAGGGGCCCCTCCGTCCGGAGGGGCCCCTTCGGCGCGTCTAGCCCCGGAGGAGGTCGGCGGCCTTTTCGGCGATCATGACGGCGGGGGCGTGGGTGTGGCCGCGGATGATCCGCGGCATGACCGAGGCGTCGGCGACGCGCAGGCCGCGCACACCGCGCACGCGCAGCTCGGGGTCGACGACCGAGGACTCCTCGACGCCCATCCGGCAGGTGCCGACCGGGTGGTAGAGGGTCTCGCTGTTCTCCCTGACGTGCTTCTCCAGCAGCGTCTCGTCGTCGGCGCCGGGGTAGGGCGGGTAGTTCTCCGCGGCGTACGGGCGGAGCGCCTCGGTGTCCAGCAGCCGCTCGGCCTCGCGGATGCCGTGGATCAGGCGCTCGAGGTCGCTCTCCCCGGTGAGGTAGGCGGCGTCGATCCGCGGCGGGTCCGCCGGGTCGGCCGAGGCCAGGCGCAGGGAGCCGACGCTGTCGGGCTGCAGCAGGATGACGCCGATGGTGATGCCGTCGTCCTTGGCCGCCGCCTTGTCCAGGCCGTGCCGGATGAACGGGACGGGTGCGAAGACGAGCTCCAGGTCGGGTGCGGGCAGCGCCGGGTCGCTGCGCAGGAACGCCACGGCCTCGCCGACGTTGGTGGTGAAGGGGCCCTTGCGCAGGGTGAGGTACTTCAGCAGGTTCGCGGTGGTCTCGGCGCTGGACAGCGTCACCTTCTTCGGGCACCTGCGGAAGACGCAGATCGACAGGTGGTCCTGGAGGCCCTGGCCGACGGCCGGGAGCGGGCGCACCACGCCGATGCCGTGCTCGGCCAGGTGCGCGGGGTCGCCGACGCCCGAGAGCATCAGCAGGTGCGGGGAGCCCACGGCCCCGGCGCAGAGGACGACCTCCCTGACCGCGCGGACCTCCTGGTTGCCGTGGGCGACGCCGACGGCCCGCCCGTCCTCGATGAGGACGCGGGAGACCTGCACGTCGGTGACGACGGTGAGGTTCGGCCGGTGCAGGACGGGCTTGAGGAAGGCGTCGTAGGTGCTCCAGCGGCGGCCCTTCTTCTGCGTGACGGGCGTCTGCGCGTACCCCTCGTTCGACGGGCCGTTCAGCTCGTCCAGCCGGTGCAGGCCCAGCTCGTCGCAGGCCCTCAGGAACGCCTTGGTGGTGACGTTCGGGTCGCGCAGCTCCTCGATGTGCAGGGGCCCCTCGGTGCCGTAGACGCCGCCCGCGTTGGAGCCGACGCGGCGTTCGGCCTTCTGGAAGTACGGGAGCACCTCGTCGTAGGACCAGCCGGGGACCTCCCAGTCGTCGTAGTCCTCCCTGGTGCCGCGCACCCACATCATCGCGTTCATGCTGGAGCTGCCGCCCAGCACCCGGCCGCGCGGCCAGTACAGCTCGCGTCCGGCCAGCGCCTCCTGCCCGACGGTGGAGAAGTCCCAGTCCGCCTCGGTCCGGAAGAGCTTGGGGAAGGCCGCGGGCACCTGGAACTCCTTCCTGCCGTCCTGCCCTCCGGCCTCGATCAGGGCAACGGTGACGCCGGGGTCCTCCGACAGCCGGGCGGCCAGGACGCAGCCCGCCGAACCGGCTCCGACGATCACGTAGTCGTACTGCACAGTGCTCCTCCGGGGGCATGGCGCGGGAAACTCCCCCGGACTATCCCCCCTTCCCGGAAGCACTGTCCAGCATCAGGAGGTCAGATCTTCGTCCACGCCTCGGTGAGGACGGAGCGGAGCTTCTGCTCGATCTCCGCGAAATGCTCGGGACCGCAGATCAGCGGCGGGCTGAGCTGGATGACCGGGTCGCCGCGGTCGTCGGCGCGGCAGTACAGGCCGGTGTCGTAGAGCGCCCTGGACAGGAAGCCGCGCAGCAGCCGCTCGGACTCCTCGGCGTCGAAGGTCTCCTTGGTCGCCTTGTCCTTGACCAGTTCGACGCCGTAGAAGTAGCCGTCGCCCCGCACGTCGCCGACGATCGGCAGGTCGAGCAGCTTCTCCAGGGTGGCGCGGAAGACGCTCTCGTTGCGCAGGACGTTGCCCAGCAGGTCCTCGCGTTCGAACAGGTCGAGGTTGGCCAGGGCGACGGCCGACGAGACGGGGTGGCCTCCGAAGGTGTAGCCGTGGGCGAACATGGTCTCGCCGGTCCTGAACGGCTCGAACAGCCGGTCGCTGACGAGCATTGCGCCGAGCGGGGAGTAACCGGAGGTCAGACCCTTGGCGGTGGTGATGATGTCGGGCTGGTAGCCGTACTTCTGCGCGCCGAACATGGTGCCCAGCCGTCCGTAGGCGCAGATGACCTCGTCGGAGACCAGCAGCACGTCGTACCTGTCGCAGATCTCGCGGACGCGCTGGAAGTAGCCGGGCGGGGGCGGGAAGCAGCCGCCCGCGTTCTGGACGGGTTCGACGAAGAACGCCGCGACGGTCTCGGGGCCCTCGAAGAGGATGGCCTCCTCGATGCGGTCGGCGGCCCAGCGGCCGAAGGCCTCGGCGTCGTCGGAATGGGCGGGGGCGCGGTAGAAGTTGGTGTTGGGCACCCGGAAGGTGGAGGGCACCAGCGGTTCGTAGGGCGCCTTGAACGCCGGCACGCCCGTGATCGACAGCGCGCCCTGGGTTGTGCCGTGGTAGGCGGTGGCGCGGCTGAGCACCTTGTGCTTCATCGGCTTGCCGGTGAGCTTGAAGTAGTGCTTGGCCAGTTTCCACGCCGACTCGACGGCCTCGCCGCCGCCGGTGGTGAAGAAGACCCGGTTGAGGTCGCCGGGCGCCGCGGCGGCCAGCCGCTCGCCCAGTTCGATGGCCCTGGGGTGGGCGTAGGACCACAGCGGGAAGAAGGCCAGTTCCTCGGCCTGCGCGGCGGCGGCCCTGGCGAGTTCGGCGCGGCCGTGCCCGGCCTGCACCACGAACAGCCCGGCGAGGCCGTCGAGGTACTTCCTGCCCTTGTCGTCGTAGATGTAGGCGCCGTCGCCGCGGACGATCACCGGCACCTCGCCGCCGTCCTCGTATGTCGAGTGGCGGGTGAAGTGCAGCCACAGATGGTCTCTGGCCGCTGTCGCGGGGTCGGTCATCACAGGTTCCTCAGCACGGTCCGGACAACTTGATTCGTTGTCTTCAACAGCATGTGTCACTGAATCACGTATGAAACTTCTTACCAACCACGATATCCGAAGGGCTCCTTCGGCTCGGAGCCCGTGGCGGCGCCCGCGGAGTAGCGTCATCGCCATGAGTGAGATCACCACGATCCAGGCGAACGGGCTGGAGTTCGGCTGCCTGACGGCCGGTCCCGCCACCGGGCCGCTGGCCCTGCTGCTCCACGGCTTCCCCGACACCCCGCACAGCTGGCGGCACCTGAGCTCCGCCCTGGCCGAACGCGGATACCGGGTGGCGGCCCCCTACATGCGCGGGTACGCGCCCACCTCCCCGCCCGCGGACGGCGCCTACCAGACCGGCGCGCTGGCCGCGGACGCCAACGCGCTGCACGAAGCGCTGGGCGGCGACGACTCGGCCGTCCTCATCGGGCACGACTGGGGGGCGGCGGCCGTCTACGGGGCGCTGGCCGCCGAGCCCGGCCGCTGGCGGCGGGCGGTGACGATGGCACTGCCGCCGATCAACGCGATGCTGGAGAGCTTCTTCTCCTACGAGCAGCTCAAGCGGTCGTTCTACATCTTCCTCTTCCAGACGCCGCTGGCGGAGATGGCGCTGGACGAGGGATTCGTGGCGGGGCTGTGGCGCGACTGGTCGCCGGGGCACGACGAGGACCTCTCCCCCGTCTTCGCGGCGCTGGGCTCCCCCGAGAACAAGGCCGCGGCCATCGGCTACTACCGGGCGATGCTCGACCCGTCCCGCCATCTGCCGCGCTACGCCGCCGCGCAGGAGGCCGCCGGAGCCGTCGGCACCGTCCCGCTCCTCTACCTGCACGGGGCGGACGACGGCTGCCTGGGGGTGGACGTGATCGGCATGGACGGTGGGCTGATGAAGCATCTGCCCTCCGGTTCCCGCGCGGAGGTCATCGCCGACGCGGGACACTTCCTGCAGGTGGAGCAGCCGGCGAAGGTCAACGGGGCGGTATTGGATTGGCTGTGATCCAGGTTACATACGGTGTACGTCAGATCTTTGGCATGATGGCGTAACCGAATGTTGTTCTAGTGAGGATCGGGACATGATCGAAGTCGACGAGATCAACCTGACCGACTGGTCGTTCTGGCAGCGGCCGTTCGCCGAGCGGAACGAGGCCTTCCGGCGGCTGCGCGAGCACCCCGAGCTGGTGACGTTCGAGGAACCCGTCATCGAGATCATGCCGCAGGGGCCCGGGTACAAGGCGATCGTCACGCACGCCGACGTCGTCGAGGCCTCGCGGCGCCCGCAGGACTTCTGCTCGGGCAAGGGTTCGATCAGCATTCCCGACATGCCGGGCGACGTGCACGAGTACTTCGGCTCGATGATCGTCATGGACGACCCCCGGCACGCCAAGATCCGGCGCATCGTCTCCCGCGCCTTCTCGCCGCGCGTGATGATGCAGCGGTTCGAGGACCAGATCGAGATCGTCACCACGCAGATCATCGACGACCTCAAGGCGGGCAAGGGCACCGGCGACTTCGTCCTCGACGTCGCCGCCCGGCTCCCCCTGCAGATCATCTGCCAGATGATGGCCATTCCGGAGTCCGCCTACCAGACCGTCTTCGACGCCTCCAACGTCATCCTGGCCGGCAACGACCCCGAGTACCTGCCGACCGGGGACGCCATGGGCGTGCTCGGCAAGCTCCTGGAGGCCGGCGAGGCCCTGCAGAACCTGGTGCAGGAGCTCTCCCGCGAACGCCGCGGCAAGGAAGGCGACGACCTCGTCTCCCAGCTCGTCAACGCCAACATCGACGGCGAGTCGCTGACCGACCAGGAGATGGGGTCCTTCTTCATCCTGCTGGCCGTCGCGGGCAACGAGACCACCCGCAACGCCATCGCGCACGGGCTGCACCTGTTCACCGCCTTCCCCGAGCAGCGCGCCCTCCTGCTGGAGGACTACGAGGCGAACATCTCCCCCGCCATCGAGGAGATCGTGCGCTTCGTCTCCCCGGTCATCTGGATGCGCCGCACCGCCACCCGCGACACCGAGCTCAACGGCCGCGAGATCAAGGAGGGCGAGAAGCTCGTCCTCTACTACAACTCGGCGAACCGCGACGAGAAGGTCTTCACCGACCCCGACAGGTTCGACATCACCCGCTCCCCGAACCCGCACGTCGGCTTCGGCGGCCCCGGCCCGCACTTCTGCCTGGGCGCCCACCTGGCCCGCCAGGAGATCAACGCGATGTTCCAGCGCCTCTTCACCGAGTTCCCCGCCATCAAGGCCGGCACCCCCGACCGCCTCTTCTCCAACTTCATCAACGGCATCAAGCACCTCCCCTACACCCTCTCCTGACCACCGCCGCCCCACCCTCCCGCCGCCGGCCCGAAGCCGACGGCGGGCTCCGCCTTTCCCGGCCGCATCCACGAACCGAGCCCGGCGGAGGAACCCGACCACAGCGGACTCCACCTTTTCCGACCACGTTCATGAACCGAGCCCGGCGGGAAACTCCGACCGCAGCGGGCTCCGCCTTTCCGGCCGGGTTCAGAGGCCGAGGTCGGTGAGGGTCCGCTCCCGCCAGAGCGGGCGGGAGCGGGGGTCGGGGGCGGTGACGGTGAGGTGGGTGGGGCGGCCCGGGGAGCCGGGGTCCAGACGCAGGGACAGATGGGTGCGGGCCGTGCCGTGGGGGCAGCGGGCCAGGGCGGCGCCCAGGTCGGCGGCGGTCACCGGGAGGCGGGCGGGGAACTCGCGGAAGGCGGGGGGCGGGAAGCGGGCCAGGGCCGTCCAGTGCTCGCGCAGCAGGCGCTGGGCCAGGGCGAGCAGGACCTCCGTCCAGCCGGGGCGCTGGCGGGCGGTGACGCGGCGGACCCGGAGCTCGGGAATCCCGAAGATCCGCAGGCCCCCGGTGCGCAGCGTCCAGGAGCGGCGCGGCGCCGGATCGGGCAGGGCCGCGACCGAGAGCCACTCGGCGGCCGCGAAGTTCTCCGGCACGTCGAAGGGGTCGGGCGGACGGGCCCAGGGCTCGAGGTCGGCGGTCACCGCGTCGACGAGGACGCCCCCGGTCCGCTCGGCCAGGTCGTAGGCCGCGGACGCGGCGACCGTGAGGTGGTCGGGCGGCCAGGCGGCCGATCCCGCGGCGGTGACCCGCAGATGCGGCCCGCTCCCCCGCAGCCGCCTGACGGTCGGGTCGTCGTGCTCCAGCCCGCACCGCGCGCACCGCGGGCACTCGCCCTCCCCGACCAGCCAGGGCAGCGGCGGCTCCCGCCCGTCGACCACGTGGACCAGCGCTAACGTCCCCGCACCCGGATCAGGCGGGATCCACAGCGGAGCCGCCACCAGGTACACGGCGTGGACCACTTCGGGCACCGGCAAGATCAGCATCTTCGTCATACCGGCAAGCTAGATCCCCGCACCGACATTCCCCGCGCCCCCGTCCACCCCCCTGTGGATCGTTCGCCCCAGGCAGCGCGCCGCCAGGCCCACACCCCCTGGCAAACGCTCACCACACATGGCGTGCGTCCATCCACAGGCAGCACACCGCCAAGCCCACGCCTCCCTGGGAGTCGTTCAGCGTGCGTGAGCGCGTTCGGCCGTCGGTGCGCCCGCCGGGTGCGCGGCCTCCTGTAGCCGAAGGGGAGGGGGGGGGGGCCCCCC